>JAJZJU010000050.1 GCA_021809895.1 bacterium
GCGCGGCCGCGTCGTGGTGCCCGGGCCTCAGTCGACAACTCGGGGTTGCGGCTTTTATTCCAAGGCTTCTCACCCGAGCGGAGCGCGCCCCCAGTTGTGGCTGACATCGGCAGACCGACATGGAGAGATTGAGGTCGAACGACCATCCCTGATGGACGCCAGATCGGATCAGTGCCGGTCGACGGTTCCGGACATCATTGCGGTCGGTAAGGTTGGGGGAACAGGGACCGCTTGAACGCATTCGGTGACGATGTCTGCGGGGCGGATCCGCAGCGCCCATAGCTCAGGACTCAAGTTCAGCCGATGCGCCCGTGACGCGACCGCCAGGTCCTGGACATCCTCCGGCACGACGAAGTCGCGACCGCTGAGAGCAGCTCGCGCCCGCGCTAACTTCAGCAACGACAAACTGCCACGGGGACTGGAGCCGACCTGCACCTTCGGCTTCTCCCGCGGCGCCCTCACCACAGCGGTGATGTAGCTCACCATCTCAGCCGCGACGGTCACCGTCTCCACTGCAGCCCGGCATTCCAGAAGGGTGCTGCCGTCCATGACGGAGTCCAAGCGCACCTCGTCCTGGGAATAACGTCCGCTCTGAGAGCGGAACTGTGGTGCCGCCAGCAGGATTCGAACCTGCGACCCTGGGCTTAAAAGATTGCCCTGAGCGCGTTCGTGGTCGTCCGCCAGTGGCTCTTTCGAATTCAAAACTGCAGTCGAGGACGCGCGCTCCGTCCGCCAAAGTCCGCCAGTGTTCGTCCGCGTTGCTGTCAAAATTGCTGTCAAGAAGGTCATTGTGCTGGCCACGATACCTGTCGCATTCTGCACCACGAGTAGCCCTCCCATTATGCGATTTCCATTGCTGGCGGTGGCGACTCGGACGACCTCCCGCATCACCGCTCAGACCTCTGTCCTGGGGCCGGGGACTCGACTTGGGCGAGTACAGGCTGGACCCAAGGAAGTGCCGCCTCCTTCAGGTCGGGTACCATCGGCCCCATGACTGCTGTGCCAGACGGTCTTCCCGACCACGTCGAAGGCGAACTCGAGGGCTCTCGGGCCCACGCCGCCTTCCAGGGACGGCTCACGGTTTTGGAGGGCCGTCTGCAGACGAATGAACTAGACCTCATTCTCAACGCCGAAGTCACGGGCCGCGTCGCCCACGATGACGGGGACTTGCTGGATCACATACTTGCCACGCACCCGTCCTACGTCGGCTCGATGAACCTGGCCGAAGCCGAAGTGGCCAAGGGTCAGAGAGGCCGACCCTTGGATGAGGTGATCGCTGACCTCGACTCTGAGACGTGAGTTTTCGCGATCGGCCACCGCATGCCGGAAGCAGCGCTAGCCGTTGCAGCCGAGCCGGCGGGGTTCTGGCCGTCACCGCCTGCCTCGTGATGATGACTGGGTGCTCAGCGATTCACATCAACTTTCCGCTGGGCACATCAGCGACGCCCAACCCAAGATCGGCCACGCTGGACAAGGGTGAGCAGGCGGCAGTGAAGGCAATGGAGACGTCCGCGGGAGTCCACTTCTTGGTGCGGCACCCCGTCGTCGCGGTGAGGCCAAGCCGAGCCTTCGGTACCGCCGCATTCGAGATCACCTTGACGGGACCCTACTTCGTCGACCCCAGCTTCTGTGCGCTTGGGATCAAGTACCACGAAGCCGTGCACCGATGGTTCCGCGTCACCTATGCCCCCCATGCTGCGCATCAATACGACCAGGCGACCTACCGCAACGGCCCCGACATCGGTAGCGCGACAGTGAGCTGCCGCTAGCGGAGATCGACACGCTCCAGACCGCTGAGCGAGAACAGAACGCACAGCGGTGGGCTTCCTGTCAAGGACCGGTGAGTTGCCTGTCTCACCCCACCCCGACACAGCGGGGATCAGGCAACCGCAGGTCCAAATGGGCCCTACTTCTACGTTCCGACCACGGGCAGCGCGGGCAGCCGAGCGGACCAGGTAGCCGGTCACGACCTCACCAGCGAGAAGCACCCATCTCCAAACCTACCTTGCCAGTAGACCCGCGTGAATAGAAGTGCCGCCGAGGGGTGTCACACGGAACCTTGTCGTCGGATGATCTCCGCCAGTGGCCGCTGGCCCTCAGGTGCGACGCGCGGGCTGTCGAGAGGCAGGCCGTAGGCGCGTCAGCGAGCGGTCGCCAGCTGGCAATCGGCAGAGCAAAGGAGGCAAGCCCGGCCCGTGGGAGGCTGGTTCAGAATCCACCGGCAGGACGCCAGATAACGCTCCAGACGCTCGGGAGCGGATCGGCTCCCCATCAAGGTCGATCATGGTCTCTTCAGACGAGCTACGACCTCTCACGAGCCCTCGAACGAGGCCGTCGTGACATGCGGGGCCTGGCTCGTCGGACCTGCTTGAGCATGCCGCCGTCCCGGACGATCCCCCGGGCCACTGTCGCTACGTACCAGCGGCTGGCACTCCCCTCGGCCTACCTTGTGATCGTTGACCCCTCTGCCCACCCACAGACCGATCCTGGCTGCTCCCTCGAGCGTGCCTTTGGCAACCGCTTCGACGATGGGGTGCAGCTTTGCCTCTGTTGCCTGTAGCAGTTCCTCGCGCTTGAGCTTGCGCGCACCCGGCCAGATGGGGTTGCGCCAGTGTGGCAGTTCGGGCAATCTCCCGCGTCGATCCCATCTTTAGTCTCGGCGCAGCCCAGAGTACATAGGCTTGTCGACAAAATGTGCCTGCGCGTAGAGGTCTACCCACGGAACTTGATGTTCAGGACCGAACTTAATCAGCGGTACTAGTGCAGTAGTGTCAAGCCCCTCCTGAATCTCGATCTCGGGAAAGTCCGGAGTCATCTCACCACTAGGCTGCAACCGAGTACACGTGAGTCCGAGGGCTGGGTCGGCCCTTACAAAAACATGGAGACGCGTGTCATGCGGCAAATTCCTGTGCGAAACAGTCACCTCAATACCCAGAGCTGGCGTGTTGACGACGTGAACATCATCAAAGCCCACTTCATCCCGGAAGTAGGCCACTTCTGCCTCTAGGCTGGGGAAACGCGGTCCGCCGCCCCACAACTGGGGCCGCATATGGGGCTTTGCGCTCATCACGACCCACTCCCGGCGAACCCTATGCCGCCGCTACCTACGAATGCCAGACACGCTCCAGAATAGCGATTGCAGTATGCCGTCACGATGCGTAGAGAATACCCACCCTCCATGACGGCACTAAGATTCGCTGTGGCAACAACGTCTGCGGTAACCCACAATCCGTCGGTTTGGTACAGCGACAAGTCGTACACGGTGACCCCACAGTCATAATGTGTACCGTTATACCAACGGTACCGATAGCCAATTGTTTCCTGAATGGGCGCCCACGAGTTGATCGGGTGCTTAGTTAGGATCTCGTCCCAGCCATAATTGCAGGTCGAACAACCCTGCGGCAGCACAATATCATCCTCGTTGGAGTCATAAAAGTGAGCCATTACATAGTACTAGAACGAGCGCTAGTTGACCGACCGGGCTCGTGGTCTTTGCGGTCATCCGCGCTTGGGCGTGTCTCCAGGATCATCGACATGTCAAAGCTCGGACTAGTAGCGGCGCCGGCTTCGGACCACCCACCGATCGGTGCACAAGAGTACGGTGGCGGTCGCGCCGTCGTGCGACTGAGCCCGGCCGCGCCAGGTTCGCCACATCACGCTCCAGCTTGTCGGTTCGCCGGGCCGGACATCATAGCCGCGGGCAAAGTTGGCGGAACGGGCACTGCCTGCAAGCATTCGGCGACGATGTCCGCGGATCGGATCCGCTGCGCCCAGAGCTCGGGCCGCAGGGTCAGTCGATGCGCCAGCGCTGGGATCGCCAATTCCTGGACATCCTCCGGCACAACGAAGTCACGACCGCTGAGCGCGGCCCTGGCCCGGGCTAGCTTCAGCAGGGCCAGGCTGCCGCGAGGACTCGAGCCGACCTGGACCTTGGGGTTCTCGCGTGTCGCTCTAACCAGTGCGGTGATGTAGGTGACCATCTCGTCCGCGACGGCCACCGTCTCCACCTCCGCCTGACACTCCAGCAGAGCTCGGCTGTCCATCACCGCGTCCAAGCGCACCTCATCCTGCACCCTCCCGAGCCGCGCCTTGAGCATGTGCTCTTCCTCACCCTTCTCCGGATAGCCGACACTGGTCCGGAGGATGAAGCGGTCGACCTGCGCCTCTGGGAGCGGGTAGGTTCCCTCGTACTCGATCGGATTCTGGGTGGCGAGAACCAAGAAGGGCCGCGGCAACTGGTGGGTCACACCCTCCACGGTCGCCTGGCGTTCCTGCATCGCCTCCAGCAGAGCCGCTTGGGTCTTCGGAGGGGAGCGGTTGATCTCGTCGGCCAAGATCAGATTGGCGAAGATGGGACCGGGCCGGAATTCGAAGTCGCGGCTGCGCTCGTCGAAGATCGTGGACCCGGTGATGTCGGATGGCATGAGATCCGGGGTGAACTGGACCCGCGCGAAGTCAAGGCTCATAGCCTGGGCGAAGGATCTGGCGATCAGGGTCTTGGCGAGGCCCGGGAAGTCCTCCAGGAGGACATGGCCATCGGCCAGCATCCCGATCAGGACGACCTCCAACACCGGGCGCTTGCCCACCACGGCCCGCTCGACCTGCTCGAAGACGAGTTCCGCCCGGCGCTGGACATCAGCTACCTGGAGGTTCATCGACGGTCTGTTCGCGCCAGCAGCTCGCCACAGTTCAAGATGGGGTAGTAATCTACTCCCCTCGGCGCCGCCCGGTCCGGCATGTCGCCATCGGAGTCACGCGGATAGGACCAGTGGTCTGCCGCGGCTCGAGCGATCAGAGTGGGACCGGATCGATGGTCCTTGTGTTTCCGCAACGGTGGCGCTACCTTCATGGACATGGGCCCGTGGTCACCCCGCTGGAGCGGAGTCGTGCCACGGATCTGCTTGGTTTCCGCTCTCGCAGCGGCGCTGATCGTGAGCTTGGCAGGGTGTCAGCCCAGTCCGACGGTGCTTAACCGGTCAACCATCCCGAACGGCGATGGGGCGGTGGTCGGCGGCATCGACGCCTGCTATGCCCTGCCAATTCTCCGCCCGAAGCAAGACCGGGGGTTCGTCGCTGGGACCGTCATCGTCTACAGGGGCGCGATGCGATTCCGCACGGCCGCGGACGGCGTCATCACGAACGTGTATCCCGCTGACCAGGTGACCAGCGTCGAGATAGCTCACTACCACGAGTATCGGTTCACGTTGCCGCCAGGTACCTATGTGCTGTTGGCGCGCCATCCGGCCGGAAGTCCAGCTCTGGAGTGGGTTCAAGTCGCCGTCCACGCGGGCACCGTCACCCAGCAGAACATTCCCGACGAGTGCAAGTGACACTATCTTGCAGATGTTCCCCGGGGACTGCCCAACGACCCACGGGGCGCCTCGGCGAGGCTCCCCCTCGCACCAGCGCATGGCGGCGTGGCCGCGGGCGCGAGGTGACCCGGAGCAGACGCACCCGGCCTGGCTCGACCGCAGTGGGCGCTGCCTGGTTGGACCTTACAGTCGTAGTGCATTGAGGGTGGATACGACTTGACTGCATTCCCGACCTATCGCCTGGGTGGCCTGGCGGCCCTGGTCGTTCTCGGTGGCCTGGTCGCCTTCGCATTCGGCATCCCGGCGCTGGCGGCCTGCACCGCGCCCCTCGCCGTCTTCCTGGCCTGGGGCCTCCTACTGGACCGTCAGGCTCCGTGCCATGTCAACCTGGCCATCGACCGCGACCGTGCCTTTGAAGGTGAGACGGTTGCCCTCACTCTGTCCGTCACGAAGGCGGCCGCGTGGGGTAGGGTCCTGTGCGACATCCATCTGCCGGAAGCGCTGGAGCCGCTTGATCCGCCGGCCCGGTTCGCGTTTGAGCCAGACCGTAGCGGCCGAGCGACGGCAGTTGTGGAGGTTGCTTGTCGCACCTGGGGGGCCCATGTGGTGGGCCCCGTCAGGATCCGCGCCCGGCATCGCTTTGGTGTATTCCTGGCCACCGGAGCCAGCGGTGAAACGGTCGGCCTGCGCGTCTACCCCGCCGCCAGCCCCCTGCGAGTCGGTGTGTCGGCGCAGAAGACCCAGGTCTATGTGGGAAACCAACTGTCCCGCCAGCGGGCCGAGGGTCTCGAGTTCGCCGACATCCGCCTCTACGCAGCCGGGGACCAGGTGCGCCGCATCAACTGGCGGGTCACGGCTCGACGCCATCAGCCGTACGTCAACGTCCAGAACCCCGAGAGGAACGCAGACCTGATTCTTCTGGTCGACTCGTTCGGCGGCCTGAGACCTGGGGCCGAAGGGACCATGGCAGCGGCGGGTCGAGCAGCGGCGACCCTGGCAGAGATGCATCTCCTGCGCCGGCGCGACCGGGTGGGCTTGATCGCCTACGGTGGCGTCCTCCAGTGGCTGGCCCCGGGCATGGGAAGAAGTCACCTGTATCGAGTCCTCGACGCCCTCATCGACACCAAGGTCGTCACCAGCTACGCCCGGCCCGACCTGGACGTTCTGCCGCCCCGCATCCTGCCGCCCCAGGCTCTGGTGGTGGCGGTCTCTCCGCTGACGGATCCACGCATGGTTCGAGCCCTGTTGGACATCCGCGGACGAGGCTTCGACCTGGCCGTGGTCGAAGTCGACCCTGAGCGGTACGTCGAAACCGGGACAGGCTCCGGCGCGGAGGTGGCCCTGAGGGTCTGGCGCCTGTGGCGTGAAGCCAGGAGGAGAGACCTGCTCCGAGCGTCGATTCCGCTGGTGCGCTGGGAGCCGGGCACATCTCTGGACGGCGCCGTCACAACCCTTAACCAGCTGCGCCGGGGGCGATGGGCGGCATGAGAATGCTCAAGCCGCTCGTGGTAGGAGGCGCCGCCACGATCCTCGCCTTGGCCATCGGGTTCGAGCTCAGCCTGCTGGGACCTGTACTGCCCGTCCTCGCTTTGGCAATCCCGTTCCTTGCCGCCATCGGTCTTGCGGCAGCGGTCTTGCTGCAGCGGCCCGCACTGGTCACTGCCGCTGCCGGCCTGCTGCTGCTGAGCTACGGCTTGGTCGTGACCGGCAGGTCCGGATCGATCCTGGCGATCAGTACGGTCGGTCTGGTGGCGGGCGGCACCTTCCTCACACTGCAGCTGGGCTGGTGGGCAGTGGAGCTGCGAACGCCAGCGCACGAGGACCAAGCGGCGATCCTGCACGAGGCGGCCAGAATCACAACGGCCGCCGTCGCGGTCGGGGTGGCGGCGGAGTCGGCGCTCCTCTTCGCCCAGATTCAGGTCGGTGCAGGAGTTGCGATGGTGATCATCGGCGTCGCCAGCCTGGCATGCATCGTCATCGTGGCAGCCGTCCTCGCCGCGGCGCAGACTCCGGCGCCAACTGGAAGTCCCCGTGTCGACTGGGTGGTTCCAGCGCCATCGCGGACGGGTGGCCGGCCGACCAATCGCTGGTCGAGGCTCCTGCGCTGGGTCCGCCGGGCCGCCGTGGGATCACCTCTCACCCCGTCGCGACCGCGTTCCATACAGGGCATGGCAGCGACGACTGGCCTGTCGTTGCTCCTGCTCGGGGCGGTGGTCGTGGTCGTTCTGCTGGGACTCGCCGCGCATGTCACCTCACAGACCCCATTGGGGGTCCGCTCGACCGATCTCAGGGCGGTGGCAGACCTGGCGGTCCTCATGACCGGAGCGGTTCTACTCAACTGGTTGGTGCGGTTACTCCTGCACCTATCGCGCCCTGCACAGCTTGGCGCCCGCCCCGTCCGCCGGCGCCGTGACACGCCAGCGACCCCTTCGGAGCTAGACCTGATCGCTCACGCCTGCCGGAACGTCTCCCCCGAGGACAGCTTGACCGACGACCTCCAACGCATGCTCGTGGCCCTCGCCACGCAGTTCGGCGAGCCGAGCCTGGCGGACCAGCTGGCCGGCTCCGGCGGAGGCACGGCGGCTGACGCCGTGGCCCGCAAGGCACTGCAGGACTCATTGCCGGGTCCCTTCCATACAGGTTCGGCGACCACGGGTGGACCGACCGGATCACAGACCTCCGTACGCACAGCCCTCGCGGCGCTGGAGGCTGTCTCCGGTGCGTGACACACTCCACCGCCGTCGAACTCTGGCGCTGCCCCTCCTGCTGGTCGCCGTGCTCGCCCTGGTTGTGGTCATCGCCAGCCGTGTGGGGGTGGTGTCCTACATCGCGCCCGGCGCTCGCTTCCCGATCCATGTGCCTACGCACCCAGGCCCCCCTCCCCTGCCCTTGTGCTCTCCGTCAGCTCCATCGCTGTGTCGCCACCAGGTGGGAGCCTTAAGGTCGATTTCTGGGCTGGCGATATGGCTCGGGCTCGCGCTCGGCCTGATCCTGCTTGTCGGCAGCTTGGTGTTGTACCTCAAGACCCGAGGCTCCCAAGCTCCCCCGGGCGAGGAGCTTGAAGTCGCCGCGACGCCGTCAGCCGCACCAAGGACTCGGCGGCGTCCCAGCAACCCTCGGGAAGCCGTGCTCGCCGCCTTTGGAGAGTTGGAGGACCGATTGGCGGCTGCCGGTGTCGGCCGCCTGCCTGCGGAAGGGGCGGACAGCTATCTGCGACGGGCCCTGCCGGCCCACTGGCGGACGAGCTCGGCCAAGTCCACACTGGTGCGCTGGTACGCGGTGGCCCGGTTCTCGGATCACCCCATCGACTCCCAGACCGCCCGCCAGGCAGTCGCGGCCGCAGCCGAGCTGGCGCGTGGCACATTCGGAGATCAGGGTGGGAGCGCGGCTCCGCCTGGGGCCCTATAGTCGGCCCCCTGGCCAGGCCGCTGATGTTGAGACCACGACGTCGGCAGATGAGCTGGCCCTGCGTCCGGACACTCCAGCCGGATCCAATCAGGGCGGCCTGCCGAGCCCGGGGCCGCCAGGGACGCTCCCAGCGCCACCAAGGCGCGGGGAGAGCGGACCTGGCGTGTCCAGGGGACCGGCGGACGAGACCTGGGGTCGGCTGGACGCTTGAAGGACCTCGGATTTAGCCGAGCTCCGACTCGCCCGGTGGCTCACCAGAGCCGCTGCGGAGGGCACGTGACGACCAGGGAGGATGCCCCCGTCCACCCACGGGCCCTGTCACACAGTGGGTGGAAAATACATGGCCGGGATCAGCTGAGATCAGATGAGCGGCGTCTGAGGTACCCACCCAGGATCAGGGCCTTGGAGCCTGGTCACCGCCTCCCAGCAGGGACTCCAAGCGGTCGGCGGCATCGCGACCCAGGCTCGGGATGACGTGGCTGTAGGTGTTCAAGGTGAGGCTCACCTGGGAATGGCCCAGGATCTCCATCACGACCCTGGGGTTGATCCCCTCCGCCAGAAGCAGCGACGCACAGGCATGGCGGAGGTCGTGGAACCGCTGATGGCGAAGCCCGGCGCTCCTCAGGTGGCGGTGCAGGGCATGGGTCACCATGGAACCGTCCAACGGTAGCCCGATCTGTGTCGTGAAGACCAAGCCCCATTCCGTCCAGACCGAACCGGCTCGATCCCGCTCCGCCTCCTGGAGGGCGCGCTGACGATCCAACGCGTCGACGGCGAAGGACGGCAGGCTGATCGAGCGCACGCCCCTGGACGATTTGGGCTCGACCAGCCGGTAGGCACCGTCGTAGCGCTCCAGGGCCCGCCTGACGTGCAGGACCCGGCGGGAGAGGTCCACATCCTCCCAGCGCAGGCCCAGGAGTTCCCCTCTTCGCATGCCGGTGGCGATCGCCAGCGCGAAGAGCGCCTCCAGGCGGTCGCCTCGCACCTCGGCCAGGAGGACTTTCACCTCATCCGGGTCCAGGGGGTGGATCTCGTAGCGAACCTGCTTGGGCGAGCGGACCAGTCCGGCGACATTCCTGCCCACCAGCCCCCAACGGAGGGCCTGGTTGAGGGCGCGGTGGAGGATGCCACGGAGGTAGTCCACTCGGCGGGGCGACAGCCCGGCCTCCAACTTGCGATTCAGCATTTCCTGGACCTCATCGGGGGTGAGGCGGCTGAGCCTGATCCGGCCGAGGTCGGGGATGAGGTGGTGCCGCACCACTCCGGAGTAGCTCTCATAGGTCGAGGCCCGCACCGAGGGACGGGCTGTGTTCTCCAACCAGCTCTCGAGGAATTCGGCAACGGTCTGCCGCTCCGGTGGCGGGGTGCGGTGCTCCGAGAACGCGGCGAGGGCGGCGGTCAGCTTGGCGGAGGCCTCCGCCCTGGTCCGGGCGTATCGATACAGCTTCCCCCCGGAGGGAGAGGTGGCCTGGGCAACCCACCTGCCGTCGGCCCGCTGGTAGACGCTTCCCTCCCGGTTTCCACGTCGGGCCGCCGTCCGCCGGTGATCGCCAGCGTTCGCCGACGGCCGCCCGTAATTGCTGTCAAAACTGCTGTCAAAATTGCTGTCAACCGGCCTCAGAGCCCGCCTGGTCATACGAATATACGTCCGCTCTGAGATCGCAAAAGGGGTGCCGCCAGCAGGATTCGAACCTGCGACCCTGGGCTTAAAAGGCCCCTGCGCTACCACTGCGCCATGGCGGCTCAAGGGCAGCCTACCGCAAGAGCGGCGGCGGCTCGCCCGGATAGCTGGCCCGTGCCCGCCGTCCTCACTCTCGAGGGTGCGGCCGGGTACGGTGTCCCTCGCCAGTCCCGCCTCGGGCGCGAGAGGTCAGCTGGACCCATCGGCCACGGCGGCACAGATCGCGCCCTGCTGTTTCCGGGGCTTAGCTATTCTGAGCTGGCGAGCAAACGTGCCATCATCCTGGCGACGACCGACTCTTGCGAGGGCTGGGCCGGTCGTCGCGCTGAGGGCAACTTCATATGACGAGCCAGAGATCGGGTCGTGAGCCGGAGCGGAGTCGCCAACGAGGCCGTATGGCCGTCGCCGCGAAGTTGGGTGATCATCGAGGGAGACCGTCTGGAAAACCATTCCGCCAGTGGACTTTCCCCCCGGGGTCCAGGCGGCGGCGAATGTGACCGCCGTGATAAATGGCACCAGACTTGGTCGCCTTCGCCCGCCGGGGGTCCACCGGGGAGAGTCGAAAAGTGTCCCATGAGAGCGACGCGGGACCAGCGGCGCTGGGGCGGCGGCATGAGTGGAGTGAACTTCCCAAGGCTCTGACGCGTGAGGCTGAAGAGCTGCTCGGCAGCCGTGTTCTGATGGCGGAGAGCATCAGCCTTGGCTTCTCCCCGGCGGTAGCGGCCCGGCTCCGCCTCTTGGATGGGCGCTCGGTCTTCGCCAAGGCGGTCTTGCCTTCATGGAACCGGCAAACCTTTGAAATGCACCGGCGCGAAGCCAGGATCTCGGCCGCCCTGCCCGAAGGCGCTCCCGCCCCCAGGTTGCTGCACTCGGTTGCCAACGACACCGGGGTTGCGCTCATCTTCGAACTCCTCCCGGGTCGGCCCCCTGTTCTACCCTGGCGCCGCTCTGAGCTCCGCCTTGTGCTGGCGGACATGGAGAAGCTGGCGCGGACGCTGACGCCCAGCCCGATCAGCTGCGAACCAGCGTCCGAGATGCCTGGATTCGCTGACGGCTTCACTCGTTTGCGCCAAATGCGTGATCGCGGCGGAGATCACCTTAGGGACCTCGATCCATGGGCGTTGGCCCATCTCGACCAGATGGAGGATCTGGAACGGGGGTACCCGGAGGCCGCTCGGGGGGACACCCTCTGCCACTTCGACCTGCGTCAGGACAACATCCTTATCCATGGGGAAGTGGTGCACTACGTGGACTGGGCCCAGGCCCGGGTCGGGCCCGAGTGGCTGGACCTGGCGGCGATGCTGCCAAGCGTAGCCATGCAGGGCGGCCCTCTTCCCTGGGAGCTCTTTCCGTTCCATCCGCTCGGGCGCCTCGCCCCGGCCGACCGCCTGGTCACGTTCGTGGCCGCCATGACAGGCTATTTCCTCTACCGCCAGCAACTCCCTCCACCACCCGGCATCCCAACGGTCAGGGCGTTCCAGCGAGCCCAGGCCAAGCCCTCCCTGGCCTGGCTGCGCCAACTTCTGGCGGCGAACTGAGGTTCAGACCGGCGCGCCGGTCGCCTGGGGTCGGCTCGCCACAGCCCTAAGCGGGGACCACCTGGTGCGCAGCCAGGAGGTCGAGCGGCCGGCTTGAAACCGTTCGCGCATTAGAATCGAAGGTGAACGCACAGGAGCACGGAGTTCCGGCGCGGCACTTGGGGCGAGAAGAAGATGAGCCAGAACGGGCACGTGGAGACAGGAACCAGCAGGGTCAAGCGCGGCTTGGCGGAGATGCTGAAGGGTGGAGTCATCATGGACGTGGTGACTCCGGACCAGGCGGAGATCGCCCAGGAGGCAGGTGCCGTCGCCGTCATGGCTCTGGAGAGGGTGCCTGCCGACATTCGCGCCCAGGGCGGCGTGGCGCGGATGAGCGACCCCAAGCTGGTCAAGGCGATCATGGGCGCGGTCTCCATCCCGGTGATGGCGAAGTGCCGTATCGGCCACTTCGTCGAGGCTCAGATCCTGGAGGCGCTGGGGATCGATTACATCGACGAGTCCGAGGTGCTGACCCCAGCCGACGAGGAGAACCACGTCGACAAGTGGCAGTTCAAGGTCCCGTTCGTCTGCGGAGCGCGCAACCTGGGCGAGGCGTTGCGGCGCATTGCCGAGGGTGCCGCCATGATCCGCACCAAGGGTGAGGCCGGCACGGGGGACGTGGTGGAAGCGGTCCGCCACATGCGCGCCGTGAGCCAGGGCATCCGTCGCCTGCAGTCGCTGCGGGAGGACGAGCTGGCCAGCGCCGCCAAGGAATTGGGAGCCTCCCTGGAGCTGGTTCGCGAGGTATCCCATCAGGGCAAGCTGCCGGTCGTCAACTTCTCGGCGGGCGGGATCGCGACCCCGGCGGATGCCGCCCTGATGATGCAGCTCGGCTGTGACGGCAACTTCGTGGGCAGCGGAATCTTCAAGAGCGGGGATCCCCTACGCCGAGCCAAGGCGATCGTGCAGGCGACCACATATTTCGACAAGCCGGAGATCCTGGCCGAGGTTAGCGAGGATCTGGGCGAGCCGATGGTGGGGATCAGCACGTCCAGCCTGCGCCCCGAGGAACTGCTGGCCGTCCGCGGCATCTGACGCAGACCCAACTTCACCGCCGCTCACTTGACCAAGGCCACAGTCGGCGTCCTGGCACTGCAGGGAGACTTCCGGGAACACGCCGCCATCCTTGAGGAGTGCGGCGCCAGGGTTGTCCGGGTCCGGCTTCCCGAGGACCTGGACGGCCTCCAGGGACTGGTGGTGCCGGGTGGAGAGAGCACCACCATGAGCAAGCTCCTGACCAGCTCCGTACTGGTGGAGCCCCTGCTGGAGGCGATCGAGCATGGCCTGGCCTGCCTAACAACCTGCGCCGGCACCATTCTGGCGGCCCGGGAGATCCGTGACGGCATCCCTGATCAGGTGAGCCTGGACATCCTCGACATCGTGGTCCGGCGCAACGCCTATGGCCGCCAGCTCCAGTCAGCCGAGGTCAGCCTGGAGATCCCGGCGGTGGGAACAGCGCCGGTGCCGGTGGCCTTCATCCGAGCTCCTTCCATAGAGGAGGTCGGGGCCGGCGTCGAGGTTTTGGCGAGCTATCAGGAGCAGGCCGCCGCAGTCCGCCAGGGGGCCCACATCGGACTGACCTTCCACCCGGAGCTGACCGGCGACACGCGGCTGCACCGGCTGTTCCTATCCGCACTGTAGGCGGAGGCTCTGCGGCGGCGGGATCTCGGCTGTACTGGCGCTCAGATGGATCACTGCGAGGCCGGGGTCCACCCAGCCGATTTGAAAATGGCTCGGTAGTTCCCAACTGGTCCGAGATGCGCCAGCTTGTCGGGGTTGACGATCGCCATGATGCTTTTGACCTCGCCTCCACAAATTTCGAGAGCCAGAACACCGAGCAATTGCTGGCGTCCATCCAGCATCACTGCGCCGGGTGCGCCGTTGACCTCGACCTGACGCACGGAGATGCCCGGGGCACGGGAGATGAGGCGCATCCAGCTGGCCAGCGTGCCCGCCACTCGGCCGCGCCCTTGCACGGACCGAGCTAGTGCGGGTACCTTGCCGCCTCCGTCCCCCGAGAGCCGCACATCGGCAGCCAAGAAAGCCTCCAGCCCCGATAGGTCGCCTTGCCCCACGGCCGCAAAGAACCGTCGGGCGAACTCGTCACGGTGCTCTCGGGTCGTTTCGAAGCGGGGACGGTGCAGTTGGACGTACCGTCTGGCGCGAGAAGCGAGCTGGCGTACGTTGGCTTCGCTCTTGTCTATTATCTCGGCGATCTCCTGATATGGGTACTCGAAGACGTCATGGAGTAAGAGAACTGCGCGCTGCTCGGGCGAAAGGTTCTCCAAGAGCGCCAGCATAGCCAGGGACAGCGACTCCGCAGTCTCGGCGTGTCGGGCTGGGTCGCAGTCGCCGTCGGTGAGAATCGGCTCGGGCAGCCAGTCGCCGACATAGCGGACGCGACGGACCCGCGCCGAGTTCAGCTCGTTGATCGCGAGCCTGGTGGTGATGGTCGCTAAGAATGCACGAGAGGACGAGATTTGCTCACCTCCAGCCAGCGCTTGGTCCATCCGGAGGAGCGCCTCCTGAACCACATCCTCGGCGTCCGAGACGCTGCCCAGCATCCGATAAGCGATTGCGAAAGCGGCTGGACGCAGTCCCTCCAGCAGCCGGTCCCGGTCGCTCATCCCTCGGTGAAGCCCTCACGCCAGCTGCGATGCGCAGGATGCCAGTCCAGCTCCCGCTGTGCCTTGCCGTTGGAGGCACCACGAAGCTCAGTCATCAAAACCACCCCAACTTCCCCGGCCAATACGCGCCCGATGACCCGTGGCAGGCGCACCGGCCGTTTGGCACCCAGCGCCCGCGCCAGCTCCGGCAGCCACTCAGCGACCGGGGCGGGATCGTCATCGACCACGTTGTAAATCCCACGATGGCCATGTTCAGCCGCGGCCAGCGTCGCGTCCGCCGCGTCGGCCACGTGGACGAAGGACCACACGCCGGCGCCGTTCCCCACCAGCGGGAACCGGCGCCGGCGGACGAGCTCGAACTGCTCGCCACCCGTGGTCGCGGATGTTCCAGGTCCGTAGAAGGCGCCGTAGCGCAGGACAATCCCTTCCGTCCATTTCGCGCCGAGGACAGCCTCCTCGAGCTTGAGCACTGCCGCTACCGTCTCTCGCATCCCGCGTGGCGGCACCGGGTCGAGCGGATCTTCCTCGCGCTTGACGGGGCCACCCGTCCGGGCGTATGTGAACGCGCCATTGCTCTGCGCGACGAACCGGCGTATACCAATCGCCCTTCCGGCGGAGAGGAGGTGGGCGGTGCCTTCGATCCGCAATCGATTGGTCTGCGCGAAGCTGCGGTCGAAATGGCGCAGGTCGAGACGGCCGATCGCGGTCAATTC
This sequence comes from bacterium, assembly GCA_021809895.1. Classification (GTDB taxonomy): domain Bacteria; phylum Chloroflexota; class Dormibacteria; order Aeolococcales; family Bog-877; genus AG-12. The sequence goes on from JAJZJU010000050.1 coordinate 15,319, forward strand.
ATGGATGATCACGTCTGGTTTCGCGCTGCGCACGGCTTGCGCGACCTGATCTGGATCAAGCGCGTCAGCCACCACTGGCACCCCACCGAGTTCACGGATGGCCGCCCTTTTTTTCTCGCTGCGGGTCAGGCCATGGACATCATGGCCGGCGGCGACCAGTCGGGGCAGCAACTGCCTGCCGATTGCCCCCGTCGCCCCTGCCAGCAACACTCTCATCATCATCTCCCCTAACGGTGATCATCCACACCCACTGGGACAGCGATGAGGCCCCAGCCGTGACAGTCGCCGGTTCGAGGCGCTCCAGCGTCGGCCCGTCCCCCCACCAGTGACGGCACCTTTTGAGGTGGCTACGCCAGGGTTCGCCCGCGATGGCTCGGTCCCTGGAGCATCAGCTCGGCTCCCTCGTGCTCCAGCAACCAGCTCTTGCGGTCGAGTCCCCACCCGTACCCGACCAGCCCGCCAGCTGATCCCACCACCCGGTGGCAGGGCACCACGATGGAAACGGGGTTGCTTCCAACCGCGGCGCCGACCGCTCGGAAGGCGCCGGGACGCCCTATCTCCGCAGCGACCTCGCGGTAGGTGCGGGTGACCCCCCAGGGGATCCGGAGCAGGGCCTCCCAGACGGTGTTCTGGAAGGGGGTGCCGCGGAGGTCCAGGGCGACCTTGAAGACGGACCGGGTCCCCTCGAAGTACTCTGCCAGCTGCTGGGCCGCGGGGGCTAGCGCCGAGTCGTCGCGAACCCAGTCCACCCCCACCTTGGGTGAGTGCTCGTGGCCGGCGAAGTGGAGTCCCAGCAGCCCCGCCTGGCCCAGGATCAAGAGGATTGTGCCCAACGGGCTGTCGGTCAAGGAATAGCGGGGACCGGGGGCGCGGTCTGGGCGATGGGTGACGGGCTGCACCACCGCAGCGTGGCACACCTGGCGGCCCACGTCTAGACAGATTCGGACGGATTCCCGTCCTGTCCGAATCTGTCTTGCCCTGGTCGAAAGGCGGCTCCACAATGGCAAGGCAATGGGCCCCTACCAGGCGGTGGTGACAACCGGCATCTACTGCCGACCAGGCTGTGGCGCGCGTCCGCTCGAGGCCAACGTACGCAGCTTTCCGCTCGCGGCCGCAGCCGAAGCGGCGGGCTTTCGAGCCTGCCTTCGGTGCCGGCCATATCGCTGGGAGCCGCCTCCGAGCGGACGGCCGCCCGAACTGGTCAGGCGCGCCCTCCGACTGGTCCTGGATGGAGCCCTTGACGCAGGCACGGAGCAGCAGCTCGGGGGCCTGGTCGGGGTGTCACCGCGGCACCTGCGCCGCCTTTTCGACTCGCACCTTGGGGTGAGTCCCGGGCAGCTGGCCCGCTCGCGGCGGTCCCACTTCGCCCGCCGCCTCCTGGACGACACCGACCTCAGCGTGACGGAGATCGCGTTCGCATCTGGCTTCGGCAGCGTGCGCCAGATGAACCGCGCCTTTGTGGAAATCTTCAGGTCGACGCCGACCAGGCTCAGGGCGCGGCGCCGCGCGGCCGACCGTCTGGTGGCTGACGGCGGCCTGCCCATCAGGCTCCCGGTGGCGGGGCCACTGGCGTGGAACGAGATGCTGGGATACCTGGACCGCCGGGCCATTTCTGGGGTCGAGCGGGTTGCGAATGGCACCTACTCGCGCACCGTTCGCATAGACGGCGACCCGGGCGTCATCGAACTGAGCCAGGCTGGCGCCGACACCGTCTTGCTGGTGGCTCACCTCCCCCACTGGGAAGGGCTCATCGAGGTCGTGAGCCGGGCGCGGCGCATCTTCAACCTGGACGGGGACATCGCGGATGCCAGAGAGCAGCTCGCCGCCGATCCCCGGCTGGGCCCGCTGGTGGCGCTGCGGCCGGGATTGCGCCCACCCGGCGCCTGGGACGCCTTTGAGGTGGGCGTGCGCGCGATCGTCGGCCAGCAGGTGAGCGTCAGGGGAGCCACGACCCTGGTCGGCAGGATCGTGGAACGTTATGGCTCGGAGATCCCGGGCCTTGGCCCCATGGGCCTGTCGCACCTCTTCCCCGAGCCCCAGGACCTGGCCGGCGCGGACCTGGAGGGGGTCGGAATGCCCCGCTCGCGGGCCGCTGCGATCCAGCGATTCGCCGCAGCCGTCGCCGAGCATCGGCTGCACCTGGAGCGGAGATGCCCGCTCCCAGAGCTGGTGGCGGAGATCATGGAGGTGCCCGGGCTCGGTCCCTGGACAGCCCACTATCTGGCCCTGAGGCTCGGCGAGCCAGACGCGTTCCCGGCCGCCGACCTCGGGCTGCGGCGAGCGCTTGCCACCACCGGGGGCAGGCCGCCGGCGCCAGGCGAGCTGAACGAGATGGCGGCCCGATGGCGGCCGTTTCGTGCCTACGCGGCGGTGCATCTCTGGCTGGATCAGCCAAGCGCGCCAAACTGATCCATAACCGTTCCTGCTGAGTGCCCATAAGACACCCGGTCGGGACGAGCGGTCTTTCCCGACCTGGACGCTGCCCAAGGTTGCCGTCGCCGTTTCGGGTCTTGCGCCACGTGGGTGGCTGCCCTCACGCCTTCGGAACTGGGACTGGCCCTCGCACCCGTCACCTGCCACGCCGGCGCTGCCCCCTGAGTAGCTCTCCACATCAGCGG
>JAJZJU010000051.1 GCA_021809895.1 bacterium
CTGGCAGCCTCCGATCCCGAGCTGCTGGCCACCGATCTGGCGGAGTTCCTGGTGCTGGAGGGGATTCCCTTCCGCAGAGCCCATGAGATGGTTGGGCAGGCGGTGTTCCGCGCCCGCCAGGACGGGGTTCCACTGCACCGGTTGATAGAGGATCGGGGGCCCGAGATGGGAATGCCAGAGCAGGCGGGCAGGGTGTTCGACCTGCGCAGGTCCTTGTCCCAGCGCGAGCAGGTCGGGGCTCCCGGGCCTCGGGCCACTGGGATGGCGCTGCGGCGTGCCGCCAGGCAGATTGCTTCAGGTAGGAGTTGGGCGAGGCTCCATGACGGCGGCCCGCCGTCCCGTCGCGCGGGGGCGAGCGCGGCTGAGGTTGCTACGATCAGACCAACACCGCCATCCGCCAACCGGGAACCCTGATGTATCGCAAGCTCTATCTGCCGCTCGACAACTCGGATCACTCGACCGCGGCTGCGGAGGTGGCCATCCGGCTCGCCAAGGCCACCGGGGCCGAGATCGTCGGCAGTCATGTCTACGCAGCCCGGCTCCACGACTACCGTTTCAAGCAGATGGAGTACACCCTGCCTGAGGAGTATCAGGACGAGGTCGAGCTCGAGCGCCAGCGCAAGATCCATGACAGCCTCATCACCAGGGGTCTGGGGCTCATCTCAGACTCGTACCTGGAGGCCGCTGAGCGACGCTGCCGCGAGGAGGGCGTCCAGTTCACCCCCAAGACTTTCGATGGCAAGAACTGGGAGGTCTTGGTAAAGGACATCGAGGAGTCCGACTACGACCTGGTGCTGATGGGCGCCTGCGGCCTGGGCCAGGTCAAGGAGACTCAACTGGGCACCTGCGTGGACCGAGTGGTGAGGCGGGCCTTTCGGGACACCATAGTGGTTCGGCATCGGGAGGGCCGCGAGCCGCTGTCCGGGCCGATCGTGGTCGCGGTCGACGGCTCGCCCCAGTCCTTTGCCGGGCTGCGCTCCGCCCTGGAGATGGGCCGGGCCCTGGACCTGCCGGTCGAGGCGGTGGCGGTCTACGATCCATACCTCCATTACGTGCTCTTCAACGGCATCGTCGATGTCCTGTCAGAGGAGGCTGGAAAGGTCTTCCGCTTCAAGGAGCAGGAGGCGCTGCATGAGGAGATCATCGACACCGGGCTGGCGATGATCTACTCCTCCCACCTCAAGGTCGCCAAGGAGATCGCCCGTGCCGAGGGCTACGACCTGCCCATCACCCTGCTGGACGGCAAGGCCTTCGAGCAGGTGCTGAGGTATGTGCGGGAGGTGGACGCCTCGCTGCTGGTCTGTGGGCGCATCGGCGTGCACTCCGACCAGGGCATGGATATCGGGGGAAACAGTGAGAATCTGCTGAGGCTGTCTCCCTGCAGCGTGATGCTCTCCTCGCGGACCTACGTGCCGCCCATCGACGTCATGGGTGCGGCCTCGGTGGTCTGGACCCCGGAGGCCAACGAGGTGCTGGAGCGGATCCCCTGCTCGGCTCAGGGCCTGGCGCGCACCGCGGTCTTGCGCTGGTCGATGGAGCGTGGCCACTCGATCATCTCCCAGGATCTGGTCTCGGCCGCCCTGGGGGACATCCTCCCACCAGAGGCCTCGGCAGCGATCGGGATCAAGCGGGAGTCGAAGGCGGCCCTGATCACCGAGCAGGAGGTCCATATCTGCCGCGAGTGCGGCTACACCGCCCACGGAGTCAGGCCCGTGGTCTGTCCGGTCTGTGGCGGACCTCAGGACCAATTCTCCAGGGTGGACCACGAGAGCCTCATGCGGGCTGCGGAGGAGGAGGGCGAGGTCACCGAGGAGACGACCTTCGACAACCGCAAGATCGGGTGGTCCACCGAGGCGCGCAACCTGCTTCACGAGATGCCCGCTGGCTATCTCAGGCGACGGATCAAGGCCAAGGTGGAGAAGGTTGCACGCACCAGACGCCTATCGGTGGTCACCCTGCAGGTTGCGGCGGCCCTCATCGAACCCGAGCTGGGCAGGACGGCCAATGCCCAGCCGCACCGTACCCCGCTCGACGGAGGAGGGGATGCCTTCCGCGAAACCGTGGCCGCCCGAGGGTTCGACGAGCCGGCCGAGGGCGCTGGTGACGTCGACCGGGCGCTGCTCACCTACGCGGCGGGAGGCCTGGGAGGGCGCTACATACCTCGCGAGGCATCGCCGACCGTGGCGCGCCTGCGCCCACGCGAGGAGGGCACCACTCCAGGCTTCTCACCCGACCATAAGTCTGCCGAGGCCGTTCCAGCGCGGTGCCCCGTTCACGGACACGCGGACCTTGAGTCCAAGGTGACCGAGCGCCTCGCAGATACCGCGGGCGACAGGGAGGATGCCGGGTCGGTGGCAGGCGGCGCCCGCTGCCCGGTTGCCCACGACCAGAGCCAAACGGTCCGCGGGGACAAGCCTTCGGTTCCCGCTGGTTCGCCGGAAACCCAGGGGCGGTAGCCGCGACGGCGCGGCGGTTGGGAGTCCCCTTGGGGCTTTCTCGACAGGTACCCAGGGGCCGGGGAGAAGAGGTAGCTGGGCTCTTTAGGTTGTCGGGTGCCAATCGCCAGGATTCACCGCACATGTCGTCGAGGAGAGATCGGCAGATGCGGTCTGCGCAAGGGGCTGCCAGCCGGTATCCATCCGCCCGCCGCCCGCGCCGCGGCCACCTTCCATCTGCTGGCCACGCCTGGTTTCGCCAGTTCCAGAAAGTGAGAGCACCCGCGAGTCCCAATCGCTAATAGGGCAGCAAGCGACGTGCGGACAACAGTGGAAGGCACGGTCCAGGCCTTCGCCGTCTTACGTCGGAACGCGGCCGAGGCGCTCCAAAGTCCAGGAGGGACTACGGTTCCTCCTCTTCCTCCTCCTCGGTCTCACTGAACGAACCCAGAAGGTGCTGAGACCCCTCTTCGAACGAGAACTCGGCGCCGCAGCCGGGACATTCGAGGTGAGACGCCGGATCGAGATCTTCTGGGGGCAGGAGCCGGGTCTGGCAAGAGGGGCATATCACCGTCGCCAAAGCCGCTGCGCCGGTGTCGCGGGCTCGCGCAGCAGCAGCCGCCGCGAGGTCGATGGCCACCGAGCCACAGACCTCGCAACGGAACGAAGCCAGCCGCTCCTCGTGGCTCAGGTAAACGCCCCTGGAGTCGACGTAGACCGCCCCTCCGATCAGCTCGAAGCGCCCGGGCTGGCACCCGTATGGGCAGACCAGATGGCGCCGCCCAGCGCTCAACCTAAGGTCACCCCTCGCCGCTGGTGAAAGATGGCCGGTGCCAACCCTGGGGGCCCTCACCGGCAGCTGCGATCTCCCAGTAAAGCTCCTCGAGATCAGACCTTGTGTTGAGGTCAGCCACCCTGGCCCGAAGTCTGGCCGCGCCACTACAGCCTTTGATAGCCCACACCACATACTTGCGGGCCAGGCGGACCCCCCGGCGCTCGCCATGGTGGTCCACGACCGAGTCCCAATGGCGGCGAGCCAGCTCAAGGCGCTCGCGGAAGCTGGGCTCGGGACCTGGGTCCCCGAACTTGAGCTGGCGGACGGTCTGGGCCAGGAGATGCCAGTCGCCCATCATGCCCCTCGCGATCACGACGCCATCGACCGCGCCGGAGCGGATGCGGCGCTCCACCTGCTCCGGGTCGCGGACGTCTCCGGAGCCGAGCACTGGTATCCGGCGCACCGATTCCTTGACCCGAGCGATCTCCTCCCAATCGGCTAACCCGGTGTAGCGCTGAGCCCGGGTGCGTCCGTGGATCGTGACCGCTGCCACGCCCACGTCCTCAAGGGCCAGACAGAGCTCAGGCGCGTTGATGGTGTCGTGATCCCAACCTAGGCGCATCTTGGCGGTGACGGGGACCGGCACCGCCCGCACCATCGCCTCCAAAACCCGAACCGTTGCTGGGATCTCCCGAGCCAGTGCTGCTCCCGATCCCAACTTGACCACCTTTGGCACCGGGCAGCCCAGGTTGACGTCGATGATGTCGGCTCCGCGGGCGACGCAGATCTGGGCAGCATCGGACATCATCTGGGGATCGCTCCCGACCAGTTGGGCGGCAACCGGATGTTCCCCGGCCCCGAGGTCGATCACGCGATCCACCAGCTCCTCCGGCGCACGCACCACGGCGGCGGCGGCCGTCATCTCGGTGCAGGTGAGCCCCGCCCCCAGCTCGCGCGCGAGTTCGCGGAAGGGCCGGTCGGTGATTCCTGCCATGGGTGCGATGAAGATCGGGTTGTCCAACTCGACCTCCCCGATGCGCAGCATCCCAGTTGCCGCGCTACGCGGGGAGCGGGCGATGACGGTCAAATGGTGGTGCCCCTTGAGTGGGTGACAACCGCGGCCAGGTCGCGGTACTTACGATCTCCAGTATCGGGCATCCTCGTACAGCACGCCCGCCACGGCTGAGTCGGCCACCGGCTCCCCGATATAGTCGGCACCCAAGGGCATCGTCTGCGCCCAGCTTCGAGGAGGACGTCAGGTTGCTGCTGGCCATCGATGTCGGCAATTCGAACCTCACCATCGGGGTCTTCGAGGAGAACCGGCTGGTCGCCCACGGGCGCTTCGCCACCAGGAGGGACGCCACCCCCGACGAGTTGGGAGGTCAGCTGATCACCTTTCTCCAGCAGAGACGGCTGCCGGCGTCGGCACGCGCCGTCGCCATCAGCTCGGTGGTGCCGCCCCTCAACCAACCGTTGGCGGAGATGGCCCAGACCTATTTCGGCGTCGAAGCGTTGCTGGTCGGGCCGGGAACCAAAACCGGGATGGAGATCCACTACGACCCGGCTCGAGACGTGGGCGCAGACCGGATCGTGACCGCGGTGGGGGTGTACCATCGCTACTCCGGCCCCGCGATCATGGTGAGCTTTGGCACCGCCACGGTGTTCGATGCCATCGATGAGCGCGGTGACTATCTCGGGGGCGCGATCGCCCCGGGACTCCAGCTCTCTGTCGACGCCCTCTTCGCCAGAGCTTCACGGCTGCCGCGGGTCGACCTGGTGCCACCAGGGCAGGTTCTGGGCCGCACCACTGTCACATCTATGCAGGCGGGGATCATGTACGGTGCCGCCGCTCAGGCCGAGGGCATGATCGCCAGGATCCGGGCCGAGCTGGTAAGTCCAGCCAAGGTGGTTGCAACCGGGGGACTCTCCCCGGTGATAGCGCCGCTGGTCAAGGGTATCGACTTCGTCGACCCGTTCGTACTACTCGAGGGGCTGAGGGTTTTGGAGGGGCTCAATCGCCGGGCCCCTGGTGAGGCTCGCCCATAAAAAAAGGGCGCCCCCCGAAAGGGACGCCCCGAGAGGGGGGGGCTTGTTGAGGGCTGGAGACTCGGATCTCGAAGCCACAGCTAGAGTAGCATCCCAGCGGAAGGGCGGCAAATTGCGAACTGGTGAAGGACCCGCTACGGCTGTGTCGAAGCGCAGCTTGCGAGACCAGCAAGGTTTAGGTAGACTTCCAATTCCCCGGTCCGTGCCATGACCTCTGGCGCGAGGGGAGCCATTGAGGCCGGGCACACCCGGCAAGGAGCGACGGAGTCATGCAGGATAAGCCAGTACTCCTGACCCAGGAGGGTCTGCAGAAGCTGCAGGAGGAGTTAGACCACCTCATCAACGAGCGGCGCCCGGAGATAGCGCAGCGCATCAAGCATGCCAAGGAGTTCGGCGACCTCAGCGAGAACGCCGAGTATGAGGACGCCAAGAACGACCAGGGATTCATCGAGGGGCGGATCATGACCATCGAGCAGATGATCCGCAACGCCAGCCTGATCGACACCGACGAGAAGGTGGACGGGTTCGTGCACCTCGGGTCGACCGTCAACGTGAAGGATGAGTTCGGCGAGACCCGGTACACCATAGTGGGCTCTGCTGAAGCCGACGCCGGCTCCGGCAAGATCTCCTTGGAGTCGCCGGTGGGCAAGGCGCTGATGGGACGCCGGAGCGGAGACGAGGTCGAGGTAGAGACCCCGGGAGGATCTCGCCGGGTCCAGATCCTCCAGGTGGCGTGAGCCCGGCGCCGCCCGGTGGCGGCGAGCCACTGTCTGAGGCATTGGCGGACCGGCGCCGCAAGGCGCTGGCGCTCCGAGAGCTTGGAATTCCGCCATGGGGAGTCGACTTCCACCCCACCCACACCTGTGGGCAGGCCAATGACCAGGCCCCGGAAGAGATCGGCGCCCACGGAGATGAGGTGGCAGTGGCCGGAAGGCTCCTGCGCATCCGGCGCTCAGGGGGGATCGCGTTTGCCGACTGTTTCGACGAGTCGGGCCGGATCCAGCTGTTGGTCAGCAGGGAGGTCTATGCTGCCATGTCCCTGTTGAGGGAGCTTGATATCGGCGACATCGTCGGGGCCAAGGGCAGGCTGATGAGGTCCAGGTCCGATCAGCCGAGCGTGCAGGTCCAGGAGTTGATCCTGCTGGCAAAGTCACTTCGCCCCCCGGCGGGGAAGCATCGCGGCGTGGTGGACCCGGAGCTCAGGTACCGGCGACGGTATCTCGACCTGCTCTCGGACCCGCAGCGCCGGCTGATCTTCAAGCAGCGTTCGGCGATCGTGTCGGCCCTGCGCTCAGTCCTGGAGGAGCGAGGCTACATGGAGGTGGAGACTCCGATCCTGCAGCCGATCCCAGGCGGCGGTGACGCCCGGCCCTTCCGCTCCCACCACAACGCCCTGGACTCCGACTTCTTCTTGCGCATCGCGATCGAGCTCTACCTGAAGAGACTCTTGGTAAGCGGCTTTGAGCGGGTTTTCGAGATCGGTCGCACCTTTCGCAACGAGGGCCTCTCCCCGCGCCACAATCCTGAATTCACCCTCCTGGAGGCCTACCAGGCCTACGGCGACCTCGATTCGATGATGGACCTCTGTCAGGCGATGGTGCAGGGGGCCTGCTCGGCCGCCGCCAGCTTGGGTGCCGAGCCGCCGGGCGAGCTGATGCAGCAGTTCGCCGTCACCCCCATGGTCCAGCTGGTCTACCAGACCACGGGCTTCGACGCCCTGGAGCTGTGGCAGGCTCCGGGCGAGATGGGGGTGAGGGCTCGCGAGCTGGGCGTCCAACTGCCAGTTGACCCCGGACCTGGCCGCATCCTGTTCGAGGTCTACGACCAACTGGTGGAGCCGACGATCCGCCAGCCCACCTTCGTAGTCGGCCATCCCGCGGAGGTGTCACCGCTGGCGCGGCGCGGGGACGACCCTCGCTTTGCCAAGCGGTTCGAACTGGTCGTCAACGGCCGCGAACTGGCCAATGCCTTCTCGGAATTGAACGACCCTCTGGAGCAAAGGGAGCGCCTCTTGGAGCAGGCGCGAAGGAGGCAGTCAGGGGATGAGGAGGCCCAACCCTTCGACCTGGACTTTGTTGAAGCGCTCGAGCACGGCATGCCTCCCGCGGGAGGAATCGGCTTGGGAGTGGACCGGCTGGTGATGATGGTCACTGGCGCCGCGAGCATCCGCGACGTCCTGTTATTCCCCACCCTGCGGCCCCAGCCCGAGGGTGACGGTGGTTCTCGTACCCTTTAGAGCGTGCTCGGACTTCAATTCATACGCAACCATCCTGATCGAGTCCGTGAGGGCGCACGCCGGAAGGGCGAGGACGCTCCGGTCGAGGAAATCCTGGAGCTGGACCGCCAGCACCGCCAATTGGTCGGCGAGGAGGAGGGGCTTCGGGCCCAGCTCAATTCCAGTTCCGCTCAGGTCGGCGTCCTGGCTCGTGCCGGTGACCCTGCGGCGGCGGTGCTGCGAGATTCGTTGGGAGACCTGAAGGCTCGAGTCCAGGAGATGCAGCTGCGTCGCAAGGAGCAGGAGGATCGCCTCCAAGAACTGCTCCTGTTGGTCCCCAACCTCCCCCACGAATCGGTTCCTGACGGCACCAGCGACGAGGACAACATCACAGTGCGAACCTGGGGGGAGCAGCCCCAGTTCGACTTTGAGCCCCAGACCCATTTCGACCTGGGCGAGAAGATTGGGATCTTCGACTTCGAGCGTGCGGTAAAGATTTCGGGCAGCCGCTTCGCGATGCTCCGCGGCCAAGGGGCGCGCCTCGAGCGGGCCCTGAGCACCCTGATGCTCGACATCGCCACCCGTGAGCGCGGCTACTCGGAGGTGGCTCCTCCCTACATGGTCAACCGCAACTGCATGGTCGGAACCGCCAACCTGCCCAAGTTCGAGGAGGATGCGTTCCACGTTCTGGAGGGCGACCGGTTCCTGGTTCCCACAGCGGAGGTGCCCGTGACCAACATGTACCGGGAGGAGATCCTGGACGCCGAGAGCCTCCCGATCCGCCATGTAGCGTGGACCCCCTGCTGGCGAAGTGAGGCCGGGGCTCCTGGCAGGGATACCAGGGGCTACATCAGGCTGCACCAGTTCAGCAAGGTGGAGCTTGTCAAGTTCGTCCGGCCCGAGGACTCTCTGAGCGAACTGGAGAGCTTGGTCGCCGACTCGGAGTCAGTGTTGCAAGCGCTGGGCCTGCACTATCGGGTGCGCCTGATGTGCGCCGGCGACATGGGCTTCGCCCAGTGGAAGAAGTACGACATCGACGCTTGGGCTCCCGGCATGGGGCGCTACCTAGAGGTGTCGTCGTGCTCAGTGTTCGGGGATTTTCAGGCTCGGCGAGCGGGGATCCGGTTCCGGGCCGCCAATGCCAGGCCGGAGTATGTGCACACCCTCAACGGGAGCGCCCTGGCCCTGCCGCGGACGTTCGACTGCCTACTCGAGACCTACCAGACCGCGCACGGCACGGTGCTGGTCCCCGAACGGCTGCAGCCCTACATGGGAGGCGCGACCGAGATCTCCTGACTCCTTGACTCCGGGTATTTCGGAAGGATATATTGCGCAAATATTCTTTCAGGTATTTGGAGAGGCGCTGTGGCAACTGATGCGCAGCGGCGGGGCCGGCGTGCGGGGATCCTGGGGGAGGGGCGGTTCCTAATTTTCTCGGGTGGCCAAGGGATCTCCTCTTTGGGGGACTCCATTTACTTCATCGCCCTGGCCTGGACCGCTCTCACCCTCACCCATTCCCCGGTGTACCTGGGCCTCCTGCTCACCACGACGGCTCTACCTCGAGCGGTGCTGATCCTGGGCGGGGGCGTGCTGGTTGACCGCTGGGGAGCGCGGCGGGTGATCCTGGGCAGCGACGCCAGCCGCGCCGTGATCATCCTTGGGTTGGCGGCCCTGCTCTGGCTGGGCCACGGCTCAATCGCAGCCCTGTTTGTGGTGGCGGCGGTGTTCGGGGTCTTCGACGCTCTCTTCTATCCGGCGACCACCACCATCATCCCCAGCTTGGTCGGGCCCGAGCACCTCTCCTCCGCCAATGGGGTTTGGCAGGTGGCCGTCCAGGGATCCATGATCCTGGGGCCACCGGTGGGTGGAGTGCTGGTCGGCCTAGCGGGCCCGGTGGTCGCGTTCGCGGCGGACGGGATCTCGTTCCTGGTGGCCGTCTCCGCTTTGCTGCTGATCCGGGTGGGAGGGCGGAGGAGTCCCGACGGCTCCGGGCCCCAGACGAAGGCAACCGGTGGCCTGCGACATGAGGTGATGTCGGGCCTCAGGGTGGTCGGGGCGGATCCCTTCCTACGGGCGCTGATGCCGGTGGCGGCGGTGCTCAACCTGGCGGCTCTCGGCCCCATCAACGTCGGGATTCCCCTACTGGCACGGGCGCACCACTGGGGCGCTGGGGGCTACGGGCTGCTGGAGGGCGGCTTCGGAGCCGGAATCCTGTTTGGGGGTTTGGCCATGGGAGTTGGTCTCAAACTGCCGCGCCTGGGGTTGTCCGTGATGGTGCTGGTGGGGGCCCAGGCGGTCCTCCTGGGCCTCCTGGGACTGGCCGGGTCGCTCCCCCTGGGGATTGGACTGTGCGCCCTGATGGGAGCGCTCCTGAGCGCCATCAATGTATCTGTCATCTCCCTGGTCCAGGTCCTCGCTCCCCCCGACCTCCTCGGCCGGGTGTCCAGTGTCCTGATGTTCGCGAGCATGAGCCTGACCCCGATTTCGTACGCCCTGGCGGGCGGCGTCGTGGCTGCGATCGGTGTGCCTGGCCTCTTTCTGAGCGGAGCGGGGCTGGAGATCGCGGTGGCGCTGGTCGGCTCGAGCTCGTCGGCGATCCGCGCGGGCGCTCCACCTGTGGCCGAGCAGTCGGCGTGATCGGCGGCCCGGCCCGGAATTCCGGCGCATCGAGCGCCTGACGCCGGGGCGACTGGGAACCGGCGTGGTCTTTGGAACGGGCAAGCCGGGGATACCGCGAGGGACGAGAAACATTTCCGTGGTCGTGCCAGCGAACTGCTCTGTACAGACGGTCTCGGAACGCTGCATCGGCGAAAAATTCCGGATGTTGTAACCGAGCACGTCGCAAGAGGTATTCTCGTTCGGGCTTCGTGGAGCAGCGGCAGCCAGGAGACCAGGAAGGTCGCAACCGGGACCTCTCGGCCTTTCTCGCGTGGGCACGACAGCGACGATCGACGGGCTCCAACAGCGAGGCATTGATCCGGCGACCAAGGAGGGATGGCAGAGCGGTCGATTGCGGCGGTCTTGAAAACCGCTGAGGCGGCAACGCTTCCGGGGGTTCGAATCCCTCTCCCTCCGCCATTTTGATCTCAATTGGAGGCGTGATGTGGAGCAGCTTGGACGCCACTCATGTGCGCTTGACGGCAACCGTGACGGCAACGTGTCGAGCCACACTTCCACAAGGCTGAGGCACCTTCCCGACCGCTGGGCATGGCCCCGCGCCGATCCAGGGTCCTGCCCGTGGTCCGAATGCGCAGACTCCCTCAGGCGATCTGACTGATCCCACCGCACCGGCTGGTAGGTGCACTTGTATCGCTTCCGGCGGGAGGGCGAGCTGGCAGCCGATCGCTTGTCGGAGGACGTTGGGAATGTAGTCTCTGCAAGGGGTCCACTTACCGGGTCCCCCCCTCCTGGCCGACTCGCCGCGGTGGCCGATTTAGGCTGGAGCGACAAGCGGATTCCACCAGGGTGCATAGCGATCGGGGTAGGGTGGACGTCCTTGTTTACCGACCAGTGCGGTGGCATCGGTGTGCGTTGGAGTTCACGGGTGCCACCGGAAGGTGTTCCCTGAAGTGGTGGTCGCCGAGTGCTTGGAAGCGCTCGCGGAGCGCCAAGCTACGCACGGAGGCTGGCTTGCGAAGGTGATCGGCTCCGCGGCCTACCCGCCGAGTGCGGCGTGGTTCTCAGCTGCGACCAGTCTGCTCTCCGTAACGAACGGCAGACCGGCGGCGGCCAAGAGAGCGACCGCGCCTGCGGCGAGAAGACTGGCTCTCGGGCCGAGCAGAGTCGCCGAGATCCCGGCCAGCACCGCCCCGAGGGGCACGGCCCCAAGGGCGACCAGGCGGTAGGCAGCCGTTCCTCGACCCAGGGCAGCTTCGGGAAGGACCCTCTGGCGAAACGTCACCGTGGTTACGTTGTAGGCACCGCCACCCGCCCCGGCCAGAGCGAGCCCCACGCCAGCGCTGAACGGGTTGACAACGAAGGCGGTGGCGGCGAAGCCCAGCGCCATCGCCGCCACCGCCGCCGCCAGCAGGCCGCTCCTTCCGAGCCAATGGGCGAGCCGACCAGTGGCGCTGGCTCCGACCATCCCTCCGATCGCGAAGCACGACAGCAGGAACCCGTACCCCGCCTTCGATAACCCGAGGGGGCCCGGCGCGACCGCATACAGGACGAGCACCACCACCACCGTTTCGCTGGCGACGTTGGCTACCGCCGTCATGACCATGAGGGTCCTGAGTTGGACATGTTGGACCACGATGGCGATGCCTTCCAGGGTGTCCTGCCAGGGCCGTGCAGGCGTCGCGCGGCCTGAGAGCATGCGCCGGGCGGAGCTCGCTAGGACGGTGGCGGCCGCCAGGTAGCAGCCTGCGGCGGCCCAGGCCGGAGCATCGAGGGCGACGGCGATCAGGACGCCGGCCATCGGTGGTCCGAACAGGGAGCCCACTGCATGCTGGGCCGCGAATAGCCTGGCGTTCGCTCGAGTAAGGCTCTCACCCACTGCCACCTGCGGCATCAGCGCCGACCCGGTAGCGGAGACCAGCACTTGCGTTGCCCCGACCAGGAATGCTGCCCCGTCGAGTAGGGCAAGGTCGCGAATCCCAACTCTCAGGGTCAGCGCGAGGACGCCTAGGACGGCGGCGGCGACCACTGCGGCAATGGCCATGGTGTGGCGACGGTCGGTACCGTCCGTGACGACCCCCGCTGGTAGCGCTACCAGGACCTGCGGAAGCGTGGCCGCCAGGCCGACGCCGGCAACCGCGGAGGGACTACGGGAGATGTGGACTGCCAACAGCGGAAACGCAGCCAGCACCAGTCCATCGCCAAGGAATGCCGATGACTGGGCAGCCAAGAGCCGAGGCCATCCGAATCCCCCGGACCGGCGTGGCACCCATCTCCGGCTGCCCGCGACTTCGACTTCCCTGCTAGCCATCGGAGCTGGTTCTCCACACCTCCTCATCAAATCACCTTGCCCGGGTGTGGCGTCCGCAAATTCGTCTCCGCACGGCCCAAAACTGGCTGGAGGCGGAGTTGTCTCAGCTGTTTCCCCAGGCACGGGTTCTTGACCTCAGGGCCAGGCCGAGCCACGGGTACCGCGCCATACACGTCGCTCCGATGATCGATGGGTACCGGGTAGAGGTGCAGGTGAGGACGAACCTCCAACACTTGTGGGCTGAGCTATCGGAAACGCTCGCGCTCGGGCACGGAGCGCCGGAGCCCAAGTAAGGGGGCGACGTTCCTGGGCACCCTGACCCGTGCCCCAAAAGCGGACCCAACGTGGCGGGAGCCTGGCTCCAACGGTTGGGGGTGAAGCGGTGCTCCGGTACGGAACCAAGGTCGGAATCCCGCCCCCTCAGGACCGGGGGAGGTCAACGGAGACCTTCATGCTCCCGCGACCGGGGAAGGGTGGACTCAGGGCATCCGGTTGGTCGGCGAGGGACGGTCGTGGGCGAGGGTCTTGTCCCTGAGGCGCTGCCACGCGGGCACCGCGGCGGCGACATGGGCGGTCATGAGCTGCATGGACAGGTAGCCTGCGTCGTCGCCATCCCCGGTTGTCTCAGGAGCGCGCTGACGTCGGGCCCACTCACCCATCAACGCGACGAGGTCATCGAGGCGAGGATCGTCGGGATCCCAGTCATAGGCCCGATCACAAGCGAGGTAGAGTTGGCGGAACTCAGGGTCGGCGAGCTGGCGGGCCTTTTCCGCCGCCAATCCTGGGATCAGTTCTGGGGAGAGGGCGGTTACGAGGATCCACCCGTCGCGTTCGACGGCGATCGTGCGCTCGCTCACACCCAGGGCCCGGAGCTCGTCCAGGATGATGACCACCTCTTGCGAGAGGAACAAGTGATCGCCCCCGGTGAGCTGGGCGAGACGGCGCCGCCGACGTTGCAGCTCCCGGATCTGGTTTCCCAGGGCGCGGTCGATTCCGTGGAGCGCGTCGGCGAAGTCGCCCGGCGGGACGGCAAGGAGCGCTGAGATGCCAGCGAGGGGCACCCCGGCCTCGGCCAGAGTTCTGATCCGGACGAGGTCGACGACGGCCTGGGCGCCGTAGCGACGGTATCCCGAGGCGTCACGGGTTGGCTCTGGGAGCAGGCCGCGGGCATGGTAGTGGCGGATGGCTCGGACCGTGACCCCGACGTGCGCGGCGAGTTGGCCGATGGTGAGAGACGAGGTCCTTCTCGAGCGCTCCTTCATTTCCCCGCCAGCTGTGTCCACGAAGCCAGCTTGACTCAAGCGGCCCGGTTGCGGTTGTAAAGGTTCCTGGCCCAGAGGTAACTGAAGAGGCTGATGGCGGCGCACCATGCGAGCGCGAGCAGCGCATCGTTGCCGATGGGGGTGCCGGTGAGAAGGCCGCGCAGGGTCTGGATCATCGGCGTGAACGGTTGGTTGCTGGCGAACCAGGCGACCCCAGCCGGCATGGTGGCGGTGGGCACGAACGCACTGCTGATGAAGGGGAGCACGACGACGAGCAGGGAAAGGCTGTTGGCCCCCGCGGGGGTCTTGGCCAAGAGACCGAAGGAAACGGTAAGCCAGCTGACAGCCACGGCGAGAAAGGCGAACATGGCGGCGGCTTCGACCCACTCGATCACGGTTGCGGTGGGGCGGAAGCCGAGAGCGACGGCGACGGCAACGACCAGCACTGCGCTGATCATGGCCCGGATGAGCCCGCCGAGAACCTGGCCGGTGAGCACCGAGGTGCGTGTGATGGCCATGGTTCGGAAGCGGGCGATGATGCCCTCGGTCATGTCGGTGGACACGTTGAGCGCGGTCATCTCCGCAGCGGAGCAGGCGGTCATCAGGAGGATGCCGGGAGTCAGGTAGTCGATGTACCCACCGGTGGGAGGCACGGCCATGCCGATCCCGGCGCTGAGGGCGTGGCCGAAGACGCCGGCGAACAAGAGCAGGAAGACGACCGGCACCATCGCGCCGGCGAAGGTCGCCATCGGGTAGCGCATGGCATGCCGGATGTCGCGGCGCAACATGGTGGTCGAGTCGCGAACCGAGTAGATGAGCGTGGTCATGCGAGCGTCTCCTGTTGGGGATTCCCGGTGAGGGCGAGGAACACATCGCCAAGATCTGAGCCCTGCACGGTCACCCGCTCGGGACGCACAGCGCGCCGTTCGAGGGTTCCCAGCAGCTCCATGAGCGACGCTGGGGTGCCGTCGGTCGGCACCCGCAGGGTGAGGGTTTCGCTGTCTCGACAAGAGCCGTCAAGTGCCGCGGCGGCGCGCCCCAACGCTTCTGGGTCTGCGAAGCACAGCTCCGCATGACCTCCGGGGAGGCGGCGCTTCAACTCGTCAGGGGTGCCCTCGGCAACGATCCGGCCGTGGTCCAGTACCGCTACCCGGCCGGCAAGATGATCTGCCTCGTCGAGATCCTGGGTGGTGAGAAGCACGGTGATGCCGGAGGCGACCAGCTCCCGCACGATCTGCCACATGGTGCGGCGACTGCGGGGATCAAGGCCGCCGGTCGGCTCGTCCAGGAAGATCACCCGGGGGTCGCCGACCAGGGTCATGGCCAGGTCGAGGCGTCGACGCATGCCTCCCGAGTACGCTGCCGCTGTCCTTCCCGCCGCATCGGCCAGCTCGAAGCGGTCCAGCAGATCGGCGAGCTTGCGCCGTGCCGTTCGACGCTCCAAGTGGTGCAGCTCAGCGATCAGCATCAGGTTCTCCGTGCCGGTGAGCAGGTTGTCCACCGCCGAGAACTGGCCGGTCACCCCGATCAGTGATCTCACCTTGTCGGCCTGACGCACCACGTCGTACCCGCCTACGCGCACCTCGCCGCCGTCAGGGGTCAGCAACGTCGAGAGAACCCGCACGGCGGTGGTCTTGCCGGCTCCGTTTGGGCCGAGCAGGGCAAACACGCTGCCCTCGGCGACATCGAGATGAAGCCCGTCGAGGACGACGGTCTTGCCGAAGGACTTGCGCAGGCCGCGCACCTCGATGGCTCGGGCCAGACGATGCTCGAAGGAATCCGGCTGACTTTGCCCGAAGAGACTGGCATCTGTGGTGGAGGTGAGGCGCTGGATAGCGGGGCGAAGGGGGGGTGATTCACTCATGCCCGGCATCGTCCAACATTGACGCAGGGTCAAGGTCAAGCCCCTGAACCGGAGCGGCCCGACCGGCCACGAATCCGAGGCGCGTGTGCAATCGCCGGCCCACCCCACGCCCTGCTCCCGGGCACACCCAGACCTATGGCCAGGTGCGTGGCGTCGATACGGTGGGCCGCGGGCTCCAGACCGAGCAGGTCTGACCTGCGTGGCCCCCGTGTGACGGTCGACAACGTCGGACCGTCGGTGTGCCATCGGGACCGATGGACGTGGGGCCATGGGAAGGCGTGGCGACGGCCACTGGACCGCAGAGCGGGGAGTACCGACAGTGACTTCGGCTGCGGGTGTCCGGATCGCGGCCGGTCCCTGGAACCGTGCAAGATTCCGACGATGACTCGAGCTGAGTCGGGGTGGCGGAGTCGGGTAGGGCCACTTCAAGAACGAGACTTTCGCATCCTGTTCGGAGCCCGGTCGCTGGCCTCGATTGGCACATCCATGACCCCGATTGCGATCACCTTCGCGGTGTTGGAGGGACTGGGCTCGGCGGCGTCGCTGGGGGCGGTGTTGGCCGGCGGAACGGTGGTGGAGATCGTCCTAGTGCTAATTGGTGGCGCATCCTCGGACCGCATCCCGCGTCGAACCGTGGTGATTGTGAGCGACGTCACGCGGGCCCTGGCCCTCCTCTGCACAGGCGCTCTGCTGCTGACAAGGCACGGATCGATCTGGGAGCTCGCCATCGCCTATGCCGTGATCGGGGCGTCAACCGCCTTCTTCCATCCTGCCATGACCGGGCTGATCCCAGAGACCGTGTCGTCGCAACATCTCCAGGCGGCCAATGCCCTGGGCGGCCTCTATGTGTCGCTGAGCTCGGTAATCGGGCCGGCGCTCGCCGGCCTTGCGATGGCGCTGGGCTCACCCGGATGGGCTGTGCTCGGCGCTGGCGTGACCTACGCTGTCTCCTCCGTACTCCTCTTGCGCATGAGCGCGGGGAGGACCCCGGCTGCGGCACCCTCTCCCCTTCTGCACCAGCTTCGAGCGGGATGGAAGGAGTTCTCTTCCAGGAGCTGGCTGTGGAGCGTGGTCGGGCAGGCCGCCCCTTGGCACATGATCGTCTGGGCGCCGTTCTTCGTTGCCGGCCCCGTGCTCGTCCTCGCGCATCTTGGCGGCGCGTCCACCTGGGCTTGGATGCAGAGTCTGGGCGGCGCGGGAGCGATCTTGGGCTCGATCCTGGGCCTGCGCCTGCGGCCGCGCCGCCCTTTGATAGTCGCGCTGGCTGGAATGCTGGGGTTCGTGCCGGTGCTGGTGGTGCTCTCAGCCCAAGCTCCAGTGGCCGCGATCCTGATCGTCTCACCCCTCATCGGGTTGGGGCCGGCACTGTTCACGGTCATATGGGACACCAGCATTCAGCGCGACGTGCCGGCCCCCGTCCTATCCCAAGTCAGCTCCTACGACTACTTCGGATCAGCCGCCATACTGCCAATTGGGTACGCGGTCGCCGGGCCCCTGGTGCTCGCGGTCGGACCCCGAACCATGCTCTGGGGAGCAGCCGTTGCCGCGCTGCTGCTGCCCCTGGCAAACCTGATGGTGCGCGGAGTCCGTCGCTTTCCGGCGGCTTCCGCCGAGCCCATCGTGGACCCTGAGACGAGCTGACCTGATAGCTGTGTCGATGGGGAGCCGCCCCCGATTCTGACCGTCGGCGGGCCCCGAGTCGAGCCTGGCAAGTGGTCATTGGTCCGGCGAGCCTCGCCTGAGTCAGCTCATCCGCGAGCGCGGCGGCCAATGGGGTGCCTCACTCCCAGCCCCGAGCTCACCCAGGTTGAAAGCTGGTGAGTCGGCCATTCGTGCAGGTGTACGCGTAGGTGTCTCCATCGACAGTCACATGCCCTGCGGCTCGCCGCGAGGCCACCGAGGCCGCGCTGCTGGTCACCCAGGTTTGGCCGCTGGCGGACCCCAACACGGCCCACACCGGAACACTGCTCTGCACGCCGCCAGGAGTGCACTCGACGACTGGCCCGCTGATGGAGAGGGCACTGAGAGGGACGAGACCGGCTGAGAGGAGCAGTCCTGCCCCGACCGGAAGGTGGCGCTCGCCCAAGGGCTGGTGGTCAGCGAGGCGCAGGCGGATCAGCAAGGTGGCGACGGCAGCCAGGAGAAGGCCCAGCCCGATCGAGAACATGGTGAGGAATCCCCACAAGAAAAGCAGGGCCGCCAGCACCGTCAACCAGGGGCGCAGCCCATTGGTGTCGCGGG
>JAJZJU010000052.1 GCA_021809895.1 bacterium
TCAGACCTGTGGGCTTCGGCTCAAACAGCGGTGGCGCTGGCCGAAGCCTTGACGCCGGGGCGACCTGATCCTTCACACCATGAATGTCCCGCCAGCAGTCGTCGGAGGGCGCACTCAACAGAAGTCGCCCATAGCCTGACCCACTGCCCCACGCGCCAACCTCTTCCCGGTTCACTCAACCGCCCTTATGGGCACTACCGCACACTTCTCCGCCAGCTGCTGCCAACCCTGGCTGTCAGGTCGCTCCTGATACGGGCGTTCCCTGCTACTTGGAGCCGAACCCATCGTTGCTGATCTCGTGAGACTCCGTTGCAGTAGACGATCCTGGTTACCGGGTCTACCCCTGTGCGGCCCAGATGGTAGATTTATCTTATGTACAAGACCGCGCTACGCATCGACGAGAATCTTCTGGCCCAGGCTCGCGCCGCACTCGGCACTAGGACGGCCACCGAGACCATCCACTCGGCTCTGGCGGAGGTCGTGGCCAGGCAAGGCCGTACCCGGCTCTTCGAGCGACTGCGAAGCTTGGAGGGCATCGATCTCGCTGACGATACGGTCATGCGCGAGGCGTGGCGCTAGCTCATGGCCCGATACCTGGCTGACAAGTCGGCACTCGCCCGGGTCCACCTGGCGCCGGTGGGCAGTCGGATGGAGTCGCTGTTCCTAGCCGGCGAGATCGCTACCGGCGGCATCGTGGACTTGGAGCTGCTTTTCAGCGCCCGAAGTACCGCCGACTACCTGGCCATCCTCGCTGACCGACTCAGCCTGCCGCGTGCCGAGGTCGGCGAGGCGGGGATAGAACGAGCTGTCGCGGTCCAAACGGCTCTGGCCCGCAAGGGCCGCCATCGCGGCGTGTCGATCCCTGACCTGTTGATCGCGGCCGCCGCGGAGGCCGCAGGACTCACAGTCCTCCACTATGACGCCGATTTCGACCTGGTGTCCGCGGTCACAGAGCAGCCCACTGAGTGGGTCGTGCCGAAGGGCAGCGTTCCCTAGCTGTTCATCTGACGGCGGTTGCCTCCGTGCTGCCTTTCATGCGCTGAACAGCCAGTTAATAGATCGCGTCCTCGTCACGGGGCCCAATGGCCAGCACGCCACGCGGGGCGGCATCGATATCACCGTGACCAGCCTGAGGCGACGGGTTGGGCTGCCCGGTATGTCGAACTTGACGCTGGCGAGTCCGGTCGAGTTGCCGCTAACGGGCCGTGTCCCGACCAGCCTGCCGGTGACTCGTCCGTGCGCCACGCCATCGAGTGCGGTGCGGGCGGTAGACGTCGCCTCCGGCCCATGGACGGCGAGTGCGGCAGATCGTCTGGCAAGGCAGGATGATCGCTGAGCCGGTAGCGAGGCGGCTTGGCCCGCCGCGTCACACAGGGCGGCGTCCGGCGGCCTTCTCCATCAAGCTTGCCACCGCTGCGTCCAGGTCGTCCTGGTTGAGCCACGGGCGCCTGTCAGCGAGACGCCGGTGGGCAATGTCGAGATTCAGATCGTCCTCGGCGTGGGCGAGCAGCTTCTCCCAGGTGGCGATGGGCACAAGCACGGCCTGGGCACGGCGGTGGGACCCAAAGAAAACCGGATCGGGATCCCCAGCATCAAAGCGCTTGGTGATCTGACTAAGAGCCGCTCGGACCTCGCCGGTCGGGACGACCTCATCTGCCATGGGTATATGGTAACAGAAATCTGTACAACTTTCTAATCGGGCATGCCCTTGTACCGTTCAGCCCGCGGGGCCAGGTCGGTCACCCGGGTGTGGGGCGCGATGACGCCGTGCAGCTATCCAAGATCAAGGCGGTACCCGATGGCTGGCGGTCGTCGGAGGCGACCTCTGGTGGTACGTCGAACACCAACGGCTCCCCATCGGCGATCGTTCGGGGCATGATTACAACTCGATTCTGCTCGGACTGCGCGGTGCTGTGGAGTGAATCGCGACCACTTCCGTCCGCAGGGAGCGGGCGAGCACCTGAGATCGAACGCAGAGCGCAATGTCAACCACCCTTGTCGTCTGCAGTGAGCTCGTCCAGAATGGGGCTGTGGCCCGTCAGCCCCTCGACTGGTTGGAGGACCTGTTCGCTGACATAGGTTTCCGTGCCCGCCCCGGAGTCCTTTGGTCGGTCAACTCGCGTGAGCTCCCGATCATGGTGAGTGTGAAGGTCGGCGAAGAGTCCGTCGGACATCTCGTGCTGGACGGTCCCGACCTGATCGACTCGGTTTGCTCTTTCGCAGCCGAACTACAGCACGTGCTGCAGCCGGTCCTCCAAGTGGGTGTTCCGCCGTGTCCATCCCACTCACGCGCCTTGGTGGCCCGGAGCGCCCTGGACTTGATCGAGTGGCAATGTCCCGAGGGTGATTTCGGCTGCGCCGTAGGCGAGTACCAGGAGGCACTGTGGCCGCCCGGCCCTGACGAGCGCGACGCCCCGCCCATGCTGGCGAATCGCCTCAGTCGCCGTGGGCTGAGGTGGTCGACTTTGGAAGTGACTCGTAAAGACGGCGCTTGGGTGACCAAGATCACCCTGCAGCCGGGCACAGACGACGGCGCTGTTCGCGGCGCTGCCGCTCCATTGTTGGCCGAGCTCCACTACACAGGACCCGCCTACACTGTGCGCGAGGATCACGCAGGAGGTCGAGGGAGCGCGCCTTATCGGGCCCTGAGCTTGCTGGGAACCCCACGCCTTGGCGCTCTGCTGATGGGCACCCTACACCGCGCGGCCGAGGAGGACGGGTGCGACTTCCTGGTCGAAGGAGCGCCGGGACACCGCATGCGGGTGCGCCTGGCGGCCGAACACACTGTCTGCGCAGTGGGGGAGTGCGTCATCCTCGATGCGTCGGGTGAGCCGTTCGCCAATGATGGTGACAGTGTTGAGTGTGGAGGAGGTGGGGCGCCCAGCTCTCGGGTGGAAGGGGACCCCGCCTATTTCTACGCGTGGGAGCTGCGGGTGCTCCAGAAGACTGGCCTTGAGTGACGGCCATGTGCCTTGATCGCCGGCAACGACCCGCAACCGGAGGAAAGTCGCTCCGAGTGCGTAGCCGCGTTGCCTCGGAGCCACGTGGCCCGTGGGGCGCTACAGCATCCCCATCACCGACCAATGGAGGATCTGCTTTCGCTGACCGAGGAGCGGCCCAGAAGAGGTGGAGATAGTTGACCATGCGGCGAGCGCAAGCCCCCGGCTTCAGCCGTGGGGTCGAGCGAGTCACGGAGTGGTACAGTGAAAGCTCGATGCGGAGCATGGCTCCAGCCCCAGGACTTCGGGGTAGGTCGGCATCGAGCGGCATGGAACCCACGAGTCAGCTGCTATGCGGCGGTACCGGAAGCGGGGCTTCCGGACAGAGTGGGTCGGCTTGAACCCGGTACAACCCCGGCTTACGGCGGGGACGGTGAAAGCCGCCCACGAGACAGCCGAGGCGAGACGGGAATCCCCCGGATTTATCCGTGGGGAGGAGGTCAATATCACTGAAGGAGATGCGCGATGAGCACAGGCGTCGCGTTTCTTCCCATACACCCCGGGGAGGTTCTGGTCGAGGAGTACCTGTCCCCCTTGGCACTCAGCCAGCATCGGCTGGCCATGGCGATCGGTGTGTCGCCCCGTCGCATCAACAAGATCGTCCATGGCCAGGGTCGGATCAGCGCCGACACCGCGCTCCGACTCTCGCGCTACTTCGGCACCTCCGAGCGCTTCTGGATGAACCTGCAAGGCCGCTACGACCTTGAGTTCGAGCGCGACCGGCTGAGCCAAGTCCTCGAGGAGATTACCCCGCTGGTCCGGAACTGACTCTTCCACGGGTCGCCCGGGACACGGCACCGCGCCGGTCGATGCTCCAATCAGGCGGAACCTTTGCCCCCAGTATTGACCCCAGTTGGGGGACAGCTGCGGGAAAGGCCGATCACTGATCGGTCCTTCCATGGAGGGCCCGCCGCGGCATGCGGTCTCTGGGTCCAGGAGACGAGGTGGATGTCCTCCGATCTCCCGAGCCTGACGATCTCACAGAGCCGCCCCGTGGCCGCCAGTTGGGCGGCAGGGCGGCCCGGTCGTCGCCAAGGTCGCGGATCGCCAGTTCGGCCACCTCATCCACCACGACCACGATCCGGGGCCAACTGGCAGTGGCAGCTGAGTCTCCCGCCTCCACGGAGCGCCTGACCACTGAGAGTCGCCGGTCCAGTTCCTCCCGGACGTGACTCAACGTCTCCGCGGCTGCCCCCACGCTGCCCGACACCGGGTCGAGGGCGTGGGGAGGTGGCTGAAGTGAGTGACCTCCATGCGGCGGGAGCGATTAAGAAGGAACGAGTCCTCGAGAGGGAGACCACCATGCGTTCCCAGCGCGTGTTCGGCTGACACGACAGCGGCTCTCATTCTGATCTCGGTACAGGGCGCCGCCTGCCCAATGACGGTCGCTCGCTATGGTTGGTAGGTGTCCTCCGAAGACGTGGCGATAGAGCCATTTCCCGTCATCGATCTCCCTGAGGTAGTGGCGCTCTACCGCTCAGTGGGTTGGACCGCTTACGCGGACGCCCCCTCGGTCCTCGAGGCAGCACTCCGCGGCTCTTCGCGAGTCGTGACCGCTCGCCGCAAAGGTACCCTGGTGGGCCTTGCGCGGGTCATCAGCGACGGAGCGACGATCTGCTACCTCCAAGACGTCCTCGTCCATCCTGACGCACGAAGAATCGGGATAGGCCGCGATCTCGTCGAGGCTGTACTCCGTCCCTACGCGCACGTTCGCCAGAAGGTCCTGCTCACCGACTACAACCTCGGTCAGCGAGGCTTCTACGAGTCACTCGGATTCAGCGAGACCCGCGACTACGCAGCCGGCACCCTGAGGGCGTTCGTCCGATTCGATAGCTGACTCGCGGCTGTCGTTGGCGCGCCCAGCGTGCGCCAACGGCGTGGGCAAGGATGGGGCTGATGGCTTGGCGTCCGAAGTCTTCGACGGCGTCGGCCAGACAATCGCCGCGGGAGCCTCAATCAGCGTGACCGCGCGGCTCCCCCTGCCTTCGTCTGGCACGCTCTATGGCTCGATTCCATCCAGTCGGCGACGAGACGCTGCCGTAGCCTGCAATGCCGTATCCAAGCTGCTTGCGCACGATCTGCTCCGGAGTGTGCTTCCTGTCTTTCATCGCGGTCCTCCTTGCCCAATACGGCCAGTTTGGACCACATATCACCTGGACCAGCCACAGGGGGTCCGGACACCATCGCAACATCGCAACCGCTTGGGAACTGCGGGCTCGGGGCCCAGGATCACCAACCCAGGGACGTGGGTAGACTCCGGCCGCGCTTGGCGTGCCACAGGTAGGCGCGCTCGAAGGCCCGCTTGACGTATATCCAGCGACGCCCCTCGGAGACGGTCGGAATCCTGTTGCGGGGAGGGCGAACCGGATCGACAGCCAGATAGACGCCCCGATCGCCCATGTCAAGTACGCATCGAGCGGATAGCTCCGCGGTTTCCCCCTCGTGCCCCTCGATCCGGGCGGCGATGTCGCGGGCTGCAGTCAGGGCCATCTGCTCGGTCATGTGGCCAGTCTTGGGGAAGTTGACCGGAACAGCCGTCTCCGCCACTGGCGCGAAGGCGACAGCCACCCCTACCGCGTAGACGCCGTCCAGGCTCGCGTGACGGTAGTGGGAGTCTACCGGGATGAACCCTTTCAGGTTGGCGAGCCGCGGAGTGTCCGCCACCACCGGGACTCCGGCCAGCGGGGGAATGATGATGGAGAGGCGGGAAGGGACTGGGACAGATCCCCCCAACTCGACTGCACCTTCGGTGATCTTGGTGACCGCGGCCGAGGTGTGATAGTCGATGTCTCGCTCTTCCAAGGCGCCTTCTAGCAGTTGCCGAATCTTCCCTGCTCCGCCCATCCCCATGTGGCCGAGGAATGGCTCCGGGGTGACGAAGGTGATCGGCACCCGGTGGCGCAGCTTTCTCCGTCGCAGCAGGTGGTCCAACTCGAAGGCGAGTTCATAGGAGGGCCCGATGCAGCTCGCCCCTGGGGCCGCTCCGACGACGACAGGACCCGGATCCCTGATCAGGTCGCGCACCGCTGAGGCCAGCTCGACGGCCTCCGCGACCGACATTGGCGAGTGGCCCGGTCCGTCGAAGGGGCCGAGGCCGGGCACGGCTTCGTTGGCGCTGCGGTGCCCAGTCGCGACGACCAAGAAGTCGTAGGGGTGCTCGCCGCGACCTGTGACGACCAGCTTGCGGTCCGGGTCAATGCCGATCACCGTCTCCTGCACGAAGGCCACCTGCTGCGAAGCCAGCGGTGCGGCTAGCTCAAACGAGATCTTGTCTACGCTCCGAGTGCCCGTAGCCACCCAGGTGAGTGAGGGGATGAAGGTAAAGCGTCGGTCCTTGGCGATGACTGTGATCAGTAGCCGATCCGGACCGAAGCGGTGTCGCAGCTCGAAGGCGGTGGTCAGGCCACCAAATGAACCACCGACGATGACCACCCTCACGGCCATGGCAGGAGCCCTCCGGTCACCACCGCGGCGCGATCCGAACTGAGGATTCTTTTGCTGGTACCGCCAGGGTCGGAGCACTCCCTCAAAAGCTCACCACCTTGTCAGCCCAGAGTGTCCACTCAGCGAGCTCGGTCATGGACGAGCGATGCGCGCCATCCACCAGCTCCTGGTCGGTCAGGCCCCGAGCGCCCATGCAGGTCCCGCAAGCCCCCACCGGAACCTCCCGGGCGGTCAGCCCGCGTAGCATGCGCTCGAGGTTGTAGTAGCCCTCAGGCGTCTTCTGCCCGACCTTGGCACAGACCACCGCATCGGCCATCAGGAAGAGACGTAACGCGGTGTCCTTGGTCTTGGCGAGCGACATGGCAAGCCGCAACCCGTTGTACGACCGTTCGGTGCCGTACGGGGGATCGTTGAGAATGATCAGAGCCTTCATGGATCGCTCTCGTGTCCTGGCGGCCTCGGACAGAGGTCGTCTCCAACCGGATGCCATGAGTGCCTCGCTTTCCGGATGTTCAAAGTATCATTAGAATATCAGAATGATGCTTCCAGGAGTGGCCCGCGGGCTTGGGATGCGAGAACAGAGATGAACGACATGCCGCTCGACCAGCCTGAGCTGGCGACGAGCTGGGCCAACCCCAAGACCGCTCTCAATGAGCAGTTCGCGCGGATCGGCAAGGCCCTGGCCAGCCCCCACCGCGTGGAGATCGTCGAACTGCTCGCCCAAGGGGAGCGGAGCGTGGACCTCCTGGCGGCACGAGCCGGGAT
Organism: bacterium; assembly: GCA_021809895.1. Classification (GTDB taxonomy): domain Bacteria; phylum Chloroflexota; class Dormibacteria; order Aeolococcales; family Bog-877; genus AG-12. The sequence goes on from JAJZJU010000052.1 coordinate 7,209, forward strand.
CACGGTTGGGCTCGCATCCGCCCACCTGCAGGTACTGCGTCGTGCCGGTCTGGTCCTGGCTCGGCGCGAAGGTGCGCGCGTGATCTACCGGCTGGCCGGTGAGGATGTGTACGGTCTGCTGGTGGCGGTCCAGACGTTCGCCGCCGACCACCTCGCCGAGGCCGGTAGAGCCGCGCGCGACTACCTCGGGGATGCGGATCCACGCGAGCTCGTGAGTCGCGAGGAGCTCCTCAGGAGAGTCAAGCTGGGGGACGCGATCGTGCTCGACCTGCGACCGGTCGAGGAGTACCGCGTAGGCCACATCGCGGGAGCGCTCTCGCTGCCGCTCGAGGAGCTCGAGGCCCGCCTGGCCGACCTCCCCGCGGGAGTCGAGGTCGTCGCCTACTGCCGGGGACCGTTCTGTGCCCTGGCGCCTCGGGGGGTGACTGTACTGCGACGGAGCGGGAAGCGGGCCCGCCGACTGGTCGGGGGTTTCCCGGAGTGGCGTTCGGCCGGCCTGCCGGTCGCGGTCGGATAGCCGCCATATCCAGGGAGGCGATCTATACCGACCACAACGCCAGCATCCGGAGTGAGCATCCCGCTACCGGCTGAGACCGCTCGCCTCCTGACACGGCTGGGTGCCGGCTCATCTACCTCGACGGGGATGGCAGCTGTCTCTTCTTACCGGGGATGTCCAAGGGACGAGCACACCGCACCCTGTCAGCCTAGGCATCGGGCACGCCAACTACGGGTGAGGAACGCAGAACCGATCCAAGCTGTGGCCGGGATCAGCCGGGAGCACGGAATGTCGCTCCACACCGACGCCGCTCAGTCGGTCGGCAATCTCCCCACCAAGGTCGGCGAGTTCGGCGCCGGTCTCCTCCGGATGCTTTCCCGAAGGTCCACCTGCCTGTGGGAGTGGGGCCGCTCTTCAGCCGTCGGAGCGTTGGCTCCGAGTTAAACCGCCATCCGGGCGGGGCCATGAGCTGCCCCCGACGGTGCGATTTCTGACCTCCATGTGGCCCTCCCTCGGTCAGCACCTGCCGAAACGGTGGTCACACACAGGTGCGCAAGGGCGGCCGATCTGTCTTGCCTTGACCGCCGCCGACCGGTGCTGCGCAACGGGCGACTGCAGGCGTCCGCCTAATCAACTGGTTGGTTGCCTGCTGCGGCTGTGGCAAGCGATCCCTGCATCAGATACCCGACCCCAGGAATCGTGAGGAGCAGCCGGGGTGCTTCGGGTTCTTCCTCCAGCTTGGCCCTGAGGCGTTGCACGATGGTGCGAACGTAGGCGTGCTCGGCGGTGTAGCCAGGGCCCCACACGGCCGCCAAGATCTCCCGGTGGGTGCGCACCCGGCCGCGGTGCCGGGCCAGGTCCTGCAGCACCCCTTTCTCCATTGGGGTAAGCCGCACCGGCCGGCCTCCCACCAGCGCCTGGCTGGCCGCTAGATCGATCTGTACCCGTCCTAACTCGATGGGTTGCTCCAGCTCCGACCGATCATGCCTGCGGAGGCGGGCCTCCACACGTGCCAGCAGTTCCTGGACCCCGAACGGCTTGGCTATGTAGTCGTCGGCACCGGCACGAAGGGCTGCCACCTTGTCAGCCTCCTGGCCGCGAGCGCTGACCACAAGGATGAGTGGCATCTGCTCCCACTGGCGGATGGTGCGCAGGACATCCATCCCGTCGATGTCTGGAAGGCCGAGGTCGAGGATGACCATGTCCACCGGAGTGCTTCCCAGGGCTGCCAGTCCAGCCCGTCCGTCGAGGGCCCTGCTGGTCCGGTAACCGGCTGCCTCCAGGGTGTCGACGAGGAACCGGCCCATCCCGGGGTCATCCTCTACGACCAGGACCGCTGCCCCGGGGCGCGCGTCGATCATCCGGATATGGTGAGCGCGTTCAGCGCCTCACCCCTAATCGGCCTTGGCGCGCGCGGCAGCATGAGGTGGAGCTGGACGCCGGACTCAGCTGGTTGGTCAAGCCAGAGCGCGCCCCCCATGGCCTCTGCCAAGCCTCGGCTGACCGCCAGCCCCAGCCCGAGCCCCTGGCCGGCGGGGGAGGCGGCGTAGCGTTGGAACAGGCGGTCGCGCACCTCCGGCGCGATGCCGACTCCGTGGTCCCGTACCACCAGTTCGGCCGATGTCCGACGGTATGCGGGAGCGTCCGTCACCTCAAGCTCGACACGGTCCTGACCGGAATGAAGCTGCACGTTGCGCAGCGCGTTGTCCAGCACCTGCTGCACCCGCTGCCAGTCGGCTATCACCAGGGTCGGGTCTCCGGGCGCGTTCACCTCCACGCTGAGAGCGGCAGACCATCGCTGAGCCGCCTCCTGGGCGGCATCTCCTAGGTCCATCACCTGGGTCTCAATGTGGACCTGGCCGGTCTCGATCCTGGCCATTTCCAGGAGGTCATCGATGAGGCGGTCCATTCGCCTTGCCTCCGCAGCGATGAGCCGCGGGTAGTCCCGCCACCGACCCGCGTCCTCGGCGCCGGCCTCAACGAGAGCGGAGCTGTAGCCCAGCAATGCCGAGAGTGGGGTTCTCAGTTCGTGGCTCACTGTCGCCAACAGTTCGCGCCGAAAGGTCTCCGCGCGCCTGGTGGCCGCCAGCGCCGCCTCGGTTCGAGCCAGCTCGGTACGGGCCGCAACGCTCTTCTCCAACTCTGACTCCGCGGCTTGCAGCTCCGCGTTGCTCGCCTCCAGCTGGGCGGTCGCGGCGCGCAGTTGTAGCAGATGCCGGCGCCGGGCCGTGGTGAGGGCGGCGACTCCCAGACACACCAGCAAGAAGACTGCCCATCCCACCGCCTGAGCGGTGGAGTAGATGGTGAGGCGACCCACTGGCGGCAGAAAGAAGTAATCGACCAAAAGGGCAGAGGCCACCGAGCCGGCCAGGGCTGCGGGGAACCCGTAGATGCTCGCGGCGATCACGACCACCGCCAGGTAGATGAAGGTGTATGCCTGGGGGTGCTGGGGGAGGCTGAGAGCCCTCAGGGTGGCTGTCAAGATGCCTACTCCGGCCAGCGTTGCCATTACTCCGACCGGAGTTCGGCGCCAGCGGCGTTCCCGGGCGACAGCTTCTGGGGTCGTCCTCGAGGCCCGGCCTCGAGGGGATGGTAGGTGACCTCGAACACGCCTCAAGAGTCGATCGTAGCAAGCCCGGGCCGCCAGCTCGGCTGCGGTGTCGACAGATGCCGGTGCCGCAGCACTTTGGGTGGGCCCCAGGTGCCCGAACAGCTCTTCGCGACGGTTTGACCGCCAGACCCTCCAAGGTCTTGTCGATCGAAGCAGGTGCCCCTTCGCTGGACGGCGGTCCTCGCCCCAGATGGTGGGCATGGCCCCGGTGGCTCCGCCTCTGCTCACGCGACAGGTCATCATTGGCCTGTGGACGTAACAGGTGACGACCCGCTTGAGGCAACCACCGTGACGTGGACCCGGTGCCGGAACGGCCTCCGGCGCCGGCGGGTTGGTGTGCCGGCCAGTGGATCTCGGACGGTGTGCCCCGGGCGGAGGTCAGGGAGTTGACTCAGGGGTCGCGCCGGGGAGCGCTCACGGTATTTCTGGGATCTGCTCCAGGAGTCGGGAAGACCTACTCCATGCTGGAGGAGGGCCGCCACGAACTCGCCATGGGTACGGATTTGGTGGTGGCCTGGGTGCAGACCTACGGCCGGCCGCTGACGGATCAGGCTCTGGAGGGCTTGGAACTGGTCCCGCCCTTGATCACCCAGTACCGGGGCATCCAGGTCGAGGAGATGGATCTCCAGGCCACCCTGGAGCGTCGCCCCAGGCTCGCCCTGGTGGACGAGTTGGCCCACACCAACGTGCCCGGGATGTCCCACGCCAAGCGGTGGCAGGATGTCGAAGCCTTGCTCGATGCCGGCATCGACGTCTGGACCACGGTCAACATCCAGCATATTGAGAGCCTGCGCGATGTGGTCGAGCAGGTAACTGGTGTTTCAGTCCGCGAGACCGTGCCCGACGCCGTTCTCCAGGGAGCTGAGGAGCTGCGCCTGGCCGACATCACCCCCGAAGCCCTTCGTAAGCGGATGCGGCACGGCAACATATATCCGCAGGACCGGATCGAGGTGGCCCTCAACAGCTTCTTCCGTGAAGGCAACCTGGCTGCCCTGCGCGAACTGGCGCTGCTGTACACGGTGCAGCACCGGCGGGCTCGGACAGTGGCCCGGGCTCCCGCCCGGGCTCTCGACCGGGTGCTGATCGTGGCGCCCGCGGATCCGACCGCGTTAGGGCTGATACGGCGGGGGGTGCGGATGGGCCGTCGTCTGTCGGCTCCGGTGGAAGTGCTTGGCGTGGGCGAGCGGGATCACGGCGTGGAGGACCTGGCTGCCGCCGCCAACCTGGCCGATGATCTGGGGGCCGCGTACCGGGCCTGTTCCGACACCCACTCGGTGGCCGCCATAGCGGCCGAGATCGAACGGTCGGCGGCCACTCACATCATGGTTTCGGCGCCGGCCGGAAGCAGGCCGGGGTCGCGCCAGCAGGCACTTCTAGCCCATCTGCTTGAGGGTCTGGCAGACCGTCATCTCCACGTCATTGGCCGGCGGCTTGGAGGAGCCCCCTCGGTGTCGGGCGAGCCACGTCCCGATCCGGATGCGCTCCTGCGCCAGGGGGCAAAGAGGGGAACCGCCGGCGCCCTTCGGCTGTACATCGGCTATGCCCCCGGCGTGGGCAAGACCACCCGGATGCTGGAGGAGGCCAGTCGGCGCCAGCGCCGCGGTGCCGACGTCGCGGTCGCCGCGGTAGGGGGCCAGGGCAGAGCTGCGGTCCAGGTCTTGCTGGCCGGGTTGCGCCAGGTGCCGAGCCTGCCCACCGGAGCCGTGGACCTTGAGGCGGTGCTGCGCAGCAACCCCAGTGTTGTGTGCGTGGACGACCTCTCTGTGCGCGACCTCGAAACTCATGAACCGCGATACCTGCAGGTGCAACGTCTTCTGCAGTCAGGCATCAATGTGGTGGGAACGATCGGCGTCATTGACCTGCCCGGCTTCGAGCTTGCCAGGACCCATCTGGAGTCCATTCGCGATCACCATCACGGACTGACCGAGCCGGTGCCGCGGCGCATCCTGGAGCAGGCGGACGAAATTGAGCTGGTCGACCTCCCGCCCGCAGAGCTGCGTGAGCGGGTGCGCTCGGGCTGGCTCGTACCGCCCGGCGAGGTCGCCGAGGCACTCCGGGCCTACAGCGACGACCGCCTCGGTGATCTGCGTGAGGCGGCCCTACGGTTGGTGGCCCACCATACCGAGCAGCGGCTGCAGCGTTACATCGCCACCAATGCCATCCGAACGCTGTGGGCCGTCCAGGAGCGAATCGCGGTGGCCCTGCGCCCGGAGAGAGTCGAGCTTGCCACCCAGCTTTTGGATGCCGGGCTGACCATGGCACGCCGTGAGGATGCCGAGCTCTCCCTGGTCACGGTGACAGAGCCTCGCCTGGACGGTCGCGAGTCACGCGCGATCGAGGAGCTCTCGCGGCTGGCGGCCAGGAGCGGGGTGGCCCTGGTGCCCCTGCAGAGGGATGGAACTGTCGCGGCCACCCTGGTCGGATGGTCGGAGTCACATCAGGTCACCACCCTGATCATGCCGGCGCCCCGTGCCAGGCGCCGGATGCCCTGGGAGAGGCCGGTCGCACTCGAGGTGATCCGGCTGGCCAAGGACACTGACGTCCACATAGTGGGACGTACCCTGCTCCCGGCGACGGTCAGCGCAGGCGCGCCAGGGCCAAGTTGAGCTTTAGGACATCCACGTAGGCCGGGCCCAGAAAGCCCAACTCCGGCTCCACTGTCTGGGCGCGTATGAGCTGTCGCAGTCGCTGCGGCGCGATCCCGGTCGCCGAGGAAACCATGGGGATCTGAGCGATGGCATCGGACGGCGTGATGTCGGGATCCAGCCCGCTGCCCGAGGTCGTGACCAGGTCCGACGTAGGGGTGACTCCCTGCCGCCGCCAATAGCGGATCAGCTTGCTGGTCTCGCTGACCAGCACCTTCGACCTCGGGCCCAGGTTGGCGGCGCCTGAGGTGCCCGGCCGGCCGTTCGCCTTCAGGGGGTTGTCGCTGTCGGGCCGGCCATGGAACCACTTCGGTCCGCTCCACTGCTGTCCGATCAGGGTGGAGCCGTATTTTCCGATCGATCCATTGGCCTGGGTCGGGAACAGCAGTTGGGCCAACCCGGTCCCCGCCAGGGGATAGGCGAGCCCGAAGATGGCCAGTGCCACCAGGCACAGGACGAACCCTCGACGTAGTTCCGTGGTCATGGAAGCCACCCTCAGTAGAGATGAATTGCGGTCAGCAGCAGGTCGATGAGCTTGATCCCGATGAACGGGGTGATGATGCCCCCCACGCCGTACACCAGGACGTTTCGCCTAAGCACAGAAGCGGAGCCGGAGGGGCGCCACCTGACCCCGCGAAGTGCCAGCGGGATCAGGGCAACTATCACCAGGGCGTTGAATATCACGGCCGACAGGACCGCGCTCTGGGGGCTGTGCAACCGCATGATGTTGAGTGCCTGCAGCTGGGGATAGGTGGCGGCGAACAGGGCCGGGATGATTGCGAAGTACTTGGCGACGTCGTTGGCGATCGAGAACGTCGTGAGCGCACCGCGGGTGATCAGAAGTTGCTTGCCGACCTCCACCACCTCTATCAGCTTGGTGGGATTGGAGTCGAGGTCCACCATGTTGCCGGCCTCCTTGGCCGCGGTGGTGCCGGTGTTCATGGCCAGGCCGACATCCGCCTGGGCCAGGGCGGGCGCATCGTTGGTCCCATCGCCCGTCATCGCCACCAACTTGCCCCCGGTCTGCTCCTGGCGGATGAGGGCCATCTTGGCTTCGGGGGTCGCCTCCGCCAGGAAGTCGTCCACTCCCGCTTCCTGGGCGATCGCGGCGGCGGTCAGGGGGTTGTCGCCGGTGATCATGACCGTGCGTATGCCCGCCCTGCGCAGCTCCGCGAAGCGGTCCCTGATCCCTGGTTTGACCACATCCTTCAGTTCGATCACGCCCAGGATCTCCTGCCCGTCAGCCACCACCAACGGAGTGGCGCCCGCGCGGGCCAGCTCGGTGACTATGGGCTCCAGGTCAGCCGGGACCTGCCCGCCCTGCCCGATCACCCAGGTTTGGACCGCCTCGGCCGCACCTTTGCGGATCTGGTGACCGTCCAGATCGAGCCCGGACATCCTGGTGGTTGCGGAAAAGGGCACGAAGGTGGCGGAGGGGGGAGCCCCCCTGTCCTCGATCTCGAAGCGCTCCTTGGCCAGGGTGACGATGGATCGTCCCTCTGGGGTCTCATCGGCCAGGGACGAGAGCAGGGCCGTCTGGGCGAGCTCTCGATCGCGATGCCGGCCGACCGGAATGAAGGCGCTCGCCATCCGGTTGCCAAGGGTTATCGTCCCCGTCTTGTCCAGGAGCAGGGTCTGCACGTCACCGGCAGCCTCCACGGCCCGACCGCTCATCGCCAGCACATTGCGTTGGACCATGCGGTCCATCCCGGCGATCCCGATCGCCGAGAGCAGAGCGCCGATGGTCGTGGGAATGAGGCAGACCAAGAGCGCCACCAGCACCACCACCGACACCGAGCCACCGGCATACCTGGCGAAGGGGTACAGGCTCACCACCACCGGGAGAAAGACGATGGTGAGGGCTGCCAGCAGGATCGTTAGGGCGATCTCGTTGGGGGTGCGCTGGCGGTTGGCTCCCTCCACCAACGAGATCATGCGGTCCATGAAGGTCTGGCCGCGCTCGGCCGTTATCTCGATCACGATCCGATCCGAGAGGACCTTGGTGCCCCCGGTCACCGCCGAGCGGTCACCGCCCGATTCGCGGATCACCGGCGCCGACTCGCCGGTGATCGCCGACTCGTCCACCGAGGCTATCCCCTCGCGAATCTCCCCGTCCGAGGGGATGAGGTCTCCGGCCTCGCACACGACCAGGTCCCCGCGGCGAAGCTCGGCGGAGGTGACCGGTTGCTCGCTGCCATCCTTGGCGACGCGTCGCGCCATGGTGTCAGAGCGGGTCCGCCGCAAGGCTTCGGCCTGAGCCTTGCCCCGACCCTCTGCGACCGCCTCTGCAAAGTTGGCAAAGAGCACGGTCAGCAACAGCCAGACGGTGATGCTCCAGCTGAAGACGGTCGGCCGGAAGGCCGCTTCCAGAAGGGTCACGACCGTGCCAACCAAGACCACGAACATGACCGGGTTGCGAATTTGGACCCGGGGGTCGAGCTTGAGGAGTGCGCCGACGGCGGCCCGCCCCAGGATTTCCCGATCGAAGAGGCCGCGCGAGTGCGAGGGGCGGCTGGGGCCGTCTCCCGAGGGGGTGAGACGAGCAGCCGGGGTGGCCATACCCATCAGAAGAACCTCCCATGACTGAGCTGTTCCACCACCGGCCCCAGGGAGACCGCTGGGAAGAAGGTCAAGCCGCCGACGATGAGAATCACCCCCAGGAGCAGGATCACGAACATCAGGTTGTCGGTGCGAAACGTGCCGGCGGACGCGGGCACTACCTGTTTGGCGGCCAGCGAACCGGCCAACGCGAGAACTGGAATGATGATTCCGAAGCGCCCCAGCAGCATCGCGATCGCGCCGGTGATGTTGTAGAAGGCGGTGTTGCCGTTGAGGCCCGCAAAGGCGGAGCCGTTGTTGTTGCCCTGGGATGTGAAGGCGTAGAGGATCTCGGTGAATCCGTGAGGCCCCGCGTTGAAGGCGCCCGCTCTCCCCGCGGGCAAGACGGTCGCCACTCCTGTCAGCACCAGCACCGTGACCGGCATCACCAGCACCCCCAGGCTGGCCAGCTTCACCTCTCGGGCCTGGATCTTCTTCCCCAGGTACTCCGGGGTCCTCCCGATCATCAGCCCGCCGACGAAAACCGCCACTATGGCGTCCAGCAAGATGGTGTACAGGCCGCTTCCGACTCCGCCCGGGGTCACCTCACCCAGCATCATCCCGGTCAGCAGTCCGAATCCGCCCATGGGATTGAAAGAGTCTCCGGAGGCGTCGACGGAGCCGGTCGATGTCTGGGTTGATGCGACTCCGTAGAGCGCTGAGTTCAGAGCTCCGAACCTGACCTCCTTACCCTCCATGTTGCCGGTGGGCTGGCGAGTGAGCCCAGCGGCGGCGACTGCCGGGTTGGGCTGGGACTCGGAGAAGGCGGTGACAGAGGTCCAGACCGCGAAGATCACGGCCATTGCGGCCAGCAGCGCGACTCCCTGGCGCCGCGAGCCCACCATTCTTCCGAAGGTGTAGGTGAGCGCCACCGGGATGCAGAGGAGCAGGCTGATGGACAGCAGGTTGGTGAGCGCGGTCGGGTTCTCGAAGGGGTCGGCACCGTTGGCGTTGAAGAACCCACCGCCATTGGTTCCCAGCTGCTTGATCGCCTCCATGAAGCCGACGGGCCCCAGGGGAATGAGCTGGGTGACCCCGTTGAGGGGGTCGCGGATGAGGACGGGGCCGGCCAGGGTCTGCACCGCTCCTTGGGCGACGTAGACAACTCCAGCCAAAAAGGCGATGGGGAGCAGGATGTAGAGCGTGCCCCGCACGGTGTCCACCCAGAAGCTGCCGATGGTCTCCTGCCCGCGCCTGGAGAAGCCCCGCACGAGCGCGATCGCGACGGCGATTCCGACCGCCGCCGAAACAAACTGCTGGACCTGCAGGGCGGCCATCTGGCTGAGGTAGGACATGGTGGACTCGCCCGCGTAGTTCTGCCAATTGGTGTTGGTCACAAAGGAGACCGCGGTATTCCAGCTCAGCGCCACCGGGACGGCGCCGAGGTGCTGCGGGTTCAGCGGCAAGGAGCCCTGCAGGCGCAGCAAGAGGTAGGTCAGCAGGATCGCGATGCCGGAAAAGACCACCAGGGAGCCGGCATAGCGCTGCCAGGTCTGCTCGTGCTCGGGATCTATTCCCAGCAACCGGTAGATGGGCCCCTCCACGAAGCCGAGCCACTTCACCCTGCCGCCGTAAACGGCGGCCATGTAGGAGCCGAGATAGCGCCACGCCACCGCAAGCACCGCTGCCAGAGCCACCAGGGTGAGGGCGAAATGGAACACTCAGAACCACTCCGGCTTGAACATCGCGCATCCCAGGTAGACGAACAGGACCACTGCCGCCCCCAAGAGGATGAGGTGGACCACCATCAGATCCGCTCCAGCCAGCGCACCAGCGCCAGACCCAGGATCACGAACGCGACTGTTCCGGCGACCGCTAGCGCATCACCCATGGGCCGAGCCTGGCACGCCGGGCATCAAGGCCGTGTGTAGTTTTCGGGTCTCCCTATAAAGAACTTCTAAAGAGACAAAGCCACTTCGTCCGCCGAGGGCCTCGGTGGTGTGGCCCCGCCATCTCACATCGGCTGCCCCAGCGCCCCCTGTCGCCCGAAGAACTAGCGGTTTGGGAATAGCCGGGGCTCCCTTGGGGACCGCCTTCTCTGTCCTGCTTCTCCCGGCTCGAGCATGCGGTCGTGACTTCTCAGGCCGACCGATTGGAAGAGCGGCGGGCCGAGGGGCCCCCCTGGCAGCGGTTGGGCTATGCTCCCCAACCGCTGCCGCAGGCGGCTGTCACCTGCTGCATCGCGGCCATGACCAGG
>JAJZJU010000155.1 GCA_021809895.1 bacterium
TCCGCACCTTTGACGAGTGCGTTCGTGACCTGGCGGCGGACCGGGCAAGCAAGGACTGGGCGGGAGCCGCCCCGGGGACCATGAGGGACCCTGGTGCCCCCTCCCCTCGATCCACCACGACTCCAGGTGGAGTGGGGCCTCCGCTTCGCTTTCGCCAGCCGGCGCATTTGCTGGCGGTAGCGGTGATAGCAGGCGTGGAGCCCGACCGTGCAACCGCTCCGTCGCGCCAGCTCGCCACGACCCCTCGACCTCGGCGGACGCGGTCTCGGGCCCCGTACCATCTTGCGACTACTACAACACTCACCTGGCCAGTAGTAGAATCCGGGGATGCTCCCTCCGCACATCGTGGACGACCGAGTGGACGTACGCGAGGCGGCCATCCTCGTCAGTCGCTCGCCGGAGACCATCAGGCGCTGGGTTTGGGCGGGAGCCCTCAGTGCCAAGCGTGACGGACGTCGGCTCCTGGTCTCCCGGAACGAGTTGCGAGTCGTGGCCGCCGAGCACGGCCACGACTCTGGCCCCACTCTCGCGCAGTGGGCGGAGCGGGCTCGCGAGGCCATGATGGCGGCCGGGTTCGCCAAACTTGAATCGGCGGCTGACCTGGTCCTCGAAGACCGCCGTCGCCACCTCTGATCAGCCGATGCCGGTGATCGACGCGAGCGTGGTGGTCGACTGGGTGGCGCCGGGCGCCGATCCGGGATCGACAGCCATGGCGGCGCTGGCGGTATTGGCCGAGCGGGGCGACTCGATCCTGGCTCCACGACTGCTCTTCCAGGAGGTCGCCAACGCGCTCCTGACAGGTGTCCGCCGCCAGCGTTGGAGTGGCGTCCTGGCAGACTCCGCTTATCGCCGTCTGCTTCGCCTCCCCGTCCGGCTGGTCGACTCCCAACTGGACCTGGAGCGGGCTTGGGAGCTGGCCCGACGCTTCGACAATCACCCGATATACGACATGGTGTACGTGGCCCTGGCCGAGCGGATGTCAACCGACCTGATCACCCAGGACACCACCTTGCGGCGGCGCCTGGGCGAGCCCGGATGGGTGGTGGGGCCGGCCGATATCTGAAGGTGGCACCAGATCGAGGGCCCGACCGGGCGCCACGGCGCATCTCATCTCATCGAGGGACGGGACTCTCTGGCGAGGCGGATCCCGGCACCCGGACCCGCGTCACAACCCGTTGGGACCCGCCCCACCGGGCTGGATCAGCTCAGCTCCCCCTGGGCTCGAACCGGGCCTGGAAGAAGCGCAGGTAGCGGGGCTCGTGGGTCATCACCAAGCCCGTGGCCTCGGCCCGGCGAGCGTAGACGGCCTCCACCGCCTCGGCCACCACGTCCATGTGGGCCTGGGTGTAGACCCGGCGCGGGATCGCCAGCCTGGTCAGCTCCAGCTTGGGATGGTGGTGCTCCCCGGTCTTGGGATCCCGGCCGGCGGAGACTATCCCCCGCTCCATGCCCCGGATCCCGGACTCCAAGTAGAGCTCGGCGGCGAGCGTCTGGGCGGGGAAGTCGTCCTGGGAGAGGTGGGGGTAGAAACGACGGGCGTCGAGGAAGACCCCGTGGCCGCCCACCGGCTGGACCATGGGGATGCCCGCCCCCAGCAGCAGCTCCCCCAGGTAGCGGACCTGCCCCACCCTGGAGCGCACGTGCTCGTCCTGAACCGACTCTCGGATCCCCACCGCCATCGCCGCCAGGTCGCGGCCGGCCAGCCCCCCGTAGGTGTGCAGCCCTTCGAAGACGATGACCAGGTTGCGGATCTCCTCGAAGAGCGACTCGTCGTTGACCGCCAGCCAACCGCCGATATTGACCAACGAGTCCTTCTTGGCCGACATCCAGCAGCCGTCGGTATACGAGCAGAACTCCCTCACTATCTCCGCCACCGAGCGGTCCTGAAAGCCATCTTCCCGTTCCTTTATAAAGAGGGCGTTCTCCACCAGCCTGGTGGCGTCGAGGTAGATCGGCAACTGGTGGGCCCGGCAGAGCCGGTTCAGCTCGCGCAGGTTGGCCATCGAGACCGGCTGCCCCCCCGCCATGTTCACGGTCGCGGCCAGGCTGAGATAGGCCAGGCCCTGAGGGCCGCCCCGCCCGATCACCTCCTCCAGCTTGGCCAGGTCCACATTGCCCTTGAAGGGGTCGAGATTGTCGGGGTCGTGGGCCTGGTCGCAGATCACGTCCACGAAGATCCCCCCGGCCCGCTCCTGATGCTCCCTGGTGGTGGTGAAGTACATGTTGCCGGGGACCAGCTGGCCAGGCCGGATGGCGCACTGGCTGAGCAGGTGCTCGGCGCCCCGACCCTGGTGGGTGGGGACCATCCGGGAGAAACCGTAGACCTCGAAAATCGCCTCCTCCAGCTCGTAGAAGTTGCGGGAGCCGGCGTAGGCCTCATCCCCCAGCATCAGCGCCGCCCACTGGCGGTCGCTCATCGCGTTGGTGCCGGAGTCGGTGAGGAGGTCGATGTAGACGTCCTGCGAGCGCAGCAAGAAGGTGTTGTGGCCGGCCTCGGCCAGCGCCTGCTGGCGCTGCTCAAAGGTGGTGATCCGCAGCGGCTCCACCATCTTGATCTTCCAGGGCTCGGCCCAGGACCGGCGCCGCTGCTGCTGCCCGGCTGTGATCGGCGCATCCCCTCCCATGGCGGCATGGTAGCAGCTCCCAAATCCGCCCTCTCCCGCCCCGGGCCCATCCCGGATGCCGTCGGTCGCCGTCAGCCCGGCCGGAGATCGAGCCACCATCGAGGACGCCCGCGCCAAAAAGGCACCAGCTGCCACCTCCTCCCGGAGCCGGGCGAACCCACCCGCCTCGGCGGGGTCAACCACCGCACGAATCACGCGACCTGCGGGGGGCGGACCTGCCGTCTCGAGGCGGACTCCCGCCCCGGGCCGGCCGGTGGTGTGCGGGTAAGCTTGGGCGGTGATCGACCAGGCCCAGGGGCTGGCCCACGAAGCGACCGAGCTGCTGCAGCTCCTTATCCGCAACCGCTGCGTCAACGACGGGACGCCGCAGTCCGGCCACGAGGAGAGGAGC
>JAJZJU010000053.1 GCA_021809895.1 bacterium
GGCTGCTGCTGGCTCCCATCAGCCCCAGGCTCTTCCTCTCCTACCGGATGCTCTCTCAGCTCAGCCTGGGCGCCGCGATAGGCACAGCGGTGGCTGGACCTGCGGTGCTGGCGGCGGCGATCGTGTATCGCAGCCCGGGACTGATCCCGCTGGTCGCCCTTGTGGTCGCTTGTCTGCTGCTGGTTCCCATGGCCCTGGGAATGCTGGCGGTGGTGGCTCTGGTCAGGGTGGTGCCGGCGAGCCGGGTTAAGGAGGCTGCCGGCATCCTGGTGGGAGTGGTCGGGTTCGGCGTGGCGGCCCTGGACGTCGCCGCGTCGGTGGGTGGCGGAGCGACTCCAGGCATCGGCGTCAGCGACTTCTCCCACGGGCTGCACATCTCACATTGGCTCTCCCCGGCCTGGGCGGCCCAGAGCATCTTTCAGGCGGCCCACTGGCGCTGGGGCAGCTCCTTGCTCTCGGCTCTCGAGCTGGCCGCCCTGGCCGCCGTGGTCACCATCGCGGCCATCTGGATCGCCGGCCCCATGGTGCGGGAGGGGTGGTTCCGTTCCTCGTCCACCGCCAGGAGGGGTGGTCGCCTGAGGACTCGGCTGCGACGCCTCCCGGTGCCGCTGGCGGTGGTGCGCAAGGACTGGCGGACCCTGCGCCGCGACCCTGGTCAGCTGATCCAACTGCTGCTGCCCATAGGACTGTTCGCCGTCTACCTGCTGTCGCCCCGTGCGGGGGGGCTCGGGCTGGGCCTCTTTCACAACTTCCCAAGCTGGTACGGGCCATTGACCACCGCGGCCTTTGCCGCTCTGTTTGCCGCCAGCGGCCTAGGGCTTCGGGCGATAGGCTCCGAGGGGCGGCAGTTCTGGTGCCTCAAGACTGCGCCGGTCTCGACCAGGACCCTGCTGCTCAGCAAGCTGGTGCTTCCGGGGGCGATCGCGATCGCCGCCAGCCTGACCCTGATGGTCACCACCGAGCTCAGAATCGGCACCCCCTTGGGCCAGGTCCTCTTCTCCTCAGTCCTGCTGGTCATCTGCGTCCTGGGGCTGAGTGCGCTGGCGACGGGGATGGGGGCCATCTGGCCACGCCTGGACTGGACGGATCCACGCCGGGCGGTGGGGATCTGGCTGGCGGTCGTGTTCATGATGGTCGGAGCCGCCTACATCGCAATCTGTGTGGTTGGCCTCACCCTCGCCCTGCTCATCACCAACCGGCCCTCGCTGGGATCGGAGTTGCTGGCGTTGGTGGTCCTCGTCGGCATCGCCGGCCTCACCGCCGGGGTCACCCTGCGGGCTGGGCACAGCCGGCTGTTGGCGCTGGATGTGTGAGCGGCCACCGGCGCGGCTTTCGGGAGTGGCTCCAGGACCGATGGGCGGTAGAATTAGCCTGATCGCGCTAGACGGGGAGTTAGCGGTGCCCTGTACCCGCAATCCGCTACAGCGGGGTCGAACTCCCCTCCTAGGGGGGGCGTCTTCGGGTCAGCTCCGACCACCAGGGTGTTGACGGCCGGGTCCGGCGCAGCCAATCACCGCCAACCCCGTCAGGTCCGGAAGGAAGCAGCGGTACGCGGAGCGACTGGAGTGTCGTCGGGCTCCCCGGCCTGAGCCCGGAGGTCGGTCGGCGCCGGGGATGTCTTCACAAAGAGGGGTGCGCGATCATCTTGGCGGACGTGAACTCGGTCAGACAGAGCCTTTACCTGCGCTACCGCCCGCAGCGGTTCGGGGACCTGGTCGGCCAGGAGGTGGTGGCGCGCACCCTGCGCAACGCCGTCCGCCAGAGGCGTTTCGCGCACGCCTACCTCTTCACCGGGATCCGCGGCACCGGCAAGACCTCGGCGGCGCGGATCCTGGCCCGCGCGATCAACTGCGAGCGGCCGCAGGACGGTGAACCGTGCCTCGCCTGCTCCGCCTGTGAGGCGATAGGGGCTGGCCGCAGCCTGGATGTGATCGAGATCGACGCCGCCACCAATCGCGGCATCGACGAGATCCGCGATCTGCGCGAACGCGCCCAGTTCATGCCCAGCGAGATGCGCATGAAGGTGTACATCATCGACGAGGCCCATATGCTGACCACCGAGGCCGGCAACGCCTTCCTCAAGACCCTTGAGGAGCCCCCGGAGCATGCCTGCTTCATCATGGCCACGACCGAGCCCCACCGGCTGACCGAGACGATTCTCTCTCGCTGCCAGCGGTTCGACTTCCGTCGCATCCCGGTGGCCTCGATGGCCGGGCATCTGGCCCGGATCTGCGAGCAGGAGGGGGTCAGCACCTCAGCTGAGGTCATGCAGCTGGTGGCGGAGGCAGGCGCCGGGTCTCTGCGCGACGCCGAGTCCCTCCTCGACCGCCTGATCGGCACCGGGGAGGGCGTCCTCGAGCTGGAGCTGGTCCGCGGCGCCCTCGGCATGGCCGATCCCAGAGCCCTGGGACAGCTGGCGGACGGCCTGGCGGCAGGCGAACTGGCCGAGGTCATGGTGGAACTGCAGCAGCTGTCCGGGGCTGGAGTCGAGCCCCGCCAGTTGCTGCGCGCGCTGGGCACCACCGCTCGCTCGCGGCACTGGGCCGCGATCGCGGATGCACCTTCCGAAGCGGGCTTCTGGCTGGCCCTGATGGAGGCGTGCGTGCGCGGCGGCAACGACCTTCGCAGGGCAGACGATCCCTGGATGGCACTGGAGGTGATCCTGCTCAAGGTGGGGGCGGGGCGCTCGCCGGGCCGACCAGCCGCCCCCGGCGGGCACGCGGTTCAGGCCCAAGAGCCGCCTCGGGCCCCCAAAGCCACCGGGACAACTGTGGCGGGAGGGTCGGGCGCCCAGGAGGAGACTCCATCGACTCCAGACCCTCCTGCTCCGCGACCGTCTTTGACCGCGCCGTCTGACCCAGACCCGACCCCGGGGACCGGCGAGCCGCCTCCACCCGGCCAGGTGGAGATCCGTTGGGCAGAGGTGAGAGAGTGGGCCCAGCAGAGTCATCCCGGGCCGTTCGCGGCCCTGGTGAGGGAGACCAGGGCCGTATTGCTGGGGGACGGCCGGCTGACGGTGGAGGTGGCCTACCCATGGCATCTGTCGCAACTTCAGGCAGCTGCCAATCGAGCATTGCTGGAGACCGGCTGCAAGCAGGTCTTCGGTCAGGATCTGTCCTTGGATCTGGTGCTGGCCGGTCAGGCTCCAACTCCTCCAGTCGCCTCTCTCAAAGAGCCCAGCGCTGTGGCGATGGCATTGGCGAAGTTCCCCGGGAGCACGGTGCGCAAGGTCGACTTTCGCGACCCAGACCGGCCACCTTCGATCTCCCCCTAGAATTTAGGGCCAACCCGAAAGGAGGAAGAGCGCTTGCCGCAGTTCAATCCCAAGCAGCTGCGCCAGTTGCAGCAGAACATGGCTCGTCAGTTCGAGCAGGCCCAGTCCGACCTGGCCAGCCGCGAGGTCGAGGGTTCGGCGGGTGGCGGCGCGGTGGTGGTGCGTTGCAGCGGCCAGCAGCGGGTGACCGGGGTTGTCATAGACCCGGCGGTCCTGGAAGAGGGCAGCGAGATGGTCGGAGATCTGATCCAGGCCGCTGTGAATGACGCCCTGGAACGCTCGCGCGATCTCGCGGCCAAGTCCATGGAGGCGATCCTGCCTCCCGGCATGCTGCCCCCGGGGATGCTCTGAGAGCCTCACTCGTGGCTGTGTCTTAGCGGTGGGACTGCTGCCCGGCCCGGTGGAGCGGCTGGCCGAGGAGTTTGCCCGGTTTCCGGGGATTGGTCCCAAGACCGCGCAGCGCCTGGCGTTCCAGGCGTCGCGCTGGCCCGAGCCCTCCCTGCTGGCGATGGCGAGGACGATATCCGCTCTGGCGGAGGAGGTCGGCTACTGTCCGGTCTGCTTCTTCCTCAGCGAGCGGGGCGAGCTCTGCACCATCTGCCGCCAGCCCGGACGCGAGGAGGCGACCATCTGCGTGGTGGAGGACCCCAGCGACGTGCTGGCGATAGAGCGCACCGGAGAGTTCCGGGGGGTCTACCACGTGCTGGGCGCCTCGCTCTCACCGCTCGATGGCATCGGCCCCTCCGAGATCCATGCCGACGAGCTGGTGGCCAGAGTGGCTGGGGGAGCGGTCAAGGAGGTCATCCTGGCCACCGATTCCGATGTGGAGGGCGAGGCCACCGCCGGCTACCTGGTCCGGCGGCTGGAGGGCACCCCACCCAAGGTGACGCGGCTCGCTCACGGTCTGCCGGTGGGGGGTGAGCTGGCCTATGCTGACGAGCGCACCGTGGCCAGGGCCTTCTCCGGGAGACAGGGGATCTGAGATGGGCCCGGCTGGCCCGAGATCAGTATTGACCTTGGGCCGCCCCAGGGATATACTTCACAGTCCGCGCCGGGCCCACAAGCCGGGCGCCGCTCTCCCGCCTGGGGAGGCAGCCCGCACCTTGACAATTGAAGAGTGGAGACGATTCTGTATCCACATGCCCCTTGGGAAGGGGCCCAAACAAATTCTTTGCCACCTACCCGGCTTCGGCCGGGTTGGTAACGACGGAGAGTTTGATCCTGGCTCAGGATTAACGCTGGCGGCGTGCCTGACACATGCAAGTCGAACGAGGTCGCAAGACCTAGTGGCGGACGGGTGAGTAACACGTGACCAACCAACCTCGAAGTTGGGAATAGCTCTGCGAAAGCAGGGGTAATACCGAATGTGGCCCGGCGCGGACATCCGCACCGGTCTAAAGATTTATCGCTTCGAGACGGGGTCGCGGCCTATTAGCTTGTTGGTGGGGTAACGGCCTACCAAGGCGATGATGGGTAGCTGGTCTGAGAGGACGACCAGCCACACTGGGACTGAGACACGGCCCAGACTCCTACGGGAGGCAGCAGTGAGGAATCTTCCGCAATGGGCGAAAGCCTGACGGAGCAACGCCGCGTGTGGGATGAAGACTCTAGGGTTGTAAACCACTGTCGGAGGGGACGATCGTGACGGTACCCTCCAAGAAAGCCCCGGCTAACTACGTGCCAGCAGCCGCGGTAATACGTAGGGGGCGAGCGTTATCCGGATTTACTGGGCGTAAAGCGCGTTAAGGCGGATGGCCAAGTTGGCGGTGAAATTTCGGGGCTCAACCCCGAAACTGCCGCCAAAACTGGTCGTCTAGAGTATGGGAGAGGAAGGTGGAATTCCGGGTGTAGTAGTGAAATGCGTAGATATCCGGAGGAACACCAGCGGCGAAGGCGGCCTTCTGGCCCATAACTGACGCTGTAGCGCGAAAGCGTGGGGAGCGAACGGGATTAGATACCCCGGTAGTCCACGCCCTAAACTTTGTGCACTAGGTGTTGGGTGTATTGACGCGCTCAGCGCCGTAGCTAACGCATTAAGTGCACCGCCTGGGGACTACGGCCGCAAGGTTAAAACTCAAAGGAATTGACGGGGGCCCGCACAAGCAGCGGAGCATGTGGTTTAATTCGATGCAACGCGAAGAACCTTACCTGGGCTTGACATGCCGGTGAAACTCCTGGAGACAGGAGCCCCCGCAAGGGCGCCGGCACAGGTGGTGCATGGCTGTCGTCAGCTCGTGCCGTGAGGTGTTGGGTTAAGTCCCGCAACGAGCGCAACCCCTATGGTTAGTTGAATTTCTCTAGCCAGACTGCTGGGAGAAACCCAGAGGAAGGTGGGGATGAGGTCAAGTCAGCATGCCCTTTATGTCCAGGGCTACACACATGCTACAATGGGCGGTACAACGGGCTGCGACCTCGCGAGAGGAAGCGAATCCCTTAAAGCCGTCCTCAGTTCGGATTGCAGGCTGCAACTCGCCTGCATGAAGTCGGAGTTGCTAGTAACCGCAGGTCAGCATACTGCGGTGAATATGTTCTCGGGCCTTGTACACACCGCCCGTCAAACCACCCGAGTCTGGTGCACCCGAAGTCGCTTTGCTGAACCGCAAGGACAGCGGTGCCGAAGGTGTGCCTGGCGAGGGGGGTTAAGTCGTAACAAGGTAGCCGTACCGGAAGGTGTGGCTGGATCACCTCCTTTTAAGGAGCTTCGTGATGGGCCTTGGTCCATCCGGAGGTCAACTCAGTTCGCGCAGATAATCCCCGTTTCAAACCGTGAAGACTAGCGGTCCATCCGCGGTCGGTCGCCAGTGCCTCGGCACAGCCGCCGGCCAGGTGGGCAGCCGCCAAGAGTAGCGAGCAAGTAGAGCGCGGGAGGTCCGTTTCGACGGAGCCGGCACGAGTGGTGGCAGTGGGAACCTGCAACACAATCGAACAGCCCCAGATCGGGGGCAGGGATATGGAATCTCTCCACGCTTCAGCGGTCAAAGCAGCGGGCGAGGCGTTGGCGGCCCGGCCTAGGCTGGGCCCACGGGCCTTTAGCTCAGGTGGTCAGAGCGCACGGCTGATAACCGTGAGGTCTGTGGTTCGAATCCACAAAGGCCCACCACGGCGCCATGCTGACACCCGGCGACCGGCTCGGCCGGCGCCAGCGGCTGACCCGGGGATGTAGCTCAGTTGGCAGAGCGCCTGTTTTGCAAGCAGGAGGCCAGCGGTTCGAATCCGCTCATCTCCAGAGAGACTGCACCTTGATAAATGAAGAGCGCGTAGGAGACAAACCTCTCAACTCGGGCGGGGCCCGAGGCTGGGAGCGCGCGGCTCGGAGTGTGGACCGGACTGTTACCGGATCCGCCGTTCGCGAGCCGTGTGGACAGAGAGATTTAAGGTCAAGCTACTAAGAGCACACGGTGGATGCCTTGGCACCAGAGGCCGATGAAGGGCGTGGCAGAGCTGCGAAAAGTCCCGGGGAGCTGCGGCGCAAGCTGTGATCCGGGGATTCCCGAATGGGGCAACCCGACCAGGGTCATGCCTGGTCACCCATCGCTGAATCAAATAGGCGATGTGGAGGGCACGCGGGGAACTGAAACATCTAAGTACCCGCAGGAAGAGATATTCCCTCAGTAGTGGCGAGCGAACAGGGAAAAGCCTAAACCGAAGCGGCGTGATAGACGGCAGTCGTTTCCGCTTCGGGGTCGTGGGACCCACCCGTACCCGCTGCCGCGGGTGCAGAGAGTCACAAAACCGACGTCTAGCCGAACGGCATTGAAAGGCCGGCGATACAGGGTGGCAGCCCCGTAGGCGAAAGGCGAGCGGTCTCTCCGTGGGGATCCCAAGTACCACCGAACACGTGGAATTCGGTGGGAATCCGCGCGGACCATCGCGTAAGGCTAAATACCTCTGGTGACCGATAGTGAACGAGTACCGTGAGGGAAAGGTGAAAAGTACCCCGGAAGGGGAGTGAAATAGTACCTGAAACCGTGTGCTTACAAACCGTGAGAGCACTATGCCTGCTTGCAGGAATGTGTGATTGCGTGCCTTTTGTAGAATGATCCGGCGAGTTACTTCAGTGTGGCGAGGTTAAGGGGTTTACACCCGGAGCCGTAGCGAAAGCGAGTCTGAATAGGGCGTTATGTAGTCGCACTGAGTAGACCCGAAACCGAGTGACCTACCCATGGTCAGGGTGAAGCGCGGGTAAGACCGCGTGGAGGCCCGAACCGACCCCGGTTGAAAACGCGGCGGATGAACTGTGGGTAGCGGTGAAATGCCAATCGAACTCGGAAATAGCTGGTTCTCCTCGAAATGCATTTAGGTGCAGCGTCGTCGACTGGTTTGTCGCAGGTAGAGCACTGAATGGGCTAGGGGCAATCACCTTGTTACCAAACCCAACCAAACTCCGAATGGCGGCAAATTTTACGACGGCAGTGAGACTGTGGGGGCTAAGCTTCATAGTCGAAAGGGAAACAGCCCAGACCGCCGGCTAAGGTCCCAAATCCCAGGCTAAGTGGCAAAGGATGTCACGTTGCCCAGACAACCAGGATGTTGGCTTAGAAGCAGCCACCATTTAAAGAAAGCGTAATAGCTCACTGGTCGAGTGGTGTGGCGCCGACAATGATCGGGGCTCAAGCCTGGAACCGAAGCCGCGGATGATCTCGCTTCGGCGAGGTCATGGTAGAGGAGCGTTCCGCGGGCAGAGAAGGTCGAGCGTGAGCACGGCTGGAGCGCGCGGAAGTGCGAATGCCGGAACAAGTAGCGAGAAACGCGTGAGAAACGCGTTCGCCGTAAGCCTAAGGTTTCCTGGGCTACGTTAATCGTCCCAGGGTCAGTCGGGCCTAAGCCGAGGCCGAAAGGCGTAGGCGATGGACAGCTGGTCAACATTCCAGCACCACTGGCGAGTACCGATGGGGTGACAGGGAAGGGTAGACACAGCGGGGCGTTGGTTGTCCCCGTGCAAACAGGTAGGGGGTCCGGTAGGAAAATCCGCCGGACACATACCCCGAGAGGATGCCGAGCCCGCAAGGGCGTAGTGGTTGATCCCAAGCTCTCAAGAAAAACCTCTAAGGGTTGATACGCAAGTGCCCGTACCGCAAACCGACACAGGTAGGTGGGAAGAGGATTCTTAGGCGATCGAGAGAACCGTGGTTAAGGAACTCGGCAAATTGTCCCCGTAACTTCGGGAGAAGGGGAGCCCCTGCAGGTGAAGGACCTTGCGTCCGGAGCCCGTGGGGGCCGCAGAGAAATGGCCCAAGCGACTGTTTACTAAAAACACAGGTCCCTGCCAAAGCGAAAGCTGATGTATAGGGGCTGACGCCTGCCCGGTGCTGGAAGGTTAAGAGGAAGGGTGAGAGCCTTGAATTGAAGCCCCAGTAAACGGCGGCCGTAACTATAACGGTCCTAAGGTAGCGAAATTCCTTGTCGGGTAAGTTCCGACCCGCACGAATGGCGTAACGACTTGGGCGCTGTCTCGACCACGGACTCGGCGAAACTGAAGTACCTGTGAAGATGCAGGTTACGCGCGGCAGGACGGAAAGACCCCGTGGAGCTTTACTGCAACTTGGCATTGATGTGGGGTCTAGCATGTAGAGGATAGCTGGGAGACTTTGAAGCGGGGCCGCCAGGTTCTGTGGAGTCAACCTTGGAATACCAGCCTTGCTAGGTTTTATGTCTAACCGGTGCCGTTATCCGGTATCGGGACCATGCCAGGTAGGCAGTTTGACTGGGGCGGTCGCCTCCCAAAAGGTAACGGAGGCGCCCAAAGGTTCCCTCAGCCTGGATGGAAATCAGGCTTAAAGAGTGCAAAGGCATAAGGGAGCTTGACTGTGAGGCCTACAAGCCGAGCAGGGACGAAAGTCGGGCTTAGTGATCCGACGGCTCTGAATGGAAAGGCCGTCGCTCAACGGATAAAAGCTACCCCGGGGATAACAGGCTCATCTTGCCCAAGAGTTCACATCGACGGCAAGGTTTGGCACCTCGATGTCGGCTCGTCGCATCCTGGGGCTGGAGTAGGTCCCAAGGGTTGGGCTGTTCGCCCATTAAAGCGGTACGCGAGCTGGGTTTAGAACGTCGTGAGACAGTTCGGTCCCTATCCGCCGTGCGCGCAGGAGATTTGAGGAGAGCCGACCTTAGTACGAGAGGACCGGGTTGGACGGACCGCTAGTGCACCGGTTGTTCCGCCAGGAGCATCGCCGGGTAGCCATGTCCGGAAGGGATAAGCGCTGAAAGCATATAAGTGCGAAGCCCACTCCAAGATTAGATCTCCCACCGGGTTAACCGGGTAAGACCCCAGGTAGACCACCTGGTTGATAGGCCGCGGGTGTAAGAGCAGCAATGCTTTGAGCTGAGCGGTACTAATCGGTCGAGGGCTTGACCACTCTCTGCCACACTGTTCGCGGGCGCGCCCAAGCGGCGTCGTCCGGGTGGCTGTGCGCTCCTACTGCGCTCCTGTCAGCTGGCCCAAGCCGCTTCGGCTTTGCCCGCGAGCAGACATATCCTTTTGCGACAAGAGATCCGGTGACGATAGCGACGGGGAAACACCTGTACCCATTCCGAACACAGAAGTTAAGCCCGTCAGCGCCGATGGTACTGCCCTGGAGACGGGGTGGGAGAGTAGGTCATCGCCGGGTCTCTTTTTTTTGTGCCCGGGGATGGCGAGGATGGGCCTCAGCGGCGGATGGGGCGGGCTCCTTCGGCCCAGCCTGCACCTGCTCTGGCCGGTTCCAGGTTTGGCTGGGGCCCTCCCTGAACGGTGGCGCTGAGCAGGTAGAGGCCGAGCAGGGCCACCGGGGGCCCGGTGCCAGGGTCGGTCGCCACGCCGGCCAACATCCCACCCATCGCCTGGCCCAGGACCCAGAAGGCGGCGGTGAGGCCCAGTCCCAGCCAGATCGACCAGCGCCGGCAGACCGGGAGCCACACCAAGATGGCCAGGAGGACCTCCAGCGATCCCAGGAGTAGCGATGCCGGGACGCTGTTGGTGTAGGCTGCCCGCGCCAAGGTGTAGTCAAGTCCGCTGAGATGGGAGGGCTGCAGCTGAGCCGCCGTCTGGAGGTTGTAGGCGAGGACTGTCCCCACGGAGTATCGCCAGGGGATCTGCAGCAAGGCGCCCAGCGCCCAGAAGCCGGACCACGCCCATTGCGCGGTCGGTAGCCCGGATGCCTCGCCCTCCACACCCTCGTCGCGGGAACGCAACACCACCAGGGCGAGGACGATGTAGAGGATGGCCGAGCCGGGAGCGCCGAACTCGATCATGGCGGTTCCTGTCGCCATGAAGCCGAGCCCCTGGCCCAGGATCCAGACGAGGGCAGCCCAAACGATGGAGAGGATCAGAGCCTGACGGCGGAGTGGCTTCCAGAGCAGCCCCAGCCCGATCGTCACCTGCACTGCGGCGACGGTCGCCGACAGCAGGACCAAGTGGTGTGACTGGATGCTGGCGGATCGGTAGAGGAAGCCCTCCAGCGCCGGGGGTTGGTACATGAGGGCCGCGTCGTAGAGGACATTGCTCGCGAATGCTTGGCCGAACATCGTGGGCTGAAGTTGCAGTCCCGCGTCCAGCAACCAGAGCCCGGCCAGCGCCCACCGCAGCCAGCGGGCAGCGGGGATCGCGGGAGGCAGACGGTGGTGCCGGGGTCTCGGTCCGTCCGGCTCAGGACCGGGCACGTATCCGGGCCTCGTCGGCCCCGTCCGCCGGGAACATCCCCCACATGTACCAGCCCGCGACCGTCACCATCACAATATTGTCGAAGGCGAACATCAGCATGCCGCCGATGCGCTGGTCGGTGAGCGGGGCCACCCCCAGCAGGCCCGAGCGGTGCAGGTAGAACGAGTAGACCGGGTGGGGAAGCAGGGCGAGGGTAAGACCCACCACCACCGCCGGCAGGGCCCCGACCGTGAGATACCAGACCTCTCCCAGAGGTGATAGGTTCCACCGCTCCTCGGGCCGGTGGACGATCACGGCCCACCAGAAGAGAAGTCCGACAGCTATGAAGCTCAGATGCTGCACGATGTGTGCCACCGGGTGCGTGAGCGCGTAGTCGAAGAAGTAGGGCCAGTGCCAGGCGATCAGGACGATGAAGTAGGCGGGCCCGGCGAAATAGGGGGAGATGAGCACTCGCAGGAGGCTGCGCGCGGGGCCCCTCAGGAGGGCGTCGACCGTGGCCGGAGGGATGCCCAGGATCATGAGCGGGGGCGCGACCATCGCCAGGATCAGGTGTTGCGCCATGTGGACGCTGAAGAGATAGCCGTCGCCCACGATGTCGATGGCGGACTCCAGGGCCACGAAGATGATCAGCACCCCCACCATCCAGGCCAGGGCGCGCCGATCCATCCTGGCCCCGGGAAACCATCGGTAGGCAGCGAGAGCGACCGCGCAGCCGATCCAGACCGAAGGATTGAACTCCCACTGCGTCGCCCAGTGCAGAAAGCTCATCTCAGCCATCTCGAAGCACAGCTAAAGATCCGAGCGGAACATGGCCTCGTCAGCTGGCGGTCTCGGTCGTACACCTGCTCAGTATCCGGCAGGCGCGAACCGGCCTGGCCTGCTCATCAGGGGCTCCCCGCCAGACGGAGATCGGTGCGCTGCAACCGCCGCCTGTCAGCTTCCATGGCTGCTCGCAGCTGGCCGCAGGCGGCGGTCGCCCGATCTCCCCTGGAGAAGCGCAACGTCGCCCGCGGACCGACCAGAGCAGCGAACTCCCGGCACCATGGGAGGGCGGGAGCGGCGAGTTGGCTGCTTGGAATCCGGTTCATGGGTATCAGATTCACGTGGCCGCGCAGCTCTGCCGCCAGCCGCCGCAACCGGCTCGCATCCTCGGTGGAGTCGTTGACCCCCGCGATGAGGACGTACTCCAGGCTCACCCGCCGACCGGTCCGGATGGCGAAACGCTGGCCCGCCTCGATCAGCTCGGCGATCCGATAACGGCGATTCAGCGGTACCAGCCGGTCGCGCACCTCGTCGGAGGTGGCGTGCAGGGAGATAGCCAGCCGCAGTGGCAGCTCCTCGGCGGCCAGCCGGTCGATCTCCGGCACCAGCCCGCTGGTGGAGACCACCACCCGCCGGGGGGCGACTCCCCACTCCTGCAGCAACCGGATCGAGGCGACCACCGCCGAGTAGTTCTGAAGTGGTTCGCCCATCCCCATGTAGACGACATTGGTGGGCGCTCCAAGGCCGCCACCGCCCCAGCGGCGGGCGGCCTCCAGCACCTGGTCGACAATCTCCTGCGCCTCAAGGTTGCGGCGCAGGCCCAGCTGGCCGGTGGCGCAGAAGGAGCAGCCGATGGCGCAGCCCACCTGGGAGCTGACGCAGACGGTGCGCCGCTCGCGCGAGGTGGTGGAGCTGTCGTGGCGGATCATCACCGCCTCCACCTCCTGCCCGTCCGCCGCGCGCAGGAGGAGCTTCTCGGTCATTCCCCGATCGGCCACGGTGGCCTCCACCAGTGACAGCGAGGACCATCTGATGCGCTGCGGCAGCTGCTCCCGCAGGCCGGTCGGGAGGTTGACCATCTGGTCGAAACCAAAGGCGGTGCCCCGCCATGCGTGCACGCGGATCTGGTCCCCGCGATATGAGGGCGCCCCCAACTCATCCAGAAGCAGGCCGAGCTTCTCTCGGCTGGCACCGCCCAGGCTGACTTCGGTCATCCTCGGCCGCTCATGCCTGGAAAACCTCAACCCGGCTTTTGAAGCCGCGCCCGATTGTCGAGGCGGTCGTGGCCACCTCGAAGTGCACCTTCCCAGGAGCGCGCGACCTCATCGGGCCCGCGGGAATTGGCGGCGGATGGGCGTCCTCACACGGCCGCGGGAACCGCGCTCTCTGTGGTCGCCGGGCGCAAGAGGGGGCACTCATTCGTAGGTCGGGTAGCGGCGCGGATGTCAAGGTGAAACGTGACCATCGTGGCCGGCTGCAGGACCCTGGGCGCAAACCCGATCGAAGAGGACGCTGGCGGAGGCTGCCGCGGACTGCATGCAGGAGGCGATGCCGACCCCCTGATAGGAGGCTCCCGCCAGCACCACTGGCACGGGGAGTCGGGCTGTGAGCTCGGCTGCTCGGGCCCGCCAGGCCATGTGCCCAGCCCGGTACTGAGGCAGTGCGGGCTGCCAGCGCTGCACCAGGGCCGCCTCTGGGAACTGGGTGAGTCCGAGCATGGTGCGCAGCTGGTTGTGCACCATGCTGACCACCGTGGTGTCGTCCATGGTGACGATGGAGTCGTCCCCTGCGCTCCCCACCGAGGCCCGCAGGAGGACCTGCCCAGGCCGCTTCAGGTGCGGCCACTTGCGATCCAGGAAGGTGCAGGCGGTGACCACCCGTCGCCGGGATCGTGGCACCAGAAAGCCGCTGCCCACAAGGGGTCGGGGTAGGGCTCGCTCGGGGTAGGCGAGGGACACGGTTGCGACCGAGGCCCATTCCTGCTGGCGCAGCGTGTCTGCGAGGCCCGGCGCGATGCCCGCCACCAGGCTGGCCGCCTGGGGGGCTGGTAGTGCGAGCACGACTCCGTCGCAGTCGAGGGTGGCGGCTCCCGCCACCACCAGGCGCCCTCCTCCTCCCCCCGGCGCCGCGAGGAGCTCCTCCACCTTGGCCTGGAGGCGGATGGCCGCGGCCGGGAGGGTGTCCTGGAGTGCGCCCACCAGGGTCCTGAGCCCGTCGGGGAAGGTCACGAAGGTGGGCCGGCTGGAGTCAGATCTGGACGGGTTTGACAGCGGCATTTGCCGCAGGCCCCTGAGCAGGCTGGGACTTCGCTCCAGGGCCTGGAGCAGCTGGGGGGCCACCGCACCGAGGCTGAGCTGTGCCGCCGAGCCCGCGTAGACGCCCCCCACCAGGGGATCGACCAGGTGACCAAGGACTGCCGGGCCGACCCTCTGCCTGATGAAGGGTCCAAGCGCCGAGTCCGGATCTGGCCTTTGGTGACCCAGCCAAGGCTCCAGGCTGGCGCGGGCAGCTCCTCCTATCCCGATCGCCCTCAGAACCGGGATGCTCCATGGCCGGGAGGGCACGCCCAGAGCCGATCCTGGGGGGATCGCCACCAGCCTGCGGCCATTCCAAATCGAGGCGGAGGTCGTCCCGGGAGCCAGCGCTTGGCCGGCGATGCCCAGGGCAGAGAGCAGCTCCCACGTCTCCTCCGAGCGCGCCAGCAGGCTCTCAGCTCCCAGGTCCAGATTGACCCCGGCAAACGCCTTGGCCGTGACCCTGCCACCCAGCGCGGGACCCGCTTCGAGCAGGGTCAGCTCCACCTCCCGCCCGTGCTCCTGGCCCAGAAGAAAGAGGCGGCGGGCGGCGGCCAGTCCGGACACACCTCCGCCCACGACGGCAAACCTGAGCGGAGAGGTGTTCAATCCGGCTTGCGGATCTCCCTGTCCACCAGGTCGAAGAGGACCTCGCGCACGAACTCGGGGTCCGAGTTGGGCATCTTGGTGCGGACGATGGTGACCTGAAGGCGCCCAGCCTCCTCCTTCGCCTCGTGGTCCAGGTCGAATAGGATCTCCAGGTGGTCCGCCACGAAGCCACATGCGCAGACGACGAAGTCCCTTCTGCCACGCCCCGCTTCCTGGCGCACGACCTCCAGCAGCTCCGGTCCCAGCCAGGGCTCGCCGGCGGACTGGGCGACACTCTGCCACCCCGTCGTCCAGTTGGGGAGGTTGAGGCTGGCGGCGACCGCTGCCGCGGTCTCGCCGAGCTGGTCTGGATAGGGGTCCCCCATCTGCCGCAACTTGGCCGGCAGGCTGTGGGCGGTGAACACCACCAGCGCTTCGGCGGCTCGGGCGCTTCCAAGCGCATCAAGCTGGGCCCGCACCTGGCGCGCCAGCCAGGCCACGTAGCCCTGGTGCAGGTGCCAGTCCTCGATGAAGTCCATCCGTATGGAGCCGCCACCATGCTCCTGGGCGGCCGCTCGTACCCGCTGGACATAGCCGGCGACGCTCATCGCCGAGTAGTGGGGTGCCAGCACCATGGCGATGACCCGCTCGATGCCCCGCGCTTGCAGGTCGGCCACAGCCTCCTCGAGAAACGGGTGGTTGTGCTTCATCCCCACTACCACGTCCCAACTGTCTCCATGCTCGGCCTGGAGCACCGCTCTCAGGGCCTCCGCCTGGGCGATGGTGATCTCAGTCAGCGGGGAATGCCCGCCGATGGCTGCGTACCGGCTTTCGAGCTCGGCCAGGGCCTCGGCGGTGGGGGTGCGCCCCCCGCGCATATGGGTGTAGTAGGGCAGGATGTCGGCCTGGTCGCGGGGGCTCCCGTACGCCATCAGCAGAACCGCGCCGGTCGCCGTGGTCGCAGGGCGCAAAGGCATGCTCGTCGATGCGCTATTCACGATCGGTCACCTCGCTGTCCACTTCGACGCCAACACAGGTCTCCCCCGGTAACTGTATCGAAGTGGCCGATCATCTGGCGGTTGTTAAAGTGGGGGACGTTTTAGGGAGGACGCGTATGTGATCGGACAACCTCCGCCCGTGACCTTGGGCCCCGACCCTCTGGCGCCCGGCGCCGACCTGATGGAGGGCGCCACCACGGTCCTCGGCCTTGATGCCCCCCTTCGCAATCAGCGCCTGGAGGAGGTGGGACCCGACCTGGCCCTGCGTCTTTTCCAAGCCATGGCCCGGCTGCGCGCCTTCGACGAGCGGGCCGTCATCCTGCAGCGGCAGGGAGTCATCGGCACCTACCCGACCTATTTCGGCGAGGAGGCGATCCAGGCCGCCAGCGTGCTGGCTCTGACAGCTGAGGACTGGCTCTTCCCGACCTACCGGCAGACCGCCGTGATCACCCTGAGGGGTTGTCCCCCCGAGGTGCCGCTGCTGATGTGGAGGGGACATCCCGGCGGTTGGCATGATGTCGCGACCTACCGGGTGGCGCCTGTCTGCGTGCCGGTCGCCACCAACTATCCCCACGCGGTGGGGGCCGCCTGGGGGTCTCGCCTTCAGGGCCAGGACTGTGTCTCCCTGGTCTACGGCGGTGACGGATCCACCTCCGCCGGCGAGTTCCACGAGGCCTGCAACTTGGCCGCGGTGGTGGCGGCTCCAGTCATCTTCCTGATCACCAACAACCAGTGGGCGATCAGCACCCCTGTCAGAAAGCAGACTAGGGTCACCCGCCTGGCCGACAAGGCGGCGGCCTACGGGATGCCCGGCGTCAGGGTGGACGGATTCGATGTCTTCGCCTGCCACCAGGTCATCGCCGAGGCAGTGGCACGCGCGCGCAACGGCCAGGGCCCGACTCTGGTCGAGGCGGTCGGCTACCGTTTGGGGCCGCATGGGACAGCCGACGAGCCGTCGCTCTACCGAGACCAGGCCGAGGCGCGGCGCTGGGATGCCATGGAACCCATCCAGCGAGCTCAGGGGGCGCTGGTGGTGGCCGGCCTGGCCCGCCCTGATCAGCTGGCCGAGATTCGCCAGGAGGCGGTCGACTCCCTGCGCGATGTGGCCGAGCGCCTGCTGGCGGAGCCCCTGCCCTCGCTCGAGCAGATCGCCGACTCGGTCCACCGCGTGACGCCGTGGACGCTGTCGGCGGAGCGCCTGCGTGAGCCCGGCTGGGTGATGGGGTTGCGAACAATTGCTCGTACGACGCGCTAAAGTGAGCGCTGATGAACTTGAAGGAATGGGAGGGAGTGCAAGGCATTCACCCGGTGACCGTATACCGGTGGTTCCGGGATGGGAAGCTGCCGGTACCGGCGCGCCGCGTCGGAGGCCTCTTCTTGGTCGACGCTCCAGGTTCAGCCGCCGCCACCGGCAGCGTCGCCGTCTACGCCAGGGTCTCGTCGGCGGACCAGCGCTGTGACCTCGACCGGCAGGTGGCCCGGGTCACCGCGTGGGCGACGGGCGAGGGTCTCTCAGTCGGCCGGGTGGTGACGGAGGTGGGCTCAGCGCTCAACGGCAAGTGGCGCAGGTTCCTGGCCCTGCTGCAGGATGAGTCGGTGGCGACGATCGTGGTCGAGCACAGGGATCGGTTTGCCAGCTTCGGCGCGGAATACGTGGAGGCCGCGCTGTCCGCGCAGGGACGCCGGCTGCTGGTGGTGGATCCCGCCGAGGTCGACGACGACCTGGTCCGGGACGTGACCGAGATCCTCACCTCACTGTGCGCCCGCCTCTACGGCCGCCGGGCAGCGAAGAAGCGGGCGGAGCGAATAGCCGCTGCGGTGACCGCGATGGGATGCG
>JAJZJU010000054.1 GCA_021809895.1 bacterium
GGCGGTCGCGGTCTTGCCGACCGCCTTGGGGCCCTCGACTACGACCGCCCCGACAGCCTTCAGTAGCTGGGCCAACTCCTTGTCTACAATCCTTGGGCGGTAGGCCACGGTGGATCTCCTCTACGCGGGCCTAGTCCAGGGAGCCGCGCACTCCAATGTAATGGCCAGATTATAACGCTTACAATGGCCGGATTGTAACGCCCCCAGGGGCCAGGATGTAAGAGCGTACGGCGCCGGGAACTGGCTCCAGCGCCGCTGTGGGGACTTGGACGATAACCCGCACGCATCCCACGGGCAGGCAGATCCGGCCCACGGGGAGAGCCAGACCATGGCGCCCCTGCCAGGACTGGACCAACTACAGAGGAGACCCCAACAGCTCTGCGTCTGGAGCTGGGCTCCGCCCCGGTGCGCCAGGGGGAGACTCGCGGCATAGCTGCCTTCCCCGAAGGGTCTGGTTATCCCACTGGTCACGGCCTCGGCCCCTGTCTACTCCGCAATGCTGGTGACCATCCTGACACGCAGGGTGGGACCGTGGCGACCCTGTTCAGACTCGCTGGACGGGCACCGGCCGGCTCGACCGCTTGGCGATGTTGCCGCTCCCTGGCTGGCGGATCTCGTTGAGGATCTCCTTCGCGGAGTGGCTGGCGGACTACCTCTAGGCGACCCTGATCTTCGTGGTCTCAGCCCTGGCACCGGAGCCGGACCTCACGCTTCCGTTCGCCCCGGGGGTGCTGGGCTAGCGACCATGGCAGCATTGGCGGGAACGAGTGGTGCGGCTGCCGCCCCTATGGCACAACGCCAGCGAGTCCGCGCTGTCCTTGGTCGTCACCCTGGCACCCGTCCTCTTCCTCTCGGGGCTCGTCTCGTGGGTCCCAGCAGTTGGGTGATGAGTGGCTCCAGTCCTGCCATTTCTGTCCTCTTCGGTTTTACTCGATGAGCCCAGCTTAGGCACCTGTCTATTTCGGTAGGGCCACTTCAGTCAACGGCAGTTCCCGGCTGTGCTGGTCAGGAAGATCAGGACCACCGCGACCAGGTTGAAGGACGCGTGCAGGACCATCCCCGGGTATATCGACTTGGTCTTCTCGTACACCAGCGCCAACGCCACCCCCGCGACGAAGAGCGAAGGCCCGAGCAGCAGGATCGACCCCCCGACGGAAAGTGTGTGGGCGAGAGCAAAGACCACAGAGCTTGCGACCACCGCCCAGGTGGTGCCCAGCCGTCCCCTCAGCCCCCCGAAGATGAAGCCCCGGAAGGTGATCTCCTCCACCACCGGGGCGATCACCACGATCGCGATCACCCCCAGATAGGCGTCCTGGCCGAAGCCCTGGGAGATGCTGCAGCCCTGGGGATTGGTCATCCCATGCAGCAGCGGCGAGAGCGCCGCCGATATGAGCCCTGTCAGGAACTGCAGAGCCACGGCCAGGACCGGCATGAGAGGGAGGACCCAGTAGGGGGGCCTGCGCAGCCCCAGCTGGGGCCAGAGGGGACCGCCCCGGCGGCTGGCGAAGAAAGCCACCACCGCCAGCAGCGCGCCGTAGAAGGCCAGGGTCGTGGCCAGGTTGTAGAAGGGGAGGATCGACTTGGAGGAGCGGCCGCTCAGGCTACCGATCACCCCTGCCTGGCTCAGGGCATCGGTCGCCACCGCCACCACGACTATCGCGATCAGGACGGCGGGGATCGCGACCGCTATCCCCAGCACCACCTCGCGGATGCCCCAGGAGGTGTCGTGCCGACCCTCCTCGGGCGCTGGGCCGGCTACCTCAACGCTCAGGTCGTTTCCAGGTGGCTGGGGCGGCTGGCCGGGACACCGCCAGGCTCTCATCCGTCTGCTCCCCCGGCGCCGAGGGGGGTAGGGGCACGCCACCGGACCATGTCATCGGCTGAGGCGCCCCCTGCACAATCCAGCGGCCGCTGGGGGGGACCGGGATGCGGCGCCTCTCGCCCTCGTCAATGGGATGCTGAGCCAGAGGACGGGGTCCTGGTTGGGGGGCGAACCGCAACCACAGCGCGGCCAGCGCCGCCAGCAGCACCAGGTACACCAGGGTGAGCATCCAGGAGGCTTCCAGGGTGCCGACCGCGGCTGCCGCCACCACCTGCACCGCCAGCCCCACCAGAACCGCACCGCGTCCGGAGCTGAAGCGGACCCCGGGTCGCAGAACCCCCAGGGCTCCACTCAGCAGCAGAGCGTCGCCAGCCAGCCCGATTACCGCCCCCGCCACCACAGGCAGGTAGGTGATCGACCCCTCGGGAGGGGTGGCCGTCGCCATGGTGGCGGAGACCACCAGTACGGCCACGACATTGGCGAGAGCGGACAGCAGCGCCACCAGGGCTATGACCAAGGCGATCTCGGTCGCCCAGCCACCGCCAGAGAGCGTCTCAGCTCCACCTGAAGCGAGCGGCCGTTGCGCCGGAGTGGACCGCCTGGCCCTAGGTGCATGCCGTTGGGTCATCCTCTCTATGATGCACCACTTGGGGGCGGCGGCCCGCCGTCGAAAGGCGATCAACGCTCTCTGCCCTGATGTGGACGGGCCTGTAGGTGCCCGGACCGGCCCCGGACGGAAGGGATGGCGGCACACTCAAAGCTCCGACCCGAGACGGGCGGAGGAGGCTCGCAGACCGGCCGGCCAGCCGCTACAGGGCAGATCGCAGCCCGACTGTGATCGAATCTCGAAGCTATAATCCAAACCGATGCCAGCACCTAGGAATGGAGCGGGCGCTGCGCCGCCCTCGGTGCTGGAGCGGATCAACTGCCCCGCCGACTGCAAGAGCCTCAGCCCTGACGAGTGCATCACCCTGGCCCAGGAGATCCGCGAGTTCTTGGTGGACCGCGTATCCAGGACCGGCGGCCACCTGGGGCCCAACCTGGGCGTGGTGGAGATAACCCTCGCCATCCACCGGGTGTTCGACAGTCCAAAAGACCAGATCGTCTTCGACACCGGCCACCAGGCCTACGTGCACAAGGTCCTGACCGGGCGCAAGGACCAGTTCTCGACGCTGCGCCAGGCGGGGGGCCTGTCCGGCTATCCCAACCGGGCGGAGTCACCCCACGACCTCATCGAGAACAGCCATGCGTCAACCGGCCTGAGCTACGCCTTGGGATTGGCTCAGGCACGGCGCCGGCGCGGCGAGCAGGGCAAGGTGGTGGCAGTGGTCGGGGACGGGGCGCTGACCGGCGGGATGGCTTACGAGGCCCTCAACAACATCGGTTCCCTGCGCCCGGACCTGGTGATCATCCTCAACGATAACGGGCGCTCCTACGCTCCCACGGTGGGAGGGCTGGCCAACCACCTCGCCCGGCTGCGGCTGAACCCCAGGTACGAGGCCGCCAAGTCCGGGATCGGGGACTTCCTCAGCTCCCTGCCGGCGGTCGGGGAGCCGGCCCATGAGATGGCCCGCCGGTTCAAGACCGGGATGAAGCAGCTGGTCTCGCCCAATGTCTTCTTCGAGGACCTGGGGATCAAGTACTCGGGCCCCATCGACGGGCACGACCTCCCGGCCGTGGAGGGTGCGCTGAAGCTGGCGCGCAGATTGCGGGGCCCGGTGGTCATCCATGTGGTCACCAACAAGGGCCGTGGGTTCAGCCCCGCCGAGGAAGATGAGATCGACAAGTTCCACGGCGTGGGCGCCTTCGACATCGCCACTGGCAAGATCCAGGTTGCTGGAGTCAGCTACACCGACGTCTTTGAGGAGGTCCTGCTGGCGCTGGCCGAAGAGGATCCCAGCCTGGTGGCGATCACCGCCGCGATGGCCTCCTCCACGGGATTGCTGCAGTTCGCTCAGCGCTTCCCGGACAGGTTCTACGACGTGGGGATCGCCGAGCAGCATGCCGTCACCTTCGCCGCCGGACTGGCGATGGGTGGCCTCCACCCGGTGGTTTGCATCTACTCCACCTTCCTGCAGCGTGCCTTCGATCAGGTGATCACCGATGTCGGGCTGCACAACCTCCCCGTCACCTTCGTGCTGGACCGAGCCGGCGTGACCGGGCCTGACGGCAGCTCCCACCACGGGATGTTCGACCTCAGCTACCTGCGCGTGGTCCCCAATCTGGTGGTCTCCACCCCCCGGGACTCGGGCGAGCTGGGCCGCTTGCTGGCGACCGCGACCCACCATCAGGGACCCTTCGCCATCCGCTACCCCAGGGGGGCTGCCGGCGAGCGGGTGATCGACCTTCGACCGCTCCCCAGCCTGAGTTGGGAGATGGCCAGGGAGGGCGGGCGGGACGTCCTCATCTGCGCGGCCGGGAAGATGGTGCAGGTCGCCCTCAACGCCACCACTCTGCTGGAGCAGTCTGGCATTTCCGCCTCGGTCGTGAACGCCCGCTTCTTGAAGCCGGTGGACCGGCGTCTGCCCGATTGGGCCAGAGCCCACAGAGCGGTCGTGGCGGTCGAGGACAACACCGTAAAGGGAGGGCTCGGGGCAGCGGTGATGGAGGCCCTGCAGGTGGCATCGGTCGTCTGCCCCGTCAAGCAGGTCGCTCTTCCCGACCAGTTCCTGCCCCACGGGTCACAGGCTGAGATCCTGGCCGAGTTCGGCCTCACCGCGGAGGGAGTCGCGGCGGCGGCCGTGGCGGCACTGGAAGCCGGCGAGGGAGGGACAGCCGCGGCCCGGGCCGCGGGCTGACACCCGGCCGGCGGCATCGGCAAATTCGCCCGCTCGCCCGGTTGATACGGGCACGGAGCGCTCCATGACCCAGCCCGCATCCCATGAGCCCGCCGGCGGCAGCGGCACGTCCCGTGCCTGCTCGGGGCAGCGGTGACCTCCCAGCGGCGGGCGCTGCTCATCCTGGCTGGGGCGAACTGCCTCTTCGCGGGATCCTACGTCACCGCCAAGCTGGCGCTCTCAACGTGGCCATTCGCCAGCCTGAACATGGTGCGGTTCTCCGTGGCGGCGGTGGTCCTGGCCCCTTACCTCTGGCGCCACCGCCGCCTGCTGCCCCGGGGACGCTCCGACCAGGCGCGTCTGGCCGCCATGTGCGCACTGGGTTTCATCGGGAACAAGGCCTTCGAGTACTGGGGACTCAGTCTCTCCACCGCCACCGACATGGCGCTCCTCATCGGAGCAGAGGCGCTGGTGACGGTGCTGCTCAGCATCCTGATCCTGGGGGAGCGGATCCGGTCCTTCGAGACAGTGGGGCTGGTTCTCGGCGGCTGCGGCATTTATCTGGTGGTGGTGGGTGGGCTGCGCCTTCCAGGCGGGTTCGGGGCCGGTCAGCTGCTGGGCAACCTGTTGATCGTGCTCTCGCTGGTGCTGGAGGCGTTCTTCACCATCGTGGGCAAGACTGTGGTGGCTCGCTACCCGCCCTTTCTGGTCACGGCTGCGGTTGTCACCGGCAGCCTCGTCGCCTGGTGGCCGGCCGGGCTCACCGCCCTGGCCGTGCGGCACTGGCCGGGGCTCACATGGGGAGTGGTGGCGGCCGCGCTCTACCTGGGGGTCGTCACCACGGTCATGGGCTACTGGGCCTGGTTCTACGGTCTGCAGCGGGTGATGCCGGGGGCACTGGCGCCGTTGCTGTTCATCCAACCGCTGGTGGGCACCGCCCTGGCGATCGTCATCCGCGGGGAACGGCCAGGGGCGGCGACCCTGCTGGGCGGACTTCTGGTGCTGGCCGGAGTGGTCCTGGTCGTGACCACCCGGCAGCCTCTGGCAGATGCACCTCCGGCAGCGGCCGGAGGTGGGTGAGTCGCCGCCATGTCACAATCCCGCAACGACGAGCTGAGGCTGCAAGGACCCCAATTAATCTCTGTGCCGGGACGCCGGTGTCACATCCCTTCAGCGGCAGCGGCAGACGGTCCCTCTCTCTCTCCTTCCGTCGGCACTTCCTCCGGCGGACACAGCCGCCCCGGACCTCTCCGGGGCGGCTGTCCCATCTCAACTGTCGGCGTAGAGCATGAACTCGTAGGGATGGGGGCGCAGCCTGACCGGGTCAACCTCTCGCTCCCGCTTCAGAGCGATCCAGTTGCCCACCAGATCCTCGGTGAAAACCCCGCCCTCGTAGAGGAATTCTTGATCACTCTCCAGCGCGGAGAGCACCTCCTCCAGGCTCCCGGGCAGGTCCTTGACCTGCAGGGCGGCATCCCCCTCCAGCTCATACAGGTCGGCCTCGACCGGGACCGGCGGCTCGATCCGGTTGCGGATTCCGTCCAGCCCGGCCATCAGCATGGCCGAGAAGGCGAGGTACGGGTTGGCGGTGGCGTCCGGGGAGCGGAACTCGAGGCGGCGCAGCTGGGGCCGCTCGCTGTAGGTGGGGATGCGGATGCAGGCGCTGCGGTTGCGGGCCGAGTACGCCAGCTTGATCGGAGCCTCGTATCCGGGCACCAGCCGACGATAGCTGTTGGTGGTGGGGGCGGAGAATGCCAGCACAGAGGGCGCGTGAGCCAGAAGGCCACCGATGTACCACCTGGCGAGGTCGGAGAGGAGGGCATAGCCGTTGCTGTCGAAGAAGAGGGGATCCCCCTGCTTCCAGAGCGACTGGTGGGTGTGCATCCCGCTGCCGTTGTCTCCAAACAGAGGCTTGGGCATGAAGGTGGCTGTGAATCCCTCCCGGTAGCAAACGTTCTTCACGATGTACTTGAACGTGAGCACCTTGTCCGCCATCGACACCAGGGTGTCGTAACGCATGTCGATCTCGGTCTGCCCGGCGGTACCGACCTCATGGTGGTGAACCTCCACCTCGATACCCGCCTCCGCCAGGGCCAGGGAGATCCGGCTGCGCAGGTCCTGGAGCTTGTCGACCGGCGGCACGGGGAAGTAGCCCTCCTTCAACCGTGGTCGAAATCCCAGGTTGGGGACCCCGTTTCGGCCCGAGTTCCAGATCCCCTCTACCGAGTCGATGTGGTAGTAGCCCTCATTGACGGTCTGGTCAAAACGGATGGAGTTGAAGATGTAGAACTCCATCTCGGGGCCCCAGTAACTGGTGTCGGCGATGCCCGACTGGCGCAGGTAAGCCTCCGCCTTGTGAGCGATGTAGCGCGGGTCTCGACTGTAGCGAGCTTTGGTGACCGGGTCCACGATGTCGCAGATGAGAGAGAGCGTCGGCACCTCCAAGATCGGGTCCACGCACGCGGTCTTGGGGTCGGGCACCAGCAACATGTCGCTCTCGTGAATCTGCTGGAAGCCCTTGATGCTGCTACCGTCGAAGCCCACCCCCTCCGCGAAGACCCGCTCGGTCAGCTCGGAGAGAGGGACACTGAAGTGCTGCCACTGGCCCAGCAGATCACTGAACCGGAAGTCGATGAACTTGATGCCCTGGTCCTTGGCGTAGGCGATGACCGCCTGCGGGTCTGTTCCTGGTGCGGTGCCGAGCCTGCCCTCTAGCGCCATGGCCATTCAACTCCTCCTCGATGATGGCTGCCAACTGGGAACAGGCTAGCAGCTGCCGAGACCCCGGGCACCGTGTCAACCACCCGAAGCAATGGCGGTAAAACCTGGTTGACCAACACGATGACCGACCACGGGCGCAGGCGCTGGGTAAGATTGCGCCCTGCCATCGAAGGCGTCGCAAGGGAACGCTGGTGGAAGGGCTGGGCTCGACGAAGTCCCGGGGGCGGCCCGGCAGACGCGGGGGACGGCCGCGCTCGGTCTTCACATCAGGATGCGCTGCCCGGGCCCCGGGCCGATGGTCGAGGCACTCCTCCACTCACCGGGGGCCTCGCCTTAGCCCCGGCTTGGGGAAATCCCGCCGAGATCCTGAGGTCCGCGCCGAACCGGTGGGTCCCGCCTCAGGCGGGCTCGACGGGGATCGCCACCTTCACCGCCACCTTGGACCGCGCCGCGTCCCGGTCGTGGAAGTACTCCTTGTTGATCGCTGTGTACTCCTGCCACTCGACCGGCAGGTCCTCCTCGGCGTAGATGGCGTCCACCGGGCAGGGATCGACGCAGGCGCCACAGTCGATGCACTCCTCGGGGTCGATAAACAGCATCCTGTCCTCGTCGTCACCGATGATGCAGTCGACCGGGCACACCTCGACGCAGGACTTGTCCTTGACGTCGATGCAGGTCTCGCCAATGACGTAGGTCATCTGGGTTGGAACTCCTGGAACCACCTGGGCGCACCGCTGCCGGGCGCCGATTCTCCCCCGAGAATAGCAGAGGGCCCGGAGGGCCCGAGGTCAGGGTCAGGAGGCGGCCTTGTTGACTCCGTTCTCGATGTTGGAGTACATGTGGCCTACGTGGGTTCCTAGAACGGTGAGGATTGCGATGACAACGAGCGCGACCAGCATCAGAACCAACGCGTATTCAACCATCCCCTGCCCTCGAGAACCCCTCCGGAGACGCCGCTGAAACCGTCGCCCGGCTCCCGCCAGGCTTTCCCACAGCGTCTTTGAAGAGCCCCGTATGGGCTTCTGCATGGGCGCAGGGTATCCGAGCCCTGCGCCCATGCGTGCCGGCCGGCACATATTGTTACAAGTTCGTCTCTTGGGCCCGGACGGCCGATCGGAGCCAATCGCCATAGAATCCAAGCGAGAAGGCAGCGGCATCGCCCCGGCCAGCGACCCTGCTGGCGCTTAGAGGTTCCAAGTTGAGTCAGTACCCGGCCCGGCCGCGGGCTCGACCCCTGCCGGTGGGGCCCAGGTTCGCCGCCGCCGCCATCGACTTCATCCTGCTGGTGATCCCGGAGGCGATCGCCTACATCCTGATCGCGGCTACTCAGGTTTCCAGGGTGGAGGCCTACTACCAGTTGCATCCCAAGCAGGGGATCGCCGCCGCGGTCGCCCACACCCCCGGCTACGCTGCCGCCAATCTGCGTTTCTTCATAGTGGCGGAGGCGGTGACGGCGGCCTACCTGATCGCGGGCTACCTGTCCCTCTCGGGCACTTTGGGCAAACGACTCATGGGCCTGCGCATAACCAGGGTAGATGGGACCCCCCTGCGGGTCCGCGACGCGGTCCTGAGATCGCTGCCGTTCTGGGTTCCCTGGCTGGTGCCTGCGGTGGGACTCTACTTGAACTTCTTCCAGTTCGTGGGCGGCAGCATCCTGCTCATCTTCCGCCCTGACCACAGAGGCCCTGAGGACATGCTCGGCAATTCCATCGTGGTCTGGCGAGAGCAGGAGGGCCGCTCGCTGCGCGAGATTGTAACCACCGCGCCGCCACCACAGCCCCCTCTGCGGCCGCCTTCCCCAGAGGTTCAAAGAGGAGGGCATCTTCCCGGGTGGGAGCCGGTCCACAAGCCCGAGGTGGTGGTGGCGCCCGCAGGATCGGACGCTGCCGCGCCAGATGATCGCTCGCAGGAAGAGGAGGAGAGCCGGTGACGCTGGTCGAGACCGTCCAACTGAACGCCCCGGTGCCCTCGGTCTGGGATCTTTTGGTCCAGTCCAATGGAGCGCGCGACCTGGTGCCCGGCCTGACGCCCGGCGCTAATGGCCGTGGGACCCTGAGGGTCACGCTCGGCGGCCACTCGGTGACCTATAAGGGCTACGCGCGCCAGCACGTCGACGAGCCTGGCCGGAGGGTGACCTGGACTCTCAGTGGCCGGGAGATGCGGGGCACCGGCCGAGCTCACATGGAGGTGAGGGCCAGGCTGAAGGAGTCGGACTCCGGCGGCAGCGATCTGCGCCTCACAGTCCTGGTCGACGGCAGGGGACGGCTGGACGAGGTCAGCGAGGAGGTGCGCGACCACGCCATTCAGACTGCAATCCAACGCTTCAGAAGATCGCTCGAGCAAGGGTTGGAGCCCGATGCTGATCGGGTCCAGAAGCCGGCACCCGTCTTAATCGGGGACGATGGCGGCGAACCGGACGGTGCCGGCCTGGAGATCATCCCACCGGCTCCCTCGGGGAGCGGCCGCCAGGTTCGCATGGTTGGCTTCCTGCTGGGCGGGCTGCTGCTGGGATCCCTGGTCGCAGCCCTGTGGCGATGGAGGAGCCACCTCCGCCGCTGAGAAACGGCGGCGTCTCGTCCCAGAAGCCGTGCTTCAGCCGACCACGGGATTGAATTTCAGACTCGCCGTTACCGGACCGGCGAGATCGTGAGCCCCGCTGTCTGAGTTCCCGCTCCCATCGGGGGCCCGCGCCGATCCCGCCGATTGGGGCCCAGCCCACGGCCCCCCGTGCCCTTGCGCGTCTTTACTCGCTCCGCGTCAGCCGGGATCTGGCCCGCGTTCACCTTGCCACAAGGTGGGGCTACCAAAATGGCCGCCGATGCGCCGCCTTTAGGCGGGGGAGGATGTCAAGGCAACCACCGTGCCGCCGCCCAGAAAACTGTCCTCTCGGTCGCGGCCGGCCCGAGCGCCTCCGGTGCTCCAGCGCTCAGGCGGGATCCTCACCGGATGCTTCTCCAGATTGCCCCCGGCGGCGGCGCCCGCGCCCACCACCACCAGCTTCGGCTGGGGCCGGGTCCCGAGCCAGGCTGGCGGCGGGGATCGCCAGCACCGTGCCGCTCTCGGTGAGAGTGACCAGCACCTGCTCCCGCACCAGGCTGATCTCGGTGATGACGGCTGCTCCCTGCTCGGTGTCCATCTGCGAGCCGACCTTGGGAAGACGCCGCTTCATGTCCACGTACTGCTCGTTCTCGTACTG
The DNA here is from genome assembly GCA_021809895.1 of bacterium. Classification (GTDB taxonomy): domain Bacteria; phylum Chloroflexota; class Dormibacteria; order Aeolococcales; family Bog-877; genus AG-12. The sequence continues at coordinate 10,517 of JAJZJU010000054.1, forward strand.
CAGGCAGCACTTGAGCTTGCCGCACATCCCGTTGAGCCGGGTGGGGTTGAGCGGAAGCCCTTGCTCCTTGGCCATCTTGATCGTCACCGGCACGAATTCCTTGAGCCATGAGGAGCAGCAGAGCCGGTTGCCGCAGGGGCCGTAGCCGTCCTGGATCCGGGCTTCGTCGCGACTGCCGATCTGGCGCAGCTCGACCCGACAGCGCAGCCTGGTCGCCAACTCCTTGGCCAGGTCCTGATATTGGGTCTGGCGCTCGGCGGTCAGATCGAAGAGGATTCGGTTGCCGTCGAAGCTGATCTCGGCACGAGCGATCTTGAGCGCGAGCTTGCGCTCCTCCACCAGCTCGCGGGCCACACGCATCACCTCGGGCAGACGCTCGTCCAAACGGGAGCGCTCTTCCAGGTCCTCTCTGGTGGCCGGCCTTGTGATCTCCGGCAACGGGTCTGGAAGCATGGCGGCCTCGACCTCGGAGGCCACCATCACCACCTCACCGAGCTCCAGCCCCCTGGCCACCTCCGCGACCACGCGGGCGCCCGGGGCGGGGTCCCACTCTCCCGGGCTGTAGTAGTTCAGTGGGCCGTGCCTGCGGAACTTGACTCCCACCACCAGCGTCATGCCTGCACCTCAGCGCAAATCGCTCGCCTGCGAGCCTTGCTCACCGCGCTCCCACAGCTGGCGGCGTTGGCGGCGACCCCCCGAAGGCGAGCAGTAGAAACCTGTCCAGAACCAATCGCGCGGTGGCGCTCTCGTCCAGGCGGGCCAGAGCATCCAAGGCCAGATCGTAGCGCCTGAGGCACCCCGGCGCCCCCAATGCCTCGGCCCACTGCCTGGCCTCGCTCTGCCAACGGGGAAGGGTGAGCAGCCCGGAAGCGCCGACGGCCAGACAGCAGCAGTCCCGCAGGAAGGCGGCCCAGCTCCGCATCGTGAAGACCGCCTGCTCACGGTCACGGCCCCGCTCGGCCAGCTCGCGGCTCAGGGACAGCCAGCTCCCCGGACCACCGGCCGGGCCCTCCACCAACCGTCTGACCGCGGCCGCGCCGCGCTCCTCCAGGTCCGGGTCCGCCACCAGCTCCAACGCCAGCCCCGGTCTCCCCTGGCAGATGGCGGCCGCCACCTCCGCCGCCCCTTCGGAGCAGCCGGTCCGGCTCTGCAGCCAAGCACCCACCTCCGCGGCATCGACCGGGCCCAGGTGCAGCTCCTGGCAGCGGCTGCGCAGGGTGCTGGGAAGACGCTCCGACTCCGGCCGTGAGGTGGTGAGGCAGATCACAGACCGCGGCGGTGGCTCTTCCAGCATCCGCAAGAGGCTGTTGGAGGCTGGCAGGGTCATCCGTTCGGCGTTGGCGATGATCGCGACCTTGGCCCGGCCCGCAAAGGCAAGCAGGCTGAGAAAGTGCTGCAGGCTCGGTCCCTCACCTTTCTCCTCACCTCCCCCCCGGATCCGATCCACCGGTAGGTTGCCTGACTCGTCGTCCAGCCAGAGGTCGGGATGTGCGAGCAATCCACCTGGCCATCCCTGGGCTCCCAGGAGCTCACCGGCCAGCCCGAGCGCCATGGTTGTCTTGCCCACCCTGGGGGGGCCGGTTATCCAGTAGGCATGGCCGACCGACCCAGCCTGCAGCTGGCGGCGCAGCCGCTCCACCGCCTTCTCATGACCGAGGACCGAGCCCAGGGAGAGCTCGATGTGGGCGGTCAGCCCGGCCAAAAGGAGCCCTCGAACCGAGGTGGCGGCAGGCGCTCTCGCAGGGTCCTGCCAACCCTCGACACTGAGTCGGTGACCAGGTGAGGGTCGGGCCCGCTCACGTTGACGTGGCCGAGCTTGCGCAGAGGTCGGGCCGCCTTGCCGTAGAGGTGGAGGTGGACTCCGGGAATGGCGAGCAGAGACGTCGGCTCTGGCATGGTGGAGAGGATGTTCACCATGGCGGAGTGCCCCCTCGCCACGGTGTCACCGAGCGGCCATCCAAGGCCGGCCCGAAGATGGTTTTCGAACTGGGAGGTCAGCGCTCCGTCCTGGGTCCAGTGGCCGGAGTTGTGCACCCTGGGAGCGATCTCATTGGCCAGGAGCCGTGAGCCCACCTGGAACAGCTCAACCGCCAGCACCCCGCAGTAGTCCAACTTCTCCATGATCCCACGGCAGATCTCCTGCGCCTCGGCCTCGAGTCCAGGTCCGGCTTGGGGAGCCGGGGCCAGGGAGAGCCGCAGCACCGAGGCCTGGTGATGGTTCTCGGTCAGAGGGTAGAAGGCGACCTCACCGGATCTGGAGCGAACTCCGATGATGGAGAGCTCGCGCTCGAACGAGACCTCCTCCTCCAGGATGCACGGCACCTCGTCTAGGTCGCGCCAACTCTGCTTCAACTCCGACTCCGCCGCCACCGGCGCCTGTCCGTGCCCGTCGTAGCCCAACCGGCGGGATTTGAGGCGGGCAGGCCGGCTGAGCCAGCGGGCGGCTGCCTCCAGCTCCTCGGGACCGTTCACGGTCGTGTAGTTGGCGCAAGCGATCCCGAGCTCAGTGAAGAGCCGCTTCTCCAAAAGCCGGTCCTGGGCCACCGCCAGCGCCTGCGGCGGCGGGAACACCGCAGTCGCGGCGGCCAGAGTTTGAGCCGAGCTGTCAGGCACCGACTCGAATTCGAAGGTGACCAGGTCGGAGCTGAGACCCAGCCTACGGAGGCAACCGGGGTCGGAGTACGGGCCGACCAGAAGCTCTCCCACCTCGCCGGCGGCGGCGTCTGCCGCCGGGTCAAGGAAGGTGAAGGTGAGTCCCAGGGGATACCCGGCCAGTGCGAGCATCCTGCCCAGCTGGCCTCCCCCGAGGCAGCCGATCCTATCGGCCACCTAGCTCTGGGTCCCGGTCTCTCGGCTGGGGTCGGGCAGCGCCAGCACCGCCTCGGTCTGCTGGCTGCGCCAGGCGACCAGGCGGTCGCGAATGTCCGGGTCGCGAAGGGCCAGGATCGCCGCCGCCAGCAGGGCCGCATTGACCGCGCCCGATCTCCCTATCGCCAGCGTCCCCACGGGGACGCCGGCCGGCATCTGGACGATGGATAGGAGCGAGTCAATCCCCTTGAGGGCGTGCGACTCGACCGGGACGCCCAGCACCGGCAGATGGGTCTTGGCTGCCAGCATGCCTGGCAAGTGAGCTGCGCCCCCTGCCCCGGCCACTATCACCTGAATGCCTCTGGGCGCGGCCTCCTCGGCCCACTGGAAAAGAAGGTCCGGGGTGCGGTGGGCGGAGACCACCTTTGTCTCGTTGGGGATCTGGAGCACCGCCAGCGTCTCCTGGCAGTGGCGCATCACCTCCCAGTCCGAGCGGGACCCCATCACCACCGCTACCAGCGGACGCACCTCCTTCACGCTGATTTCCCTCCGGGGGCGACCTTCGACGGCAGTGGGGCGTATCTCACCGGAGCACTCAGGATTCCGCCCAGCCCTATCCGCTGGTGACGTGGCTGGCGGGGCCCGCTGCGGCGCCCTCTGCGGCCAGCTCCTGCCCGGTCAGGGCCTGGATCGAGGCCATGATCCCCTCGGTGGCGTTGCGCAAGCCGCCAGGGCCCGGGCCGGGCTTGGGATGTCCGTCGGTGAACAGCGGCGTGCCGAAGTGAACCTCCACCTGGGCCCGCCGCGGCCAGTGATAGCCGGCGGGCAGGGCCGCGAATGTCCCCACCACACCCACCGGCACCACCGGCACCCCTGAGGCAGCCGCCAGGTGGGCGATGCCGCGCTTGCCGCGATGCAGCCTGCCGTCGGCACTGCGGCCCCCCTCGGGAAAGACCACCAGGTTCCAGCCGTCGGCGAGCAGCCGCCGCACCAACTTCATCGACTGTCGTGGCGGGCGCTCGCGCTCAACCGCGATGGCGCCCACGGCCAGGGCGACCAGAGCGCCCTTCCAGGCTTCGTCGAAGAAGTAGTCGGCGGCAGCTGCCACCAGGGTCCGCCGGCGCAGGCGGGGTGGCAGGGCCAGCAGGATGGCCGGGGTGTCCAGATGGCTGGAGTGGTTCGCCGCCAGCAGGAACGGGGGCTTGACCAAGCGCAGGTTCTCCAGTCCGAACACGGCCGGACGGCCGTAATAGCGAAAGACCGGCCCGATCACGAAGTTGAGCAGAGCCGATCGAACCGCCCGCGCCGCCGGGCTGCGCGCCCAGGGGAGATCCCGGTCGCGCCGGTACTCCTTACGCCAGGGACTGGGCCTCCGGCCCTCCGCTTCTTCCGCCATCAGCACCTTCGCAAGGAGGGACCATCTCAGCCTGATTGGAAGGCCAAGCCATCGGTTGCGAGTATAGGTCGGAGCGGCGGAGCGGCCTCGGCCTCAAGCTGGAGATAGTGGCCGCCGCCGGACCAGACCATGTTCCCAGTACCAGGCCATGGTGGTAGCGAGGAACTCACGGACCGGGGTGTAAGTGAACTCGAGCTCTTGCGCGGCGGCGCTCCCGTCATAGGCGTGGCCGTGCAGCAGGGTTCTCACCATCTCGGCGCAGACCGGAGGACGTTTGCCGGCAAGCCCAAAACCGGCCCCCACCAGCGTCCCTCCGGTGAGGGCCGCCCAGGCCGGCAGCATCCGCACCCGCTGGCGTTGCCCGGTCACCTCGCCGACAAGTTCGATCAGGTCCGCGATCCTGAGGGTCGCCCCGTTGACCAGATAGCGCCTCCCCGGCACTCCCAGTCTGGCAGCCTGAAGGTGGGCCCTGACGCAGTCGTCCACGGCCACCAGGCTGACCCTTGTGTCGACCATCCAGCGCAGCCGGCCGTCGGCGTAGCGAATCAGCCACCTGGCGGTCCCGCCGGTGCGCCCGGGCCCCTGCACCGAGGACGGGTTGACGCAGACCAGCTCCACCCCCAGCGCCCGGCTGCGCTCAAGAGCCTCCGCCTCGGCCAGGTGCTTTGAGTGTTCGTAGGTGGACAGGTAAAAGCCCCGATGGCGGCTGTCGATCGTGGCCACCGTGCCGTGCGCCTCCCCCAGAGTGGCGGCGGAGGAGGTGTAGACGACCCGCTGGACACCGGCCGCGGCCGCGGCCTCCACCAGATTCAGGGTGCCCTGCACGTTGACCTCGAAGAGCCGGCCCGGCTGCTTGGGGCACATGGTGTTGAGTCCACCCACGTGGTAGATGAGCCCGGCCCCCTGGGCGGCGGATCGCAGGCTCTGGGGGTCCAGTAGGTCGGCCTCAACCAGCTCCGCGCCCGAGCCGGCCATCTGCCGAGCCGCCACTCGGCTGCGCACGACGGCCCGGACCGCACTCCCCTCCTTGATCAGGGCCCGGACCAGGGCACCCCCGATGAACCCGGTGGCGCCGACCACCAGGACCGGGCGCTCAGCGCTCACCGGCCAGGCTCCGACGATGCCTGCTGGCGCACGGCCACCCTGGAGTACCGGATGAGGTAGTCGACCCCCGACCCGAAGGTGATCAGGGCGGCCAGGATCATGGCCCACTGGTCCAGGCCCAGGGGGCCCACGGCGCCGTCGAGGTTGAGGATCGCGACCAGGATCGCGACAAACTGGATGGCTGCCTTCACCCGGCCCAGCTGCGAGGCGGTGATCAGGACTCCCTGCAGGGCCGCTGATCCCCTCAGCCCCATGATCACCATCTCCCGGCCCACGATCACAAGTGCCACCCACGCGCTGGTCCGCGAAATGGCCACCAGGCCGATCAGGGCGGCCGTAACCAGCACCTTGTCGGCGGTGGTGTCGAGGAAGCTGCCGGTCGAGGTGGTGACCCGCCAGTGACGGGCGAAGAATCCATCCAGGTAATCGGTCGCCGCCGCCACCAGGAAGAGCGCGGCGGCTAGTAGGTCGAGGCGGGCCAGGACCAGACCCATCACCACCGGGGCCAGCACCAGGCGGAGCCCGGTGGCGCCCGCCACCAGCCCGGTCTGGAGGGCCCCCCCACGCGCCTCCTCGTGACCAACCGCAGGGCCCATCCGCGGGGAGTCCGGTGCACTCAATGGCTCGCGCCCAGGGCTCTGGCGGAAACAGCGTCGGACCGGCGGCTCAGCGCCGATCGCGCCCGAGATGAGGCGCCCAATTGTCTTCCTCGTGCGAGTTGGGAGGTGGCACCGGCCGCTCTGGGATCGTACCAGCCGGGACCGAGCTCAGCTGGGTGAGAGTGCAGCCCCGCGGAGGAGCAGGCGGACCTCGTCGGCTCCCGCGAGCCGAACTGCCCGATCGGCAAGCTCGCGTGCCTTGGCGGCATTGGTCTGGCGCACCGCAGCCTTGACCGTCGGCACCCGCAGGGGGGCCATCGAGAGCTCACGGACGCCCAGCCCAATCAGAAGGGCCGTGGCGCTGGCCTCGCCGGCCAGCTCACCGCAGACCCCGACCCACTTGCCCGAGGCGGCCGCCACCGTCTGCCCGATGAGCCGCAGCACGGCCGGATGGAGGGGGTCGGCCAGGGAGGCCACCTCGGGATTGCCACGATCCGCGGCCATGGTGTACTGGGACAGGTCGTTGGTCCCGATTGAGAAGAAGTCAACCAGCGGCGCCAAGACCTGGGCGGCCAGGGCGGCCGCCGGCACCTCCACCATGATCCCCACCTCCATGCGAGCCGAGGAGGCGCTGCGGACCTCTTCCAAGAGCCGGGTCACCTGCTCCACCTCGGCGCGTGTCGCGATCATCGGGAACATGACCCTGATCGGGTGGGACTGGGCCACCGCTGCGATCGCCCTGAGCTGGCCCCGAAGCAGGTCCCTGCGCACGAGCCCAAGCCTGATTCCCCGCACCCCCAGGGCCGGATTGGCCTCAGGTGGTCTGGCCAGGTACCGCAAGGGCTTGTCGCTGCCAGCATCGAGGGTTCTGATGGTCAGGGGACGACCTGTCAGGACCTCAGCGATCTCGCGGTAGACCGCCTCCTGC
>JAJZJU010000156.1 GCA_021809895.1 bacterium
CTTCACCGCCGCCCTGGCCCGGGTCGCCAAGGTGCTCGGCTACCGGGTCACCGTCTGCGACGCCAGGTCCACCTTCGCGACCAAGGCTCGATTCCCGATGGCGGACGAGGTGGTGTGCTCGTGGCCTCACGTCTTCCTGCAGGGGGTCAGCCCGCCGCTCGAGGAGCGCGACGCCATCTGCGTGCTCACCCACGACCCCAAGTTCGATGTGCCGGCCCTCCAGGAGGCTCTGGCCAGCCGGGCCGGCTACCTGGGGGCGCTGGGATCCCGGCGCACCCACGAGGAGCGCTGTCGGGCGCTGATCGCGGCCGGGGTCGCCCCAACTCAGTTGGCGCGGATCATGGGACCGATTGGGATGGACATCGGCGCCCGCACCCCCGAGGAGACGGCGATCTCGATCTGTGCCGAGATAATCGCGCTGCGCACCGGCCGGCCCGCACCCTCTTTGCGCGACGGCCAGGGACCGATCCACCTTGACTCGGGGCCCGTACCGGTCGGTCCTGTGGCTCAGTCGGGCTGAGCGATGACCACCGCCGGGCTGCTGCTGGCGGCCGGGGGTTCCACTCGATTTTTGGGCACAGGGTCCAAGCTGCTGGCTGAGTTTCGAGGCCGGCCGCTGGTGCAGTGGCCGATGCTGGCCGCCTCCAACTCCGGCTGCGACGAGGTGGCGGTGATAGACGGAGCGCTCGACCTCTCCTCGGTGCTGCTCCCCGACCTCAACCTGCTCCACAACCGGAACTGGGCGGCCGGTCAGGCGACCTCGCTTCAGCTCGGGATCCAGTGGTGCCGGTCGCGGGGACACGACCTGGTCCTGGTGGGGCTGGGAGACCAGCCGCTCGTCCCCTCCACCGCGTGGGACGCGGTGCGGTTGGCTGAGAGCGCCCCCATCACCGCCGCCACCTACTCGGGGAGGCGGGGGCACCCGGTGCGGCTGGCCCAGGAGGTGTGGCACCTGCTCCCAACAGAAGGCGACCATGGCGCGCGCAGCCTGATGCAGCTCCACCCCGAGATGGTCCTGGAGGTGGAATGCCTGGGAGACCCGGCCGACGTCGACACCGTGGAGGATCTTGAGCGCCACCGTCTGGGGGCCGCGCCTCCCGGCTGACCGCTGGGCCAAGCATCTTCAGGTCACCGACCACCGGCAGCGCGTGGCCCGGTGGTGGGATCATGGCCCCGATCCACTGCAGGAGGTGCCCCATGCTCTTGGAGAACTCGCTCAAGCTCGCGATGCCGCCCGACCAGCTGATGCCGCTCTTGGAAGACCTGGAGCGGATAGCGCCGTGCCTGCCCGGAGCCAGCATCACCGAGCGGGTCGACGAGCGCACCTACAAGGGCCGGGTCACGGTCAAGGTCGGCCCGGTGTCAGTCAGCTACGACGGGGTGATGACGGTGGTCGAGGTGGACCGCGAGGCCAGACGGCTGGTGATGCGCGGCGAGGGCCGCGACCCCAAGGGGGCGGGCAACGCCAAGGCCACGATAACGATGACGGTGGAGGAAGCCGAGGGAGGAGGTTCCCTGGGCAAGATCCAGTCCGACGTCGCGATCACAGGGCGGGTGGCTCAGTTCGGCCGGGGACTGATGCAGGATGTGGCGGACCGCCTGCTCACCCAGTTCGCCCAGTGCGTTGAGAGTTCGCTCACCCCGGCGCCGACCCCGGAGGCGGCGACAGCCGCCGGGCCCGCGGACGAAGCGACGGAATCGGTCCCGGCCGCCCCGCCTCCACCGGCTCCGGCGCGGCCCCAGCCCCAGCCCCAGTCTGTGGGAATGTTCGGCATACTGCTGAGCGTCCTCTGGAAGCGCATCAGGGGAATGTTCGGAGGTTCGTGACCCAGGACTGCCGCGCCCTCGGCACGGTGACCCTGTCACACGCGCTGAGCCGCGGGGTGCGTTTCTGTAGCCCCCGGCCCGGCCGTCTCCTCAGCCCGCTGGAGGGCAGGGCCGCCCACTTCGTCCGGCTTGGGCCAGGACCAGGGCCGGAGCTGCTGGGCTCAGTCCCGTCCTGGCTGATCAGCCATTCACTCCTGAGGGATGGCGGTCAAGTTGGTCCCTGAGGGCCGCCCGCCCAATCATCCCCTGGCGATTTGGGATGGCTCCGCCAGAGCGGCCATGCCGCGCGCCCCGCGGCGCTTGGCCGCCACCGCTGAGATGAATTCCATGATGCAGCGGTTGGCGTTTTGGGCGGTGAGCTCGGCGGGGTCGTTGGCTGGCGCCACCTCGACCACGTCCATCGCCACCACCGGGGTGTGCAGCGCCACCTGGCGGATAGCGCGCAGGAGGTCGGCCGGGTCCATGCCTCCGGGCTCGGGGGTCCCGGTGCCCGGGGCGAAGCCGGGGTCCAGGACGTCGATGTCCAGGGAGATGTAGATCAACTCGGGACCGTCCATCGCCTCCGCCACCGCCCGGCGCACCACCTCGGCGACACCGAGCCGCCAGATCTCCTCCATGAGGTGCCAGCGCAGCCCCTGCTCACGCATCCAGTCGAAGACCTCCCTGGGGGGCCAGTAGCCGCGCAACCCGATCTGGACGAAGTTGCGGCCCGGCACCACACCCGACTCCACCAGCCGCCGCATCGGGGTGCCGTGTGAGAGCGGGTTGCCAAAGCTCTCAGGGGCGGTGTCGGCGTGAGCGTCGAAGTGGACTATCCCCAGCTTGCCCCGGCCGACGGAGTCCGCGACAGCGGTCGCGGACGGCAGGGTCGTCGAGTGGTCGCCACCGATCACTATCGGGATGATGTCACGACGAGCGATCTGCGAAACCCGATCGTAGATGGCCAGGTGGGACTCCGCCGTCTGTCCCGGCGGGCACACGGCATCACCGTAGTCGACTACGGTCAGCTCCTCGAACGGGGCCACCTCCAGATCCAGGTGCCACTCCGGGATCTGGTAGTTGGCGATCCTCACCGCTCTGGGGCCGAACCTGGCGCCGGGCCGGTAGGTGGTACCGTCGTCGAAAGGGGCCCCCA
>JAJZJU010000055.1 GCA_021809895.1 bacterium
ACCGACTCCACCCCACGCACCCCCCGGAGTGGGTCCCTGTCGGCGAGGATGGCGGCTGGGGGTTCCTGGCGGATTCTCTGCCAGAGCTGCTCCGGGGTTCTCACCACGGTCGCCTCCAGGCCCGGCATCTGTGAGACCAGGTGGCAGGCGAGTTCGGCGTAATCTGAGTCGGGCTCCAGGATGACGACCAGCATTAGGCTATTTTCGCGAGCCGGTCGGGCTATTCGGCTCTCCAGAACGGCCCTTGGAGGAGGTGGCGAGATGGCATTGATCAATTTGGAGCGAGTCGTGGAGCGGCTGAGCTTCCTTGACCCCATCGCAGACCGGCTTCAATCCCTGATTGGCCAGGGCCTCAAGGAGGGCGGCCCCACGGCCCAGGCGGCCAAGGACGCCCTCAACGGCACCTGGTTGGGACACCCCCTGCACCCCGCGCTCACCGACGTCCCGATCGGAGCCTGGACATGCAGCACCATGCTGGACCTTCTCGACCACAATCGCGGCGGCGACCTCGGCCGCGCGGCTGATCTGCTGGTCGGTGTCGGGTGCGCCTCCGGGCTGGCGGCAGCCGCCTCCGGGGCTGCCGACTGGCAGGACTCGTACGGGCCGGAGCGCCGCGCTGGACTCGCCCACGCCCTGCTCAACACCGGGGCTTTGGGTCTGTTCGGAGGATCGCTGCTGTTGCGGCTGGCCGGCCGCCGAGGGAGCGCCAAACTGCCCGCCCTACTGGGGTACGGTCTGGCGGCGACAGCCGCATTCCTGGGCGGGGACCTCGTCTTCCGAATGGGCACCCAGGTCAACCGCAACGCCTGGGCCGCCGGACCCAGCGACTGGACCGAGGTCGCAGCCCAGGAGGAGGTCAGAGAGGGTGAGCTGCTGCGCAGAGCAGTGGGCGACTCCGAGGTCGTCCTGACCCGACACGGGCAGACCGTGATCGCAGTTGGAGCCGTCTGCCCGCACGCGGGAGGCCCATTGGAACAGGGCCAGGTGCGAGATGGCCGGATCACGTGCCCATGGCACGGGTCGCGCTTTGAGCTCACCACCGGGCGGGTCTGCCAGGGCCCGGCCAGCATTGCCCTGCCGGTCTTCGAGACCCGAATCAATCAGCAGGGCCGAGTGGAGGTGCGGCGAGCGCCCCAGTGACCCGGATCGACCATGTGGTGCTGGCCACCTCGGACCTGGAGCTGGGCGCCGCCCAGCTCCAGCACGATTTCGGCCTTGCCACCGAGCCTGGCGGGCGGCACCCACGGTTCGGGACCATCAACCGGCTGATGCCCATGGATGAGCAGTACCTGGAGCTGGTGGCGGTGGCCAACCCGGAGCGTGCCGCCTCCAACCCTTTCGGGCGAGCGGTGGCGGCCGCGGCGCGCTACAAGGGAATGCGGGCCCTGGCGGTGTGCCTGCAGGGTCCGGATCTGGAGGCGGTCGCGGGCCGGCTTGGCCTTCCCATCGAGGCCGGATCCAGGATCACCCCGGATGGAGTGGACCTCAGCTGGCGCACTGTGGGGATGGCTGAAGCGTTTTCCCAGACCCAGCTGCCTTTCTTCATCGCCTGGGACTCGCGAGCGACCCATCCCAGCCGGGCCAATGGGGATGACCGGCTGGGGTCCGCCAGGTTCACCAGGGTCGAGATCGGGGGAAACCCCGAGGAGGTGACGAAGTGGGTGGGCGGTGAGGTACCCGGCCTGATCCCGATCGGCGGCTCCCCCGGGATCAGGTCTGTGGTCATCGCCATGGCTGACGGTGGGACGGTCACCATCCGGTGATGGCGGTTCAGGATCGAGACGGTCCGCTCACAGACCAAGCGGCGCAGATTGCTCTGGGGCGAGACCTGATCCGTCACGCGCACGCCATCTGTGTGCTGACCGGCGCCGGCATCTCAACCGAGTCGGGAATCCCCGACTTTCGCGGCCCCAACGGCCTGTGGACCAAGGATCCTGGAGCAGAGCGGCTGAGCACGCTGGCCCACTACCTCCAGGATCGGGAGGCCAGGGTGGCGGCCTGGCGGCGCCGAGCGCTCTCCAAAGACCCGCCGCCCCGCCCCAATGCGGGACATTTGGCGCTGGTGGACCTGGAGGCCCAGGGCCGGCTCGAGCTGCTGGTCACCCAGAACATCGACGGCCTCCACCATCTGGCCGGCAACTCCCGGGAGCGGCTGGTCGAGCTGCACGGATCGCTGCGCGAGCAGGTCTGCCTGACCTGCCAGCGGCGGGGCCCGATGGAAGAGGTGCTGGAGAGAGTCCGCCATGGCGACGCCGACCCTCACTGCCAAGCGTGCGGCGGGATCCTCAAGTCGGCGGCGATCTCCTTCGGGCAGGGGCTCTCGGCGGCGGAATGGGACAGGGCCCAGACGGGCGCTGGCACCTGCGACCTGTTCTTGGCGGTGGGAACCAGGCTGGAGGTCTTCCCGGCGGCCGAGCTGCCGGCGATGGCGCTGGCGGCCGGGACTCCCCTGGTCGTCGTGAACCAGGAGCCGACCCGATTCGACCGCCGGGCTCGAGCGGTCATCCGCGCCCCTATCGGCCAGATCCTGGGCGAGCTGCTGGCCCCGTGATCTGGTCGAAGTGGAGGGTCGGGAGCCGATGAGCCCGCGCCCTGTCAGGGCAAGCGTGGAGGCCAACCTTGGGGCACCGGGGCAGCCGGACCAGGATGTCGCCTGGGAAACTTGGCTCACGCTGGACCAGCCACCCTAGGGAAGTCAAGCCTCTTGAGCACCAGCATGGCGGCGAGGCAGCTCCCGGTGAGCACCAGCCACGGCCACAGTGGGCCTCGGCCCAGAAGCCAGGTGAATAGGATCGGTGCCGAGGCTGCTCCCAGAGCCCACGAAACCTGATGCACTCCGAGATAGCGGCCAAGGGTGGACCCTGAGTGAGTGGACACGATCAGGTCGGACATCGCGGGGGACTCCAGCATCTCGGCGACGGTGAAGATCGCGATCGCGACCAGAAGCCCTGGGACGACCAGGGCTGGGGGCGCGGCGGAGAGCGCCCCCAGCAGGAGCAGGGAGACTCCCCACACGACTGCTGCCCAGCGCAGGATGCGGGTGCGGGCGACCCTATCGACCAAACGCGTGACAGTGGTCTGGAGCAGCACCACCAGGGCGGTGTTGGCCGCGAAGAGGGCTCCTGCGAGCACCAGCGGCTCACCCAGGTCGCGACTCACATAGACAGCGAGCAGCAGGGTCAGGGAGTCACCACAGAGGACGAAGACAAGGTTGGCCGCCATCAGGCGCATGAAGCTGCGGTCGCGAACGACGGCCATGTAGCCCGACCGGCGCCCCATCCTGGGTGGGGCCAGCGCCTGTGGCGCCCGCCATGGCGGAGCCCACCGCCACCAACCGACCAGGACGGCTGCCGCCATGAAACTGGCGGCGTTGGCGAGCGCGATCAGGCGGAGCCCCTGGGAGCCGCCGACAGTCACCAGAGCTGCGGCTGCGAGTGCTCCCAGGCCGATGCCGCCATTGCGGAGGACGCGGCTCAGGCCAAACCACAGGGAGCGCTCGCCCGGGTCGGCCGCCAGACTCAGCAACGCCGGGTTGGCGGTCCAGAACAGGCCAGACCCACAATCTACGAGAGCCGCGAACAGGACGAGCTCGGCCTGGTTGTGCACCGCCAGGAAGCCGACAAACCCGAGAGCTGACACCGAGTTTCCGATCACCACCAGGGCGCGCGGCCCCAGCCGGTCCAGCAGCCGCCCGTAGATCGGCAAGCCGGCCATGGTGGCCAGCTCGGCCAACGACAGCGCAGCTCCGATCGTGGGCAGGCCCAGCGACGTGGTCTGCAGGAAGTAGACGACTGTGAAAGGCAGGAAGAGCCCACTGCCCATGCTGTCGACGAGCATGGCGGCCAGGAGCGTCCGGCGCCCACCCGCTGCGGGCAGGCCCAGCCTATGCCTCAGTGACACTACTGGGATGGGCCGAGGAAGCCTGAGATCCTGGATCTCAGGGAGACCGGATCCAGCCCGTGGGCCAGATCGTGCTCCGACCGGCTGCCGTAGTGATGCAGGTCGTGCCGGCCCACTCCCAGCCCCAGGACTCGATGAGGGAGGTGAGCAAGCGCCTGGTTGATCAAGCCCACTGAGGTGCCGGCCAGACATGGCTCGACCATGGCCACGGCGGGCTCGCCGAGCGACTCGAGGATGGTCGCCTGGTCCAGCGGCCTGAGGGTGTTGGCGTAGATCACGGTCACGTCGAAGTCCGCGACCGCCTCCAGGACAGGATCCAGCATCGGCCCGACCGCTATCACCGAACCCCGAGAGCCCCGGCGCAGCACGCGCTGCCGGCCCGCGGGCACCGTCTTGGGCTTGGCGTTGCTGGCCCCGGACAGGCGCAGGTAGCTGGTCCCAGTTGTAGCGACCGCCCTTCGCAGCAGCTCTACGGCCTCGTCGGGGTGGCCAGGGACGTGGACGTCGACACCAGGAAGGGCATCCAGGAGGGCCACGTCCTCGGGGCAGAAGTGCGAGGTGCCGTACTCAGGAGAGTCGTAGGAGGCGCCGATGCTGATCAGGACGGCTCCCAATCCCTGGTGGCAGAGGTCCATCTTCAGCTGCTCGAAGGGGCGTTCCAGCAAGAAGGGAGCGAAGGTATGGACCACCGGCCGCAGGCCGGTGTGAGCCAGGCCCGCCGCGACCCCGATCAGGGACTGTTCCCGGATCCCGACGTCGATCACGCGCTCGGGGTGGCGGACCCGAGATGACTCGAACAGGCTCGAGGAGATGGCCGCCAGCACCACCACCAGGCGGTTGTCCTCGTCCAGCATTCGGCCCAACTCATCCGCCACCCGCTCTCTCATGCCGGTCATGGCGCCGACTCCGTGGCTGCGACGATCAGGTTGGGAGCTGCTTCAGAGCGGCGCAGCAGGGCTCGCTCCAGCTCTCCCCGATCGTGCCCGCCAACCCGCTCCACCACCCACCCCGCCGCCGTGAAGGGGGCCTCCACTCCCGTCGGCCAGCCCAGGCCAGAGCTGAGGTTGTCGACCACGATGACGCTGAGGGCGGACAGTCGACAGAGAGCAGCCAGCCAGAGCGCCTCATGATTCGACCCCTCCTCAAGCTCGCCGTCACCCAGCAGGCAGACCACGCGCGACCCCGCCCTGCCCTGGATGCGAAGGCCGAGAGCGATCCCGACCGAGATCGCCAGGCCGTGGCCGAGAGATCCGCTGGAGATCTCCACCCCGGGAATTAAGAGGCGGTCGGGATGATGGCCCAGGGGCGAATGGAACGAGCCAAATCCGGACAGCAGAGCCGGGGAGATGAATCCCTTGGCGGCCAGGACCGCGTAGTAGGCAGCCGGACCGTGTCCCTTGGAGAGGATGAACCTGTCGCGATCCGGGTCATCGACGGATTCCGGGCTCACCTGGAGGACCCGGTCGTAGAGGACCCACAGGATGTCGAGAGTTGAGGTCGAAGCTGAGGAGTGCTTCTGGTCGCCGGAGATGAGATCCAGAAGCTGGCCAAGATCCTCGTAGCTGGCCGGCCGGGATGGGGCAGAAGCTGGGATGGTCGCCGCGTGGTCAAGTGGATATGTCATGGAACCATCGTCATACCTAAGGTTAACTTGATGTCAAGCGTCTGGGCCTGTAACATCGACCTATGCCCGTGCTGCCACCTCGCCTCTCCATCGGAGAGCTCTCACGACGCAGCGGCTTAGCCCCCTCAGCGATCCGCTTCTACGAGTCCCGGGGCCTGCTCGCGTCCGACCGATCCGCCGGCGGGCAGCGCCAGTTCGTCCGGGCTGCACTGCGCCGCCTGGCCTTCATCTCGGCGGCCCAGCAGGTGGGCCTGACCCTGGAGGAGATCCGCGCCGCCCTGGCCAGCCTGCCGGATGGCAGAACCCCCACCCGTCAGGACTGGCAGGTGCTGTCGGCCGCCTGGCGCAGCCACCTGGAGCTCAGGATCGCGGCCCTGGAGCGCCTGCGCGACGATCTCAGCGGGTGTGTTGGTTGCGGCTGTCTGTCACTTCGGCGCTGCCGCCTCTACAACACAGGAGACGCGGCCGCCGCTGAGGGCCAGGGCTCGCGGCTGGTCCGTGCCTTCGGGACCACCAACCACCTCACGGGCTGAGTCCTCCGACGGTCTGAACTGAGAGGCAGGCGAGGAGGGCCAACCACACTCCGTCACCGAGGAGTGGGAACGGAGTCTGGCCGCTCTCTATCCAGCTACGCGCCCTAGTCGGACTCCACCGATTCGGGGATCGGGGCGAGCCCCGCCAGCGCCAGGGCGCAGGCGGTCGCGGCCAGAGGCATCTGGCCCAGGTCATAGCCTCCCTCCAGCATCACCGCGACCCGCCCGGAGCAGGATTCCGCGGCCACCTGGCAGATGCGCTCCATCGCCAGGGCGTAGGCCCGCCAGTCGAGTTCGAGGTTGGCCAGGGGATCGGTGGCCAGGGCATCGAAGCCACAGCTGACCACGATCAGCTGTGGCTCATGGGCGGCGACGGCGGGCAGGGCGACTCGCTCCAGCGCCTCCAGCCATGGACCGTTGCCAGTGCCCGGCGGCAGCGGCAGGTTCAGGGTCTTCTGGTAGCCGGCTCCATCTCCCTGCTCGCTCGCCAATCCGGTTCCGGGATACAGCGGCGATTGGTGGAGGGAGCAGTAGAGGACGTCCTCGTCACTCCAGAATGCGTCCTGTGAGCCGTTGCCGTGGTGGACGTCCAGGTCCACGACCGCTACCCGCTCCAGCCCCAGCCGCCGCTGCGCGTGGCGCACCGCAATCGCGGCATTGTTGAACAGGCAGAATCCCATGGCCCGATCTGGAGTGGCGTGGTGGCCGGGCGGTCTGACCAGGGCGAAGGCCGGAGTGGGGTCCGGAGAGCAGGCGATCTGGACGGCCGCGATGGCGGCCCCGGCAGCGTCTAGGGCGATCTGGTACGAGGCGGGATTGCAGTATGTGTCGGAGTCTATCCAGCCCCCGCCGCGGAGAGCGAAATCCTGGATGGCTCGCACATGCGCCTCGGTGTGCACCAGCAGCAGGTCCGACTCAGCGGCCGGTCCGGCTGTGCGCCAGCAGGTGCTCCCCAGCCGCGTCTCGCGCTCCAGAGCGGCCGTTATCGCGCGCAGCCGCTCGGGGGACTCGGGATGCCCCCAGCTCTGGTGGTCGAGAAAGATGGGGTCGTAGACCAGGGCGAGCTTGGTCTCCGCAGACGACCCTGTCGCTGCGTCTGGCAATGCCTACTGGTCCAGGGACAGCACCATCTGGGGGGGTGCGATGCGGTGGTCCTCCTTGGTCGGGCGAACCGCAGTCCCCACGGCGAAGAACTCGATCACGTGGCTGCCCCACCCGTGGTTGCTCTCCTTTATCTGGGCTCCCACGATGCCCTCCGCGGCGACCTCCTCCGCCTCGGTCTGCATCCGCTCCATGGCGAGCTCCCGGGCGTCGTAGAGCGCCTGGGTGAAGTTGGGCATCTCCTGGTTCTGGCCCATCTTGCGCATCCAGGCGCCGAGGCCCTGGTGAGCGACGTGGTAGACGCAGGAGCCCATCACCAACGCCAGGGGGGCGTAGCCCGCCTGCAGCAGGGTCCAGAAGTCCTGCCCCGATAGGTCCGAGGTGAAGGGTTTGCCCTTGGGGGTCTTCATGCTGCCCTGCTGGCTTCGGACCGCGGTCCCAACCGCCATGAACTCGGCCAGCCCCTGACCCCACTCATAGCGATTGATGTCGAGCCGGACCCCGACTATCCCATCGGCGCCCAGCACGTCCGCCTCCTCCTCCATCCTGCTCATGGCCAGCTCACGAGCCTGATACATCGCCTGGCTCAGGACCTGCAGCTCCTGGTTCTGGCCGTAGTTGGCTATCTGCATCCCTATGTGGTAGATCGAGCTGCCCACCACCAGCCCCACCGGCTCGAAGCCCGCCTCCTTGACCAGCAGAAACTCGGAGATCGATAGGTCACTGGTGAAGAGCTTGCGATGGCCTTCGGTGCCGCGCATCTCGCGCAGACGGTTGAGCGCGTCCTGAGGTATCTCGGGCTGCCCCGACTGCGCGGGAGCTGGCTGGTCGGTCATGCGCGTGCCTCCTTCAAGGTCGTAGGGGAATGACCATCTTGGGAGCCGCCATCCTGGTTGCCTCGCCCGCGGTCGACACCGCTGTGCCCAGGATCACCCACTCCGCGATCCGCCCGCCGACCGACTCCGAGCCGGTCGGGAACTCCAGAATATGCGACTCGATCTCCACCCCCACCACTCCCGCGGCGGACACCTGGGCCGCCTCCTGGGCTAGCCTCCGGCGCGCCATGTCCTGGGCCCGGGTCAGGGCAAGGGTGTAGCTGGTCACCTCCTGGTTGCTCCACGAGGAGACCCCGATCCCGCCCATCCGGCCGAAGCCTCCTCCGAAGAAGGCGACCGCCTGGTAGGCGCTGGCCCCCATCACCAGCCGCAGGGGTCGGTGGCCGGTGCTGAGGAGCTTGGCCATGTCCTGGCCGCTCA
The DNA here is from genome assembly GCA_021809895.1 of bacterium. Taxonomy (GTDB): domain Bacteria; phylum Chloroflexota; class Dormibacteria; order Aeolococcales; family Bog-877; genus AG-12. The sequence continues at coordinate 8,415 of JAJZJU010000055.1, forward strand.
GGGTGGATGTGAAGGGCTGGCCACCCTTGTGGCTCTCGCCGTCCCGCGTCACCGCGGTGCCTATGACGGTGAACTCAGCCATCCCGGAGGCCCACTCCCAGCGGTTGATCTTCAGCCGGACTCCTACCACGCCCTCCGCACCCAGCCCCTGAGCCTCCAGGGTCAGCCGGTTGATCGCGCGGGCACGGGCGTCCAACAACGAAGCCGTCAGAGAGCCGTTCTCCTGGGGCTCGACCCCTCCGTAGTTGAGGCCGCCGAGGCCGCCCCCCATGCTGTTCCAGCCCGTGTAGATCCAGCCCATCTGGTACAGAGAGCTGCCCAGGACCATGGCCAGAGGGCGGTATCCGACCGCGCGCAGCGCCGCCAGCTCGTCGACAGACAGGTCAGAGGTGTAGGCGCCGCCCTCGGTGGTCTGGCGTTGGATCCGCTCCTGGGCATTGAGCGGTATTCCCCCCGCCTCGACCATCGCCCGGCTGCGCTCCGCGCGGGCCTGGTCCTCGGGGCTCTGGGCCCCCCCGGATCCACCTCCGCCGCGGAAGAAGCGCACTCCCAGTCAGCCTAGCAGACGCTCGAGCGCCTGGCGGTCCGCCGAGCTGGCCTCGCTCTGCTTCAGGAGGGCCCGGGTCAGCTCCGAAACCCAACCGTCGAGGCTCATCTCCTCGCTCTTGAGCGCGATCCCACGGACGACCTTGGTGCGCTTGGCCACCACAGCCCCACCATCCCGAAGCAGCTCGAAGTGATCGTCACCGAGCTGGACCTGGATGCGGCGGACCGCCTTCGCCTTCCGGCGCAGCATCCCCCCTCCCTGATAGTCGATTCGAGCCCGGCCCGGAAGCGCCCCCTCGAACTTGGTGGCCAGCACTTCCAAGAAGGTGTTGAGATCGCCGGAGTCAGCCCGCAGCGAGGAGGCGAGCTGCTCGAAGTCCTGGTCGGGGTCGCTGAGAGGGCCCAATTCACTCATGGATGCGGGCCGAATATACCGCTCCCAGCAGGGGCGCTCGAACGACCAAGTTTGTCAATCCCCTTCACAAAGACGCCTCTGGTCCCTTATCTTGCCCGCAACAGGGATCGAGGGCGGGTGAAGGGTTCCAGGCAACCCGTTCCTCTCAGTCACAGCAGGGAGGTGTCACCAGATGGCTGTCGCAGCCAAACGCGACTACGAGGCGTCCGACCGAAAGCTCGACCGGCACATGTCGGTCTGGCAACTCTTCTTCCTCTCGATGGGAGGGATCATCGGCTCCGGCTGGCTGTTCGCGGCGATCGCGTCCGCGTCACTGGCCGGTCCGGGCGCGATTCTCTCCTGGGTCGTGGGCGGGGTTCTGGTTCTGTTCGTGGCCCTGAACTACGCCGAGGTAGCCGGCATGATGCCCCGAAGCGGCGCCATCGTCCGCTATCCACACCTGACTCACGGCGGCTACACCGGCTTCATCCTGGGCTGGACCTATCTGCTATCGGCGGTGACAGTCCCCGCCATCGAAGCCGAGGCGGTCGTCACCTACGCCAGCTCCTACATCCACGGCATCGTGAACTCCAGCTCGGAGCTCACCTGGCCTGGAGGAATCCTCTTCGGGATCGGGTTGATGATCCTGTTCTTCATCATCAACTACGTCGGGATCCGCTTCCTGAGCCAGTTCAACGCCTTCGTCACCGGCTGGAAGTTCGTGATTCCAGGCCTGACCATCATCTTCCTCTTGGTGCTGGACCTCCACACCAAGAACTTCGGCTCCTACGGAGGGTTCTTCCCGCTCGGCACCCAGCCCGTCCTGGGCGCGGTCGCCAGCGGCGGCATCGTCTTCTCCTACCTCGGCTTCCGGCAGGCGCTGGACTTCGGTGGAGAGGCAAGGAACCCGCAGCGGGACGTTCCCATCGCCACCATCGCATCGGTGCTCGCTGGGATGGTCCTTTACGTGCTGCTCCAGGTGGCGTTCACCGGCGGCATCAACTGGGGCTTCTTCCACGTCCAGGTGGGTGATTGGGCCAAGCTCGCGGCCTCCGGGAGCGCCGCTGCCGACGCTCCCTTCTACGTGCTGATGAAGGGCTCTGGCACCGCTCTGCTGGGTGGGTTCGCGACCATCCTGCTGATCGATGCCTTCATCTCCCCGACCGGTACCGGCTACGTCTACCTTGGGACCTCGTCCCGAACCGTCTACGGCATGTCCGTGGTGGGCTACCTGCCCAACTGGTTCCAGGGGATCACCGCCAGGTTCAAGATCCCGTGGCTGGCCCTGGTCGCCTCGACCGTGGTCGGATGCCTGTTCTTCCTTCCCCTCCCCAGCTGGTACGAGCTGGTGGGGATCATCAGCTCGGCGACGGTGTTGACGTACATCATGGGTGGCATCGGGCTGCCCATCCTGCGGCGCACGGCCGGCTCCCTGACCCGGCCGTTCCGTCTCTGGGGAGCCGAGGTCCTAGCCCCCATCGGATTCCTCGGGGCTGCCCTGATCGTCTACTGGGCGGGCTTCTTCACCCTGGCGATCGTGTTCGCCGGAGTGTTCGTCGCGCTGCCTATCTTCGTCTGGTTCTACGCACCGTCGCGGGGCTGGATAAACCCGGCGTCCGGTGGTGTCCTGGGGCTGGTCTTCCTGGTGCTCTGGATAATCGTCCAGCGCTGGGGGGGGTATGCCCTGACGGCCACCCCGGCCACCCTTCCCCACCCGCAGTTCGGGGTCTTCTACTTCGTCACCATCTGCATGATCGTCGGCTTCACCGGAGCCCTCTGGTACCTCTCCAATGAGGAAGGCCGAAAGGCGGTGAGCAGCACCTGGTGGCTGATCTTCTTCCTGCTGGCGATGTTCGCCATCTCCTACTACGGAGCCTATGGGGCGGCCGGCACAGTCGGTGCGCCCAAGACGGTCGGCATCCCCTTCCCCGCCGACATCCTGGTCGTGATCATGGTGAGCCTGCTCGCCTACGGCTGGGCGGTCCACAGCGGCTATGAGACCGAGGAGATCGCCGCCATCGTTCTCTCCGGCTCCGGGTTGGTTGCCCAGGACCCGATCGGCCAGGTCGGGCCCACCCCACAGGCGGCTGGAGGATCGGCCCCCAGCCCCACCCCATCGCCTGGAGGCTGACTCCATCCGACCTCTGGGGCGCCACGCGTAGGCGTCCCAGAGGGCCCCGCCCGGCTCGCCGGGCGGGGCCCTTCTCCCCCTCCTGCTCCCGCCGAGCCAGTCGATGGGAGCGTGATTAGACCGTACAAATCGGCTATATTCATAGTCGATGCCTGTCGCTGGATCCGACGCACCCGTGGCTGCCTCTGGATGGCGTCGGCTCCTGGTCGAATCCCGGCGCCCGGCCTCAATCGCCAACAAGCCCAACGCCCACTGGTACGTGGTGGGGACCGTCTGCGTGGGCGCCTTCATGGGCCAGCTGGACGCCAGCATCGTGGTGCTGGCGCTGCCCAAGCTCTACGAGAGCTTCCACACCACCCTGGGCGCGGTGGAGTGGGTTTCGCTCGCCTACCTCTTGGTCCTGGTCGCCATGGTCACAGCGGTGGGCAGGTTCGCGGACATGGTGGGCCGCAAGCTCCTCTACGTCTACGGCTTCGGCATCTTCATAATCGGCACCGCCCTGTGCGGGCTGGCCCCCAGCCTGGAGTGGCTCATCGTCTTCCGGGTTCTCCAGGGCTTCGGGGCAGCGATGCTGCAGGCCAACAGCGTCGCCCTCATCGTCCAGGCCATGCCCCGCGAGAAGCTGGGGCGAGGGATCGGAGTTCAGGGAGCCGCCCAGGCCCTGGGACTGTCCCTGGGCCCAGCCCTCGGGGGATTCCTCATCCTCCTGGGAGGCTGGCGGCTCATCTTTTTCGTGAACGTCCCAGCCGGGATCCTGGGAATGACCCTGGGGTGGTTCCTGCTGCCCCGCAGCCGCCATTTGGCCGAGCGCCAGCCGGTCGACTGGCTCGGAATCGGCTACTTCACCGCCGCGATCTCGGGACTTCTGCTGGCGGTGTCGTTCGGAGACGAGACCGGCTGGCTATCATCCCAGATCCTCCTCTACTTCGTGGCCACCATCGTCTTCGGTGCCCTCTTCATCCACCGCGAGCTGAAGATCCGGGCCCCCATGATGAGCCTTGCGATCTTCAAGATCGTGCAGTTTTCGGCCGGCATCTCCTCCGGCCTGCTGTCGTATCTGGCCCTGTTCGGGATCCTGTTCGTGCTCCCCTTCTACCTCAAGTACGCGGGGCATCAGAACCCCGGCCAGGCCGGCGTCGAGCTGCTGCTGCTGCCGCTTGCGCTGGGGATAACCGCGCCCTTCGCCGGCAATGTCGCCGACCGGGTCGGGGCCCAGCCGCTCACCGTGGGCGGGATGGCGCTGGTCGCCCTCAGCATGGCGGCGATAGCGGTCCACCCTGTCTCGGGACCCCTGCTGCTGGTCGAACTGGCGCTGTGTGGAGTCGGCCTGGGCATGTTCACCCCCCCCAACAACGCCGCCATCATGGGCTCCGCCCCCAAAGAGGACTCCGGGATGGCCAGCGGCATCCTCAACATGACCCGTGGCATGGGCACATCCCTGGGGGTGGCCCTGGTCGGAGTGATGTACGGGCTGGCGGCCGGGACCAGCGCCTCCCACCGGCAGACGGCCAGCCAGTCGACCAACGGGCTCGTCGCCTCCGCGATCTTCCTCATCGTGATCGCCATCGTGGCTGCGGTCCTGGCCGCGCTCAGGGGCAAGACTCATCTAAACACCGACCCCACCCTGACCGCCGAGGGCTGAGCTCGCGCCACTCGCCTGCGCTCCCGCCCTCAGGTCTGGGACTATTGGCCGATGCTGAGCCATCCGCGGAGCCCTCAGAGAGAACGCCGAAGCACCTGGCTGACCGCCGCCATCTCTGGGGCAGCCCTGGCGGCGCTGTTCGCGGTACGCCCGCAGATCCTCGGGCTGGCTCCCAGAGGCGACCAGCTGCTGGTGCAGTTCGGGATATTTTTAGCCGCGGTGGTGTTGGGTGGGATCGCCATCCGCGCCTTCTTGTCCCGCGTCTTCTTCCACCTCAAGGGAACCCCCCTGTACTCCTGGAGGCCGGTCGCCACCTGGTGCCTCTACGTGGTGCTGGGGCTGGGGGTGCTCTCCGCGCTCCAGATAGACCTCACCGGCCTGCTGGCCGCGGGGGCGATCGTCGGCGTGATCGTGGGGGTGGCGGCGCAGACATCGCTGGGCAGCGTCTTCGCCGGGCTGGTGCTGCTGATGGCCCGTCCCTTCGTGGTCGGCAACTGGGTCCACATCCGCACCTACCTCTTCGGCGGCATTGAGTACTCCGGGATCGTGACCCACGTCGGGGTCGTCTACACCACCGTCGATGTGGGGGGGCGGCCGGTGCGGATTCCCAACAGCGGGGTCCTTATGGCAGCTCTCACCGTGACCCACATCCCCCTTCAGGTCGACATCGAGCTGCAGCTGCCCCCCGAAGCCTCGCTCAACCAGCTGAGCCTGCGGTTGGAGCGCCATCTTCACCTCAAGCCGGGCGACTCTGTCACCCTGCATCCACTGCGCATGCAGGCCCAGGCGGGCGGCCAGTTGACGTGCCAGTTGCAGATCCGCAGTCATCTGCCGATCGACCTGGCTCAGGTGAGCCGCCTGATCATGGCCGAAAGTCCCCCGGCGGGCCCGGCGGACCCGGTTGGCTGAGGACCGCTACAGCTGGGCCGAGCCGGCCCTGGAGGAGGTGGCGGATGGTGTCTTCCGCTGCCCCCTGCCGCTGCCTGGAGACGCGCTCCGGGCGGTCAACGCCTACTTGGTCCGGACCGCCCGTGGCCTCCTTCTTATCGACTGTGGCTGGGACAGGGACGAGAGCCGCGAGGCGCTGCTCTCAGGACTGCGGCGTCTGGGCGGGGCTCCCGGGGACATCTCAGCAATCTTTGCCACCCATGTCCATAGAGATCACCTGGGACTGGCTGGCTGGGTTCGCCAGGAGTCGGGTGCGTGGCTGAGCCTGGGACTGGGTGACCGAGAGACCCAGGTCGCCTTCGCCGAGAACCCCGCCCGGGCCAGGCAGGCGTCACTCGACCGGCTGCTCAGCTGCTCTGCCGAGGACGTGGTGGAGAGGCTGCTGGCGGCGGACCAAGCAAGAAGCGATGCCCCCTGGGCTCCCCCGGCCCCTGATGTCTACCTGGTGGGAGGAGAGCTGCTCCTGCCGGAGGGGCCGGCGCTCCGTGTCATCGCCACTCCGGGTCACACCAGGGGGCATCTGTGCCTGTTCGACAAGGGGCGATCGATCCTTTTCGCGGGTGACCACGTGCTGCCTCACATCACCCCGTCTCTGGGGGTCGAACTGCCACTTGCTGACAGCGCGTTGGCCAGCTTCATGGACTCCCTGCAACTGGTGCGGGAGCTGCCGGCCACCCTGGTGCTCCCCGCCCATGGCCCCGCGTTCAGCGGTCTGCGCGAACGAGTCGACGAGCTCCTCGACCACCACCGGGACAGGCTGGAGCGCTGCCTTGAGGTCGTCAACTCGAAGGGCAGCACCGCCCGGGAGGTTGCTGGGGCGCTGCCCTGGACCAGAAGGCGCCGTACATTCTCTTCCCTGGACCCATTCAACCAGATGCTGGCGGTGTTCGAGTCGGAGGCCCACCTAAGAGTGCTGACCGACAACGGACGGCTTCGGATGGAGGCCTCAGCTGGTCGGGGACGCTACCTTCCCCAGGAGGGGCCGGGAGCCCAATGAGCATGTCGCAGCAAGGAGGACCATCGTGGTTGACCAGGTGGTAGAGATCTTCAGGAGCGTGAACCCCGCCACCGAGGAGGTGCTGGAGGAACGCCGGGCTATGTCCGACGCCGAGGTCGAGGCCGCCATCGCCAGGGCCCACTCCGCCTTTCTCCAAAACTCCCAGCAGCCGATCTCCTGGAGATCGCAGCGGATGCTGGCTCTGGCTGAGGGGCTGCGGCGGAGCGCGGATCAGCTGGCGCAGCTGGTCACCGCGGAAATGGGCAAGCCGCTCTCCGAAGCTCGGGCCGAGGTTGAGAAGTGTGCGATCAGCTGTCAGTACTTCGCCCACCAGGCGGAACTGTTCCTGGCCGACGAGCCGATGCCGTCCGACTCGCCCCGCAGCTTCGTCGCCTACCGCCCGCTCGGCGTGGTGCTGGCGATCATGCCGTGGAACTTCCCGCTCTGGCAGGTGATCCGCTTCGCCGCCCCCGCGCTCATGGCCGGCAACACAGGACTGCTCAAGCACGCGCCGACGACCTTCGGGTGCGCACTGGCCCTGGAGAAGCTGGTGGAGGAGGCCGGCTTCCCCAGGGGATCACTGGCCGCCCTCGTTGTCGGAACCGACCCCATCGAGCGGATAATCGCCGACCCTCGGGTCAGAGCCGTAACCCTGACGGGCAGCGACCGAGCCGGCAGTCAGGTGGCCCAGCTCGCCGGCCGGGAGCTGAAGAAGGCGGTGCTGGAGCTGGGCGGCTCCGACTTTTTCATGGTGATGGGCGACGCCGACCTGGACCAGGCTGCCCAGATGGGAGTGCGAGCCCGCTTCCAGAACGCCGGGCAGAGCTGCATAGCCGCCAAGCGATTCCTGGTGGATCGGGCAGTTTTCCCAGACTTCTTGGAACGCTTCCAGGCGGCCGCCGCGGCCCTCCAGGTGGGCGACCCGACCGCTCCCGGCGTGCAGATGGGGCCACTCGCCCGCGCCGACCTGCGCGAGCGCCTTCACCACCAGGTGGCACGGTCGCGCATCCAGGGGGCGGACGTCCTCTTGGGCGGCGAGCCCGCGCCCGGCCCCGGCTTCTTCTACCCCGCCACCGTGCTGACCGGGGTGACGCCCGAGATGGCCGCGTTCCGGGAGGAGACCTTCGGCCCGGTCGCAGCATTCACTGAGTTCGCGGACGAGGCGGAGGCGGTCCTTCTGGCAAATCACCCCAACTACGGGCTTGGAGGCAACATCTGGACTTCGGACCCGGAGCGAGGGGTCGCCATCGCCAGCCGGCTCGATACCGGCGGGGTGTTTGTCAACGGGATGACCCACTCGGACGCCCGCATCCCCTTCGGTGGGGTCCGCCGGAGCGGGTTCGGACGCGAACTGGCAAGCTTCGGGATCCGCGAGTTCACCAACGTCCAGACCGTCTGGCGACCATAGTCGGGGGAGGCTGCTGGCCGCAGCCCTCGTCAGTCCGGACCACCGTTCGGACAGACTCCATACCAATGCGGCTGGGAGCCCGGCGAAAACCCACGCGCTCAGACGGTATCCCCCAGGATGGCGGTGTCGTAGCCGGGCAACGATGCGAGCTGGCGCTCCAGGGCAGGGTGCGCCAGCGCGTTGAGGAGAGCGGTCAGCTCACCACTGCCGGTCCTGTCGTCGGGAACCAGGATGACCGACTCCTCCTCCGACAGCCCGATGAATCCCAGCCCCAGCGCCAGCGCGGCGGCCTCCATCGCGACCCCGTAGTCGGCACCCTCGTCGGCGATGGCCGACGCCACCGGCAGATGGCCCCGGTAGTGGCTCTCGTACCCGGGTACCTCTTCGGCGCCCAACTCGCTCAGGTGGCGGTCGAGGAGCCGGCGGGCTTCAGATCCCTGCTCGCGGTTGGCTAGCCGGAGCCCCCGCTCCAGCGCTTCGCCCAGGCTCGCAAAGGGCCGTTCCGGGCGGTGGACTAACCCCTCTCTCCATCTGGCGAACCCGAAAGCAGCCTGCCCGGGATGTTTGGGCAGGCTGCCGGCTTGCGAATGGACGGCGGCCGCGTGGACCAGACCGGCTGCGATCAGATCCAGCGCCCGCCCGCTACCGCACGGCCACCATATCAGGCGCAGCTCCGAGCCGGTGGCGGCCAGCCCCTCCGCCAGCAACGGCAGCGCGGGGTCGCAGCCGGCCACCAGCAGGAGTC
>JAJZJU010000056.1 GCA_021809895.1 bacterium
AGCGCTCGTGATGATTCAGAATTATCTCGCGCGCCTTCTCAAGCTGCTTCACATCTGCCACCATCATGAAGCCAAGCTCTGGGTGGGTCCGCATCACGGACCACTCCTCCTCCGTCAGCGGACCGGGCTTGTGGAGTATCGCATCTGAAACGCCAATTTTGCCGATATCGTGGAGTAGCGCCCCGTGGCAGAGACGGGTCAACTCCTCCTCACTGAAGTTCAAATTGCGGCCCATCATTAGTGAGTAGTCAACCACTCGACGGCAGTGACCCTCTGTGTCTTTATCCCGAAGGTCAATCGCCTTGGAAAGGCTTACGAGGGTCGCATTGAACCCACTGCGCGCTTCCTCGACGCGAGCATGTTGCTCCCGAATCCACCGATTTGTCGCTGTCTGCACGATCGCAACGGGAGCGGCGAGAGTGACCAGCGCGGCTAACTGGCCCAGACGAAGGCTAGCAGCCAGCACCCCAACTCCTGTCAAACCATACCCTAGGTAGTACGGAGACAGCGGGGTGGCGTTCTTGATGAAGGTTGTCCAGCTAAAGTGCGATAGACGTTGCTCCACAGAGATGACGCATCCTAGGAGGACATAGTTAACAAGCCAAGCTGCTATCCCACCAGACGCACCGGCCAACACAAGGAGGTACGGTCCGGCAGTGCCTGAATGGGCCAGAAAGTGGAAGGTGCCATATGCAGCGGAATACACCAAGATGCTCATGGAGGCGTTAAACAGGGTCTTGATAGAAACCTGCTTTTTCACCCAGACACTGCTGATCACCGAGGCCAGCGTCGACGCTATTGCCCCAGGCATGCCGAGCAGGTAAACAGCGCCGATGCTGGCATAAGCCTTAGCGCTGAAGTTGATACGCGACCGGCCCAACTGAAATGAGACAGACCCACTCGACTCAAGCAGGGCTACGATGGCCACAACCAAGACTAGCGTTCCCCACTGGAAAGGAGGCCGAACCCACACAGCAGCCACAGCCACCGCAGCTCCCGTCACCAGCCCGACCACCACGTACACGGACAGGCTCACGCCGGCCCCTTGCGGTGCGCGGCCTTCGGTAGCTCGACCTACGTCCGACCGTGAGCTACTGCGTTCTGCCGTTGTCCGCACCGCGGAAGCTGGCAGAGTGGACCGGCGCGCTACTCTAGGTGCTGAGCTCATGGGCTCATCCGCATACCTGGGTCACCAAAGACTCCGCACCTGGTGATCGCCAGCCGTGTGTGGAACGCCACAGTCTCCTTCTCCCGGTTCTTTGATCGGCCGCCGGACCTGCCAGTTCCAGTACGTCCCCTCCAGCGGACCAGCCCGAAGTCTAGCCACTTCTGGCATGCAATGTTCCCATCCGGGGCGATTCGAGGCACGGCTGTCACAAATTTGCCACAGGGGCCAGGGATCGAGCGACTCAGGGGAGACTACTTGGCGTAGTCGACGGACCTGGTCTCCCGGACCACAGTCACCTTGATGGTCCCCGGATAGCTCATCTCGCTCTCGATCCGCCTGGCCACATCCCGGGCCAGGACGACCGCGTGGTCGTCGGTTATCCGTTCCGGGCGCACCAGGATCCGGATCTCCCGTCCCGCCTGGATCGCGAACGATCGCTCCACCCCATCGAAGTCGTTGGCGATCTCCTCCAGCTTCTCGAGACGCTTGATGTAGCTGGCCAGGGTCTCCCGGCGGGCGCCGGGCCGAGAGGCCGAGATGGCGTCGGCGCTGAGGATGATGAAGGCAAGCACGGTGCTGGGCTCCACATCGTAGTGATGGCACTGCACGGCGTCGATCACGTCAGGGTGCCGGCCCAGGCGCTTCAGGATCTCCCCGCCGATGATGGCGTGGGATCCCTCCACCTCGTGATCCACCGCCTTGCCGATGTCATGGAACATTCCGGCCTCTTTGGCCAGATGCTCATCCGCACCGATCTCAGCGGCGATCATCCCAGAGAGGTAGGCCACCTCCTTCACGTGCGCGAGCACGTTCTGGCCGTAGCTGTAACGGTAGCGGAGAGTCCCGACCAGCTTGATCAGCTCGGGATGGATGCCCTGAAGGCCAAGCTCAAAGAGTGCCTTCTCTCCCTCCTCTGCGATCTTGGTCGCGACCTCCAGCCTCGATCGGGTCACCACCTCCTCGATGCGGGTGGGATGGATGCGGCCGTCGCTCAGCAGCTTGGTAAGGGTGACCCTCGCCACCTCGCGGCGCACAGGATCGAAGCCGCTGAGAACCACGGTCTCGGGGGTGTCGTCGATGATCAGGTCGACGCCCAGAGCGCTCTCCAGGGCCCTGATGTTGCGTCCCTCACGACCGATGATCCTCCCCTTGATCTCGTCATTGGGCAGGGGCACCACGGACACCGATGTCTCCCCGGTCTGGTCCGCGGCATGACGTTGGATGGTCGTCACCAGCACCTCTCGGGCACGGTCCTCGGCCTCGGTCTTGGCCTCCCCCACGGCGTGGCGAATCTTGTCTGCCTTCTCCGCCACCAGCTCCCGATCCAGGGACTCCAAAATCTCCTGGCGGGCCTGGTCCCGGCTGAGCTCGGCGACCCGCTGGAGCTCCAGCCCGACGCTGTCACGCAGGGCCGCCACCTGGGCGCGATCCTCCTCGATTGCCCTCAGCTCTGCCCCCACCGCCTCACTGCGCTGGAGCAGGTCCTGCTGCTGGCGATCCAGTTGCTCCTCACGCTGGAGGATGCGCTGCTCCTGGCGCGCTATCTCCGAACGGCGCTCTCTGAGCTCGTCCTCAAGCTCAGTCCTGACGCGCAACGCCTCGGCCTTGGCCTCCAATCCGACGGCTCGGCGCTCTGCCTCGATCTCGACGCGCTGAGCCCTGAGCTCCTCCAGCTCCTTGGCTGTGCGCAGGCCGTTCTGCTGAGAGGCCCGGAGACCGTAGACGATGGCACCTACAGCGACGATTGCCAGGACGACGACCAGCGCCACCAATGCGGCGGTCATTGTGCTTACCTCGCAGTACCGGGGAGCAGGCTAGGAGCCAGCCCTTCCCAATGAAACCCTCACCATCTAGGAGGGAAGAAGAAATTCAACTAGAACCTTCGGCATTCTACCGCGCGGGACCCGGCTCAGAGGGAAGGGTTGGCCCCATATGGAGCCCCGGTGCTCAGGAGATGAGCGCCTCCGCCGCCGGTTCCTCTGCATCAGGCAGATCGGACACGGGGTCGCCGAGAACAGCCTGGCGCACCTTCTGAGCGATCTCCTGGGTCAGCTCTGAATTCCCTCTCAGCAGATCCCGGACGTTCTCTCGGCCCTGGCCCAGGCGGGTCTCCCCATAGCTGAACCAAGCCCCGCTCTTCTCCACCACTCCTGCCTCCAGGGCCGCGTCCAGCACGCTCCCCTCAAAGGAGATGCCCTCGTTGTAGAGCAGGTCCAGCTCGGCAGTGCGGAAGGGAGCCGCCACCTTGTTCTTGACCACTCGTACCTTCACCCGGCTGCCGATGACGTCCATGCCCTGTTTCAGGGACTCGATGCGGCGGATGTCAATCCGGACCGAGGCGTAGAACTTGAGGGCCCGACCGCCGCTGGTCACCTCCGGGTTGCCGAACATCACTCCAACCTTCTCACGAAGTTGGTTTATGAAGATCACCGAGCAATTGGAACGGCTGATGGCCCCGGTGAGCTTGCGCATCGCCTGGGACATGAGGCGGGCCTGGAGGCCCACGTGAGTGTCTCCCATCTCTCCATCTATCTCAGCCTTGGGGACCAGGGCAGCAACCGAGTCGATCACAACCACGTCCACGGCCTGACTGCGCACCAGCGCTTCCACGATCTCGAGCGCCTGCTCGCCAGTGTCAGGCTGAGAGATCAGCAGGTCGGCGGTGTTGACCCCGATCTTGGCCGCGTAGGCCGGGTCGAGAGCGTGCTCGGCGTCGATGAATGCGGCCACACCGCCCGCCCGCTGTGCCTCCGCCACCACGTGCAGGCTGAGGCTGGTCTTGCCTGAAGACTCCGGGCCAAAGATTTCGACGATCCGGCCCTTGGGAATGCCGCCCACCCCCAGGGCCAGGTCCAGGGTCAGCGCCCCGGTGGAAATCACGTCGATGCCCTTAAGGCCGCTGGCATCCCCCAAGCGCATGATCGCGCCCTTGCCATAGCTGCGCTCGATCTGTCCCAGAGCGGCCGCCAGGGCCCGCTCCCTCTCGTTGTTCACCCTGGCCAACTCCTTGGAATCCCTCGTCTCAGGGCCGCTCAGGCGTCCTGGAATCTCGAGTGTAACGCTCATGTGGGTCGCCTCCTCATGATGGGCAGGGTTGGTGATCAAGGACGGCCTGGGACAGAATCCAGAAGCCTTGCCAGGAACGTGCGTTCGTCATTGTAGCAACTCCAACTGTTTCGGTGCAGGTCTTCCTCTCTGTGCTTCATGTCCGTTCACACGCTCAGCTCTTCCGCCAGCATGCTGAGGGCGAGATCGACCGCCGCCAGACGATTACCTTGGCGCCCCAGGTCTGAGTCGAGACGCTCCACGCGGGTGCCCCGAGCCGAGGCCACGGCGACGTAGACCAGCCCCGCGGGCTTGCGACAGGACGACCCCGGGCCGGCCACGCCGGTGATCCCAACTCCCAGCTGAGATCTGAGCGCACTCCTGGCTCCGGCCGCCATCGCCGCTGCCACCTGAGGACTCACCGCCCCCCACTTGGTCAGAACCCTGCCTGACACCCCCAGGAGTTCGCGCTTGGCGGCATTCCCGTATGTGACCAGGCCGCCCAGATAGACTGCCGAACTTCCCGGGACCGCGGTGAGTGCCGCCCCCAGCAGCCCCCCCGTGCAGGATTCCGCAGTGGCGACCGTGACCACGGGTGGCCCCAGTGCCAGATCGAGCACACGAGCAGCCGCCGGCAACCTCTCCGCCAGTTTCTCCATTCAGTTATGTCCGGGCGACCCAGACTGCGCTGCGTCGAAGGCCGTCGCCGCCGCCCCGCTCTGGCGTGAAATGGCCTCAGCGATAGTTGGTGAACTGAAGCGGCACAGGGAGGTCCAGCTGGCGAAGGTCCTGGATCACCGCCTGCAGGTTGTCCTTGTCCTTGGCCACCACCCGCAGCTCGTCGCCTTGGATCCGGACCTGGACCTTGGGGTGGCCCGCCTTGATGCGCTTGCTGAGATCCCGGGCGGTGTCCTCGTCTATCCCCTTTTGGATCTTGATCGCCTGCCGCACATTGCCTTTGGCCGCCGGCTCCGGTTTGCCGGGGAGGAGGATCTTGAGGGACAGATTGCGCCGGACCAGCTTGCTCTTGAGGACATCCAGGACGGCGTCGGCCCGCCCGTCCGAAGCTGCCAGGATGACGATCTCCTTGTCCTGAAGGTCAATCTCAGCGGTGACATCCTTGAAGTCATAACGGGTCGCGATCTCGCGCCGGGCCTGCTCGACCGCGTTGACCAGCTCCTGCCGGTCGAAGTCGGATACCACGTCGAATGAGTGCTCACTGCTGGCCATGCTGCAAGGGTAGCCGCCTACTCCTCCTCGTCGCTGGTGTCGAGCATGTGCTCCAGCTCCGCCAAGTTCATCAGGACCTCTCGCGACTTGCTGCCCTCGTACGGGCCGACGACCCTGGCCTCAGCCAGCTGATCGACCAGGCGGGCCGCCCTGGTGTAGCCGACGTTCAGCTTGCGCTGGAGCAGGGATGCTGCCGCACGGCCCTCGCCTATCACGATCCGCCCGGCCCGCTCGAAGAGGGGGTCGCGCCGAATCGCCCCATCTCCAGGATTGGGGCTGAGGGCTGCGGCCTGCAGGATCTCCTCCTGGTACGTGGGCCTGCCCTGGGCTTTCCACCACCCGATCAGCTGGTCCAACTCACGGTCCGAAACGTAGGCCCCCTGGAGCCGGGTCGCCTTGCCCGCGTCGATCGGCAGGTAGAGCATGTCACCGCGCCCCAGCAGCTTCTCCGCCCCCATCTCGTCGAGGATGACTCGGGAGTCCACCCCACTGCTGACCGCGAACGCGACCCGGGATGGGATGTTGGCCTTGATAAGACCGGTGATGATGTCGGCCGAGGGTCGCTGGGTGGCCACGATGAGGTGGATGCCAACCGCCCTGGCCAGCTGGGCGATGCGGCAGATGAGGTCCTCGATCTCACTGGCGGCCACCATCATCAGGTCGGCGAGCTCGTCGATGACGATCACGATCTTGGGCAGGGTGCGCAGTCCAAGCTGGGGAGCCCGCTCGTTGAAGACCGTGATGTTGCGGGCTCCGTGTCCGGCGAAGAGCTTGTACCGTTGCTCCATCTCCACCACCGCCCAGCGCAGGGCCGCGACCGCTGAGTCAGGCTCCACGACCACGGGCACCAGAAGGTGGGGCAGTCCGGCGAATCCACTGAGCTCGACGCGCTTTGGGTCCACCAGGATGAGGCGAAGCTCCCTGGGGGTGGACTGCAGCAAGAGTCCGGCCAGCACCGCGTTGATGCAGACGCTCTTGCCAGAGCCGGTCGCTCCCGCGATCAGCAGGTGTGGCATGGCCGCCAGGTCTCCCAGGACTGGATGCCCACTCACATCAGCTCCCAGCGCCACCGCCAGTCTGCTCTTGAAGTCGCTGAAGGACGGGGCCTGCACGATCTCCTTCAAGGTGACCAACTGGGCCGCCTTGTTGGGGACCTCGATTCCGATCGCGGACTTGCCCGGGATCGGCGCCTGGACCCGAATCGGGGCGGCCAAAGCCAGTGACAGGTCTGTCTGGTAGGCGAGCACCCTCCGAACGGGGACGCCCGGTCCGGGCTGGAGCTCGTACTGGGTCACCGTGGGCCCGGCGTTGACGCCCATCACCTTGGATTCGACGCCGAAGTTGTTAAGCGTCGCCTCGATGGTCCTGATCCTGGTTCGAATCTCATTCTGGAGCCGCTCCCGCTTGCCCTGGGCCGAGTCCAGGAGATCCAGGCTGGGAAGCATCCAGTTGGGCTCGGGGTCCTCACCGTCGCCTTCCGCGACATCCTCGTCGCTGACGCCCGCGATCGGTAGCGGCATCGGGCTCACCGCCCCGGGCACAGCGATCGTCCCCGGCGCTGGCTCGGGTGGTGCCACCTCCTCCTCATCCGGCTCCAGCTCGTCGAAGATCCGCTGAAATGGCTCCGGCAATGCCACCGGCGTCAGCGATGACTCGATTGGTTCTGTGCTTGGGGAGATCGCAATCGGAGTGGAACCGTTTGTGGCCGGAGCGACAGGTACTCGACCCTTGACATCCCGACCGCCAGCTCGGGGTGCAAACAGGGCGGCTCCCGCCGCTCCCAGGGTGGCGACCACGATCTCCCCTGAGCGGGACAGGGAGACACCTAGGCCAACCACCAGTCCCCCGACCGCGATCGCTCCAAGAGCCACCATGGCAGCGGCAGGCCCAACCAGTCGGGCCAGGTGGAGCCCGACTTCCCGACCCACCAGGCCGCCAGCCGGAGCGCTCGCAACCGCCGCCATCGAGATCGCGGCAGTTGCGGAAACGGCCACCGCCGCCAGCACCTGCCCGAGGCTGCGCTCAGCCCCAGGGCCGCTTAGCAGCGCCAGCCCTGCGACGACCAACCCCAATCCCAGGATCCATCCTCCGATCCCCACGGCCAGGGACATGCCGGTTGCGAACTCGCGAGCCACCGGTGCGTTGTGGAATCCCAGAAGGATGATCGCGATGACACCGAGAGCCAGCGAGCTCAGGCCCCCTAGCTCGCGTCGTTGCTGCGGGCTTAGTGACAGCGCCGGACCCTGGCGGCGGGTGGCCGACTTTGGCCTGGGACGAGCCGGGCGGCGCCGTGGGGCCCTAGGTCGCTGGGCCGGACGCCTCTTGGTTGTCGCCATCGCAAAGGGCCTCACTGCCGGGTGGCGTGGATGAGACATGAAGTGGAGGAACCACCCGCTTCGCGCAGTTTAGCAGCGATTTCGCACATCCGCTCGACCATGGCTCAGAAGTGGGCGTTGCCGAGCCTCCATTCCCAGGTCGGGCCCCCAAGATACCCCTCGGTGACCGCGGGACCGGCGCTGTCTCGCCCGCCGACGATGGACGCCAGTACCCGCCCCACCACCGAGCCGCTCCTAAGGGGGGCGCGGATGCGCAGTGACGAGGCCGACAGGCGGATCTCGAGGCCGGGCCATCCGACCAACCGCAGGGCGGTCCCGGCCAGAATTGTGGTCCCAGGGCTCCAGCTGGTGCGCAGGTTACCGAGTCGCTGGCCCTTCGCGATTGGGACCACCGGTTCGAGCTTGGGCCAGGTGGCGGCCAGCACAGCCACGCTGTCATGCTCCGCCGCCACTATCCCTGAATATGCGTTGCCAGGTTCGCCCAGGACCGCCCCCACGAGCTCGGCTGAGGCACCGCCCGCGATCTGGCGTTTGGCTGCGAACACAAAACACCCTCCGGACTGTGCGGTCCAGCCTGTCTTGATCCCAATCACACCCTGCTGACCCAACACAAAGTCGTAGTTGTGGACCACTCCTGCCACCGGTAGGTCGGCCTGCGACATCGCCACCACCGCGACCAGCACAGGCTCACTCATGACCCGGATCGCCAACCTGGTCAGATCCGCAGCCGTGCTGACACTCCCTGGGTCCAGCCCGCTGGCATCCGCATACACGGTCTGTTTCATGCCGAGGAGCCTGGCCTGGCGGTTCATGGCCGCAACAAAGTTGGCCTCCGACCCGGAGACCCACTGCGCGAGGAGTCTAGCGACGTTATCTCCCGAGGGAAGCAAGAGCCCCTCCAAGAGCTGAAGCTCGGAGATTGACTCCCCCGCCACCACCGGCAGCACGGAATCCCCCGCCGCCGCCTCCTGGCGGTACACCGACTGATCCTGAGCAGTGATGGTGAGGCTGGGGCCCTCCTGGCCAGGTTGGAGGGGATGGCTTTCCACCACCAGCAGAGCGGTCATGAGCTTGGTCACGCTTGCGATCGGTACAGGGGTCTGCCCCGGGGTTCGACCGATCCAGCCGGTCCCTTCCAGGTACAGCGCCGCTTGGCCGGTAACCGGGAACGGCGGCGTCAGCGATGGCCCGGGAACTCTGTAGGTGCTGGCCAGGCTGAAGATCACCTTTGGAGGTGGCACGGGCCGTAAAAGCTGCACTGTGCCCACACCACCGAGCACAATCAGCCCGGCCGCCGCGCCGACTAGCCAGCGCCGGACCATCAGGCCACGGACACGATCGGCAGAACCCTCAAGTGGTCAATACGCTGCTGGGCGAGCGCGCGCTCGACTTCGACCTCCACCAGACGTCCAATCTCCGCCGCTCCGGCATCGTCCGCACGAGATCGGCGCACCGACCGCTGGGCGGCCCTCCGGATCGCCTGCATCGCCTCATGTGGTGGAACTCCCCCAGCATCCCCGGCAAACGCGATCTCCACCTGGACCTCAGCCCCGGTGACCCGGCAGGCGACCGCAAGGATCTCCTCTGGGCGGGCGACCAGCGCACCTCTCGCCCCCACGGCCCTGCCGTCAGAGTCCAGTGGGACCCGACCTGTGCCGACGGTGGCGGCGACACGCATTCCCGCCCAGCCCACCTCGAGAGCGCTGCCGTTGTCCATCATCGCGATGTGGTCGTCCGCGATTCCGCCGGCCAGCGCCAGCGACCTGTGCGCGTCCAGGTGTCTGGGCTCGCCGTGCACCGGCGCGAAGTACCGGGGCGCCACCAGCCGCAAGATGAAGGCGAGCTCCTCGCTGGCTCCGTGGCCGCTGGCATGCACCCCATCGGCGCTACCGGCCAACACTCTGACTCCTCGGGTCACCAGCTGATTGACCACCCGGTTGACGGTCGATTCGTTCCCCGGAATGGGGTTGGCGGCCAAGACCACGGTGTCGTTGTCGTTGGCCGTCACGAACCTGTGGTCCCCCTCGGCGATACGGCTGAGGGCCGCCAACGGCTCCCCCTGGGATCCGGTGGCAATCAGGCAGACGCGACTGTCGGCCATGCTCGCCAGGTCCCGCGGCGACAGCATCCCCTGTCTCGGGGGCTGCAGGAAACCAAGACGGGTGGCGGTCGTGAAGTTGCGCAGCATGCTCCTGCCCACCAGGCAGGTGCGGCGCCCATTGGCATCTGCTATCTCCAGGATCTGCCGCAGGCGGGCCAGGTTGCTGGCGAAAGTCACCACGATCACCCGGCCCGGTGCCTCCACCATGGCCCGCTCCAGGCCCGGCCGCACGCTCACCTCCGACGGGGTGACACCGGCGTTGGTGGCGTTGGTGCTGTCGCTCAACAGCAGCAGGACCCCCTGGCGTCCCAGCTCCGCCAACCGCGCCAGGTCGGGAGGCTCGGAGCCGACAGGGGTCTGATCCAGCTTGAAGTCACCGGTGTGCAGCACCAGCCCCGCCGGCGTGGTTATGGCCAGGCCACAGCTGCCGGGAACGCTGTGGGTCATGTGGATGAACTCGACACTCATCTGGCCAGCCTGGATGGTCTGACCGTCACTGACCATCACCAGATCGGCAGCTCCCGCCTGGCCCCTGCGCTCCAGCTTGTTGCGAAGGAGCCCCATGGTCACCGCCGTCCCGTAGATGGGCACCCGCAACTGGTGCAGGTAGAACGGGAGGGCTCCGATGTGGTCCTCGTGGCCGTGGGTCAGCACCACCGCCCGCAGGCGGCTGAGCCTGGTCATGAGGAAGGTGATGTCGGGCAGGATTATGTCCACCCCCTCCATGCCGATCTCCGGAAAGCGCAGGCCGCCGTCGATCATCAGCACATCGTCGCCGCACTCCAGCAGCGCCAGGTTCTTGCCTATCTCACGCAGCCCGCCCAGGGGCACGAACCGGACCACCCCGGCCGGCGGGGGGTCCAGTACCTGCAGCGGGGTGGGTTCAGAAGAGACCAAGCTGCTCAGCCGTCTCTTCAATGGGGCTTGGCGCCAACGGGGCCGGGCCGCTCGGAGGACTTGCCAGTCTGTCCAAGTGCTCGCGCAGATGCTGAAAGTCCTCGCGCAGGGTGGGGAGCAGCGAGCCCTGGTAAAGCGCCGCCGCCGGGTGGTAGCAGGGCATGTAGGTGCGGTCGCCGATTCGGAGCACGCTTCCGTGACAGCGCGAGATGCCCGGTGCGTCTGGGACCATCCGCTGCAGGGCGTGACGACCCAACAGCAGGATCACCTGGGGCTCAATCACCGCGATCTGCTCGTCCAGGTAGCCGGCGCAGGCCGCCACCTCCTCGGGCAGGGGGTCACGATTGCCGGGCGGCCGCGACTTGATCACGTTGGTGATGAAGATGTCGTCCCGGCTCAGGCCGACCTCCTCCAACAACTGGGTCAGCAGCTGACCCGCCTGGCCTACGAACGGCTTGCCCTCTTTGTCCTCTCGTTCTCCCGGTGCCTCGCCTATCGCCATGATCCTGGCCGTGGCCGGCCCCGTTCCGGGAACCCCTCGGGACCTGGTCTCATGGAGGGGACACCTCCGGCAGACCCCCACCTGGACCGCGATCCGGTCCAGGTGGGCCTGCTTGGAGGTCGAATCGAGCGGAGCCGGCTCAGGCACCCGCCTCGCCGGAGTTCGGGCCTCTGCCGTTTGCATCCTTGCCGGCGAGCTCTGTGATCGCCTGCTTCCTGGAGAGGTTGACCCGGCCACGGTCGTCGATCTCGGTCACCTTGACCATGATCTCGTCGCCGATGTTGACCACGTCCTCCACCCGATTCACTCGCTGATCCGCCAACTGGGAGATGTGCACCAGCCCATCCTGGCGGGGCAGGATCTCCACGAAGGCGCCGAAGGGCATGATCCTGACCACCTTGCCCTTGTAGATCCGCCCCACCTCGACCGACTCGGTGAGGTCCCGGATCATCGCCACCGCCCGCTCCATCGCCTCCTCATCCACGGTCGCCAGGAAGACCTTGCCGTCGTCCTCGATGTCGATCTGGCAGCCGGTCTCCTCCTGGATCTTGCGGATGGTCTTGCCCCCGGGGCCGATCAGGTCGCGGATCTTGTCGGGGTGGATGTGCAGCGTGATGATCCGGGGCGCGTAGGTCGACATCTCGGGACGCGGTGCCTGGATTGCCCGCTCCATCTTCTCCAAGATGAACATCCGTCCCTGGCGCGCCTGCTCGAGCGCCTGCCTGAAGATGGCGGGGGTTAGCCCGCGCACCTTTATGTCCATCTGCAGTGCGGTCACCCCGTTGCGGGTCCCGGCCACCTTGAAGTCCATGTCGCCGAGGGCGTCCTCCATCCCCTGAATGTCGGAGAGGATGGCGTAGCGCGAGCTGTCGTTCTCGTCGGTCACCAGCCCCATCGCGATGCCGCTCACCGGCGCCTTGATGGGTACTCCGGCGTCCATCAGGGCCAGGGTGCTGCCGCAGACGCTCGCCATCGAGGTGCTTCCGTTGCTGGAGAGGATCTCGGTCACGATCCTGATCGCGTACGGGAATTCCTCCACCGGCGGCACCATCACCTTCACCGCGCGCTCGGCCAGCGCGCCATGTCCGATCTCCCGGCGTCCGGGCGACCGTAACGGCCTGGCCTCTCCCACCGAGAAGGGCGGGAAGTTGTAGTGGTGCATGTAGCGCTTGAACTCCTCCAGGCCAAGCCCGTCCAGCCGCTGCTGGTCGGACATGGTGCCCAGGGTGACCACCGACAGCGCCTGGGTCTGTCCGCGGGTGAAGACGGCGCTGCCGTGGGTGCGGGGCAGGACTCCGGCCTCGCACCAGATAGGCCTGATCTCGTCCAGCCGGCGCCCGTCAGGGCGCAGACCCTCGTTCAGGATTGCCTGTCGCACCGCCGACTTGAGAACCGACTCGAAGGCGGCTGAGATGTCCTGGTCGCGACCGGGGAACCGCTCCTGCAGCTGCGACTGGACGTCGTGCTTGACCGCATCCACCTGGATGTCACGCTGGGTCTTGTCGGCCTCGCGGAACGCCTGGTTGATGCGGTCGTAGGCCGCCTCCGCCACCGCCTGCTTGAGCTCCGGAGCGACTCCCACATGGGGATACTCCATGTCCGGCTTGCCCACCTTGGCGACCAGCTCGTCAATCAGGGAGATGATCTGGCGGATCCGCTCGTGAGCGCGGCTCAGCGCGTCAACCAGGATCTCCTCACCCACCTCCAGAGCGCCGGCCTCGACCATGTTGATGGCATCCCTGGTGCCGGCCACCACCAGGTCCAGCTGGCTGCGCTCCAGGTCGGGCATTCCCGGGTTCTCGACCAGCTGGCCGTCCAGAATGCCCATCCGGCAGGCCGCGATCGGCCCGCCGTGGGGGATGTCGCTGATGGCGACTGCGGCTCCGGCCCCGATCAGGGCCAGGATGGCCGGGTCGTGGACCTGGTCTGTGGATAGGACCGTCGTCACGATCTGCACATCGTTGCGGAAATCCTTGGGGAAGAGCGGCCGCATCGGGCGGTCGATCATGCGCGAGGTCAGGGTGGCAGCCTCTCCGGGCCTTCCCTCGCGGCGGAAGAAGGCGCCGGGGATGCGCCCCACGGCGTACATCTTCTCCTCGTAGTCACAGGTCAAGGGGAAGAAGTCGATCCCCGGCCTGGGGCCCCGGCTGGCGGTGGCGGTCGCCAGGACCACCGTGTCGCCCTGGCGCACTATCACAGCGCCGTTGGCGAAACCGGCCATCCAGCCGGTCTCTATGCTTAGCTCCGCGCCGTCGAAGGTGCGCGCAACAATTGTCTTTTCCATAGTTTTCCTCCCCGCGTCCCAGGGAGGGCGGTCGGGGGTTTGCCGGGCGCGATCCAGGCTACGCGGTTAGGGAATGGGGATGAGAGCTGAGCCACGGCTCGGCCCCGATCGCCAGTCTCCAACCGCGCCTGCGCCGATGCGTCCAGGCCAACCACCGTTCCCCTGCATGGGAGTCGCGGTCTGATTTGTGAACCGGAGGGCGGTTCCAGCGCCGGGTTCCGGAAGGCGGTCGATGTCAGTGGCGGAGCCCCAGCTTGGCGACCAGGGTCCGGTAGCGATCGATGTCGATGCGCATCAGGTAGTCGAGCAGACGGCGGCGCTTGCCCACCAACTTGAGCAGGCCTCGCCTGGTGTGGTGGTCTTTGGGATGGACCTTGAGATGCTCGGTGAGCTCACTGATCCTCTGGCTGAAGAGCGCGATTTGGACCTCCGGAGATCCGGTGTCGCCCTCGTGGCGGCGGTGCTGATCGATGACCGCCGTTTTGGCCTCGCCCTGAAGCATGGTTGATCTCGCCTCCTGAAAGTCACCACGGGCGGCGCGTGGCAACTGCACTCCAGCGCCAGCCCTGCTCCGGGTCGGCCCGAGCATACCATAGGGGTCCCGCGGCTCTGGGCGTGGGGTGGCTAGAGGGACTTGAACCCTCGACCTCCAGGGCCACAACCTGGCACTCTAACCAACTGAGCTATAGCCACCACGTGGACCGCAATTATAGGGTGCCTAATTCATTGGACCCCCGGCCAGTTCCGGCCTGGAGCGATGAGGACCGGGGTCATATGCGCCACGCCCTCAGCCTCGCCCGAGGCGCCGCCCGCCGCGGGGAGGTCCCCGTGGGCTGTGTCGCGGTGCGCGCTGGAGAGGTCGTGGCGGCAGCGTCCAATCGGGTGGAGCGGGGCTCCAGCGCGCTGCTCCACGCCGAGATGGTGGCCCTCGCCCAGGCGGTGCGCCGCGCCGGCGGATGGCGGCTCGACGAGATCACCCTCTACGTCACCCTGGAACCATGCCCGATGTGCGCGGGCGCTATCCTCCTGAGTCGAGTCCGCCGGGTGGTCTACGCCGCCGACGACCCCAAAAAGGGCGCCTTCAGGTCCACCTACGACGTCCTGGGCAGTCGCTTCGGCAACCACCATCCGCTGGTCGAGGCGGGCCTGGGGGCCCCCGCCTCCGCCGAGCTCCTGAGGCGGTTCTTCGTCCAGCTCCGCGACAAACCCGCAGACCGCTGATGGCGCCGGACCTGACCAGAATGGGGTGGCCGCCGACCTGCCCGCCACTGACCACCTCCCGGGCGGGATTAGACTCTTGTCGGCAAGGAGAGGTGTCCGAGTGGTTTAAGGTGCCGCTCTCGAAAAGCGGTGTGGTCTAAAGCCACCGCGGGTTCGAATCCCGCCCTCTCCGCCAGGTCTGGTTGGACCGTCCTTTGGATCGGTGTGAAGCGGACGGGCCATCGGCTGCGCCGCCACCGGTCTGGCCCGGCCTTAGAATCCTGCTGCAGTACGGAGCGGTCGCCTAGTTGGCCGAGGGCGCGGCACTGGAAATGCCGTAAGGGGGCAACTCCTTCGAGGGTTCGAATCCCTCCCGCTCCGCCACCGGCGAGGATTCGCGGCCGCGGCCGATCAGATCTTGGTGGCCCTTGACAGGGCGCCGACTCCCCAGGCGAACCCAAGCGGACCTAGACTCCTCATCGATGGTGAACCACGATTTCATGGCCAGCTCGGCTGCGATGCAGCTGATAGCGAGGTTGCCCCTGGAGTGACAAACTACCCAGATGACGGCCCCGTAGTCTTCAGGTCTACCCGCGGCCCCCGCGGATCGCTGCCATTGGGTATCGAGAGGCGAACCCTGGGGGTCCTGCTCATAGTGTGGTCCCTGGTAAGCATCGCCAACGACTCAGCTTCGATCCAGGTGGTCTTCTTTGGCCCGCCAGCTCCAGGCCACGCAGAATCTCTGTTGCGGCTGTTCCAGACCACCCCCTTCCCATGGCTCTGGTACTTCTTCCTGGGGCCCATTTTTTTTATCGCCTTTGGCCTGGTGGTCATCGCCGGGAGCATCCTGGTGGCAGTCCGGCGGGGTCCCGGGCGCGTGCTGACCTTAGCTGGACTGCTTCTGGCCCTGGGGGCCGAGCTGGTCACTCTGGTGGTGGAGCTGACGTCGCTTAGGCCACCGATCCAATTGCCCTGGCAATGGGCGGTGGCGACCGGCTCCAACTGCCTCATCCTCGTAGGCGCGATCTATCTTCTCGCGGCGGCCACTGGCGTGGCTCCCGCTCCCGAGCCGCAGAGCGAAGCCGATTCGCGCCATAGCCGCGATGACGGGCCGGTGGCCTTCAGATCGACGCGCGCCCCCCGCCAAGCGCTGCCGTTGGCGATGAAGAGACGGACCCTGGGCATCCTCTTGTTGGTGTGGTCAGTGCTGACGATCGCCAACAGCGCGGTCTCGATTCAGCTGAATATCCTCCCGCCGACCCCGCCGGGCGTCCATCCAGAGTCCGCGCTACGGGTACTGCAGTCGATGCCGTTTCCCTTGCTTTGGTACTTCATCCTTGGTCCGGCCTGCCTGATCGCCTGCGCGGTGCTGGTGGCGGCGGGCGGAGCCCGCATGGCCATCAGACCCAACTCCCATCCGTGGCTGGCTATGCTCGGGCTGGTGCTGGCGCTGGGGACAGTGCTAACGACTCTGGTCACCGAGCTCGCCTCCCGCCGGGCTCCCTTCAATTTCCCCTGGCAATGGGCAGTAACTCAAGCAAGTGCCGCGGTGGTGGTTGGCGTTGGACTCTATCTGGTGGCGGCGGCACCTCGAGACAACCTGCCACCGTCTCTCAGCAGCCAGGCCCGGGACCTACTGAAGGCGGCCCCATGATTGCTGGAACGGGTAGTCTTCAGAGATCATAAGTTGCCCTCCGAAGGTCTCGGATGCGGCGCTGTCGGAGGGATGAACATTGGAGAGACCCCGCTACCTGCCGATCGGGGACTACGGAATAATCGGCGACCTCCACTCCACCGCCTTGGTCGGAAGGCTCGGGTCCATCGACTGGATGTGCGTTCCCCGCTTCGACAGCCCCTCGGTATTCGGGCGGATCCTGGATGCGGACAACGGGGGATCGCTGTGGGTTGAGGTGGAGGACGGACTGATCTCCGATAGCCGCCGCTATCTGCCCGGAACCAACATCTTGGAAACCACCCTCAGCAGTCCCCGCGGCAGGCTTCGCATCACCGACTTCATGGTGGTTCGGGAACACCAGAAGACCCTGGAGCAGGACCATGTTCTGGTCCGCTTGCTCGAGGCTCCCGACTCGGACCTTGAAGTCTCGGTCCACGTTGATGCGCGCCCGGAGTATGGCACCGCGGAGCCTCAGGCCATATTGGCCGGCTCGGACGACTCCTGCTTGGAGCTGGAGCAGGGGGAGTTAC
>JAJZJU010000057.1 GCA_021809895.1 bacterium
CATGGCGAACAACCGTGACGGAGCCAGTCCGGCGCCCCGTCCAGCTTTGATCCCGCCCCCGGGTCCGGCGCCGTCGGCTGCGGATCTCCGCCGGCCCCCGCCCTAGTCCTGGCCCAGCAGGACGCGCATCGCGGCCTGGTAGTCGTCCGACGTGTCCAGGTGGCTGTACACCCCCTGGATCATCGTCAGGTCGGAGTGGCCCAGGATCCGCTGCAGGCTGATGATGTTGCCACCGCGACGGAGCCACTCGGTGGCAAAACTGTGGCGGAAGATGTGGGGGTACACCCGCTTCTCGATTCCCGCCTCGCGGGCCAGGCTCCGGACCGCCTGCTCGAGCCCGCTCTTGGTGAGAGGCCCGTACCGGCCGTCGGCTCCCTTGCGCAGGGCGACGAAGACCGGGTCGCGCCGGTCGGCGGCCCGAGCGGTCAGGTAGCGACGGAGGCGCCGGTACAGAGTCGGCGCGAGGGGTACGATCCTGTCGCGGCTGCCCTTGCCCCGCACCTTCAGGGCGAACTCGGAGCGCCGCGGCTCCCAGAGGTCCTCGGCACGCAGCGCGAGAACCTCGCCGAGCCGGAGCCCGCAGTCGGCCAGCACTCGCACGAGGAGCTTGTCGCGCTCCGTCTTGGCCACGTTCTCCATGGCCTGGATCTCCTCGCGGGTGAGCACCTCCAGGACCCTCTGCTCGGGTCGTGGCAGTTTCGGGCTCGCGCCCACGGCAGCGGCTCCGCCCTCCGGGGTCTGCGCCCAGGCGAGGAACACCCTGACCGCCCGGACGTACGAGCGCACGGTCGCCCGGCTCAGCGGCCCCCGCGGTCCCTGGCGCTCGATCAGACGGGCGGTGAAGCGTCCCACGATTGGGGGGGTGAGGTCGCTGGGCTCGTGGATCCCCTCTGACGCGCACCAGGGGAGGAACTGGCGGGCGAGGGTGGCGTCGTACCAGTCGACCGTTCGCAGGGACAGCCCCCGGGCGCGGCAGTCGGCGACGAAGTCCTGGGCAAGAGAGGTCAGAGGTTGGGCGGGAATGGGTTCGCGCGTGTCCATTTGGGCCTCCAGCGCTTTGGGTGAAGGAAGCGCTGTTGAACAGCGCTTGACACTGCGATTGTACACCCGGTTTGCGCTAGATTTTCACCGAGTCTAGCGCTGTTCTTCCCAATTCATTTGAACTGAGGTGGTGCGCCCAGAGGGATTTGAACCCCCGCAAACCCAGATCCGTAGTCTGGTGCTCTATCCGGGCTGAGCTATGGGCGCCGACCGATCGATTCTAACCTGTGGTGGGCTGGCGCCCCTCGGGTCACTCCTTGGCGCTGCTCCCGGGTACCCCCTCCAGCGCCCTGGTTGCCGCTATCCGGCACCCGACCTGATCCAGGGCTGCCGTCAACTCCTCCCGAAGCGACTCGTCGAACGGGATCGGGTGGTTGTCCAACTCGCGGAGCAGGGCTGAGAGTTGGAGGGCCTTCTGCTCGATATCTCCCACGAGCTCGCGGGCTGCCGGACTGGCCGCTGTAATCGCTTCGACTCTCTGCAAACGACGCCTCCTCCTGGTCCCTGACGGCGCACCGGATGGGGAGCTTGGGCGGCTTCCCGACCCCCCCATCCTATCGCCGCCCAGGGCTGATGTCGATGGGTATTTCCTTGGATGCGCTGTCGCCAACTCCGCCGTTCTCAATTCGATTTCGCCAGCCCTGGTTGGTGCCGCAGTGGCAACGGTCATGGCGCGGTCATGGGGTGGGGGAAGGGGAGGCGGGCGCGCTCGGGGAAGGAGAAGCGGTTGCGCTGGCGGAAGGGGATGCGGACGGAGACGCCGACGGGCTTGTCGAAGGGCTGGCACTTGGGGACGGGCTCACAGACGGAGTCCCGGCCGGGGTCGCGGACGGGCTCGCGACGGCTTTTGGTGAAGGGGTGGGCTTGCCGGCGGCGCTCACCGTGGAGGGCGGGTTCAGAACTGAGGGGAGGCCTCCTGACCCGTTGCTCACCCCGAACGGCTGCGGGCCTGACGGGCTCGCCGTCGCGAAGGCCACGACCAGGCCGGCGAAGGCGGCGAAGGCGAGTCCAAGCGGGATGGCCGCGATCGAAGACCGGCCCTGGTATCCCTCCCCGGTGGAGCGTGAGGAGTTGAGATAGATCTGTCGCAGCGGGGTGATGCTGATGCCCTCGGCGGCCAGGCTTGCCCAGGGCGCGCAGAGGTAGACGAAGGCCTGGAAAAGGAGTAAGAGGGCCAGCACGGTGGTGGTGAAGCCGAAGGCCCTGACCTCCATGGCAACGCTGCCCAGGACCGCCGCTGCGGCCAGGCCGGTCTCGAAGCGGGACGACCGCAGGGCCTGCGCCCAGCTGCTGATACCCTCGCGCCGCTTCGGAGTGCGCAGGAAGCTGGCCCGGGACACCAGCAGGCCCCGAATGTCCGCCAGGGTCACGGTCCAGCTGAGGGCGAACCACACTCGCAGCGCCGAGCCGGCGTCGCGCCATGTGAGGCGACCACTGGCCCTGAGCGCCCAGACCGCGCGAAGTAGTCCGAAAACCAGGAATAGGAGTGGGATGACCAGCACCGCCCCGGTGATTTGGGCCACCGGGAGCCGGTCGTGAGCGGCGGTGGCGATCGCGGTTCCGAGCAGCAGGACGGTGAATATTGCCAGCATCGCGTCGCCGAACCACTGGATCGCGCCCACCAGGTAGTGGGCTCTCTGGGCCCTGGTCAAGTGCAAGCGATGGGGAGCCAGGGGCACCAGCTCCCGCCAGTGCTGGCGCAGGATCTGGATTCCTCCCAGCGCCCAGCGGAAGCGCTGCTTTTTGAGTCCGTCGAAGGTCAGCGGCATGAGCCCCTCTCCCCAGGCCTGCTGGAGGTAGACCCCCCGATAGCCGCGACCCAAGATCCGCAGGCTCGCCTCGGCATCTTCGGTGATGCAGTCGGGGTTCCATCCGCCGATCTCATCAAGGACCGATCTTCGGATGAGACCCATGGTGCCGCAGAAGATGATCGCGTCGCGGTGGGCGCGAGCCGGCATGGTGATGTCGAAGAAGTAACGGTAGCTGTGGAACAGCCCGCGCAGGTAGGTGTCATCCTCCCAGTCGCGATAGTGCTGGGGGGTTTGCACGAAGCCGACCTGGGGATCGGCGAAGTGGGGCACGGTGGCTCGCAGGAAACCCGGCTGCACCAGGTAGTCGGCGTCCACGATCGCTATCACCTCCACATCCGGGGGAAGGAGGCGGGTGGCTTCGTTGAGGGCCCCGGCCTTGAACCCGGGCCATGGGTCGAGGTGGAGGAAGCTGAAGCGCTCACCGAGTTCCTCACAGAGCTGCTGGATCGGCATCCAGACCGCGGGATCCTTGGTGTTGTTGTCGACCGCCTGGACCAGGAAGTAGGGGTAGTCGAGCCGCGAAAGGGCGACCAGGGTGTCGCGCACCAGCTCCACCGGCTCGTTGTACATGGGAACCTGCACGACCACCCGAGGCATCTTGGTGGAAGGCAAGGGTGCGGGCGGGGCAGTGCTCTGGCGTCGACCCAGGACGTCCAGGATCTCGAAGAGGTAGGAGAGGGCCAACCCCATGGCGGCGATCTCGGCGATCACGATCAGCAGAGAACCCAGCAGGACTCCCACCAGCAGCCGCGGGGTCACTGCCTGGAAGACGGTGACCCCAATTGAGTAGGCGAGATAGAGAAGGAAAGAGGCGGTGGCGGAGCAGAGCAGGAGCAGCGCAAGCAAGCTCCAGCCGCGCAGCAGCGGTGCCGCAGCCAGGGTTGTGATCAACAGCGCGATCGCAACCCCGGCGGCGAACGCCGGCTGGTTGGTCACGTACGCGGTCAGCAGCGCCGCCCCGGCGAGCACCACCGCGCTGAGGAGAGCGCTGACGATGGCAGGCGCTCGCACAAAGCCGGGAACGATCGCTGCCAGAGTGGCGATCACCGAAGTGATCGCCGCCCCCAGCATCAGGTCAAACAGCATCGATCACGCAGTGCGCGGAAGGCCCGCTCACGGCATTTGGCAAGTCAGGCCCGGCGCCTCGGCGCCGATCCCAAAAGGACGGCAAGGAACCGCACCAGCAGCCAGGCGGCCACTGTGTAGACGAGCAACGCCAGCACCAGGGGCCAGGAGTTGGTCAGGCCCACCCGCGGGGCGTTGCCGCGGATGATCCCACTGAACGGTGAAGCCAAGGCGTCCCCGATCCGCGTCACCACCGACACGAATCCATCCGGCGGCGCGCCCACGGCCCGAAAGCCGAAATCCAGGGCCAGGAAGAGGTCGACCACCCCGGCCGCGAGCCAGGTCAGTTCACGAAGCCGCCATCCCAGCTCTGTCGCCATGCTCGGCCGGGCGGATCCGGATGGGCGCCCTGGCGGGGCAGCGCTTGGCGCGGGAGCAGCCGCTCGGGCTGGTGGCTCGGCGGTCAGGGGTTGTCTCTGGATCGGCTCACCCGTTGCCACCGGTCCGGCTTGTGGGGGCGCGCTTGCTGACCCGACCCGGGTCTGAGTGGCGTCCATCTGGCTGGGGGCGGCGCCGTCCGGAACGCTGCTTCCAGCGGACGGTCCCGCCGGGTCGGCCTTGGACAGGGATCGCTCGAGCTCTGCGGGCATCGCGGAGTCCTCCTGGATTAGCAGCACCGGCTGGGTTCAGGCGGGCACCGGCTGCCGACCGGCACCGCCCCCCAAGCTGACCAACGTCAGAGGCTGGGTGTCGTTACACCGCTGCGACGGCCCAGCCACGGCCTCAGGCCGCCGCCGGCCCTCCTGTTCAGATCCCAGCCGCGCAATTGGATATACTCGGGCGCGCGCTGCGGCCCTGCCGCCAGCGGTCGGCGCGGATGGCGGAACTGGCAGACGCGCGGGGCTTAGAACCCCGTGGGGCAACCCGTCCGAGTTCGACCCTCGGTCCGCGCACCACATATGAGAGGTTGAGAAGGACCATGAGCCCAAGCCCCGCCAATGCCCCCGCCCTGGAAGTCGAGGTTGAGCGTCTACCGGATTCCCAGGCCAAGCTGACCGTGGTGGCCCCCGTGGAGCAGGTGGAGCGGGGGATCTCCCAGGCCCTGGGAAAGCTCTCCGGGCAATTGCGCCTACCCGGCTTTCGGCCCGGCAAGGCGCCCGCCACCGTCGTGGAGCGTGCTGTCGGGTGGGCCGCCATCCAGCAGGAGGCGGTGGATCTGTTGCTCCCTGAGCTCTACGCCGTGGCGGTCCGTCAGGCTGATCTGGAGCCGATTTCTCAGCCCCAGGTCTCCGAGGCGCAGCTCGAGCGTGGCGAGCCATTCCGCTTCGTGGCCACCGTGGGTGTCCGCCCTGCGGTCACCCTGGGCGATTATCACCAGCTCCGGGTGCCGGTGGAGGAAAAGCCCGTCTCCGACGAGGAGGTGGATGAGACCGTGGCGGAACTCCGGCAGCGTTACGCCCAACTGACAGACGTCAGCGATCGGGCGGTGGAGGCGGGCGACGTGGTGACGGCGGAACTGACGATGCTCCACAACGGCGAGGCCGTGGGCAGCCCCGGCCAGGTGCAGACCCTGGACCTGGAACGCGGCGGGCTGCTCCCGGGTATGGCCGAGCAGTTGGTGGGCGCCACGGTCGGTGGAGATCCCATCGACATCACCCTGACCGTGCCTGAGGACTACTCCCGGGAGGATCTGCGCGGCGAGATGGTCACCATCACCGCCAAGGTGACCGGGATCCAGGCCAAGGAGCTGCCGGCACTCGACGACAACCTTGCCGCCATCGTCGGGCGCGGGGAGACGCTGGCCGAGCTGAGGGACTACATCCGTGGCGAGATCGCCGCGGAATTTCGCCGTGCCGCCGAGCGGGCACAGGTTGAGGCCGCCATGGAAGAGCTCCTGGGGCTCACCAAGGTGGACGTTCCCGAGAGCATGATCCAAGCCGAGATAGATCACCAGATCGGTGACCTGAGCAGGCGGCTGGAGACGAGCGGAGTCACCCTGGAGCAAGTTCTTTCGGCGCAGGGCTCGAGCCTGGAGCAGGTGCGCGGGGAGCGGCGCCAACCGGCGGTGGAGGCGGTCCGTCTCGACCTCGCTCTCAGCGAGGTGGTGAGGCGGGAGAGCATCTCGGTCTCAGATGAGGAGGTCGACGCGGCCCTGGTCGGGCTGGTCCCCAAGGGCACCGCCAAGACGGAACGAGCGCGGCTGCGGGAGGCCTTCCGGCGTGAGCTGGCGATCGGCCGGGCCAGGGATCTGGTGGCGGCGCTGGCTCGTGGCGAGGAGAGCCCACAGCCCAGCTCGGTGGGTTGATTTCCCAACCGCAGGTATACTCGGCTCCGAGGTCACCAGTGACCGCTTGATGCGTTCGGGCTGATTCCAGGAGGAGACCATGGCCCTCATTCCGATGGTCGTCGAGACCACCACCAGGGGCGAGCGAGCCTTTGACATCTACTCCCGGCTGTTGAAGGACCGAATCATCTTCATAGGCACCGCCATCGACGATCAGATCGCCAATTTGGTGATGGCGCAGCTCCTGTACCTCGAGAGCGAGGACCCTGAGCGCGACATCAGCCTCTACATCAACAGCCCCGGCGGGTCGGTCTCCGCCGGGTTGGCCATCTACGACACCATGCAGTACGTGAAGCCCAGGGTGAGCACCTTCTGCATGGGGCTGGCCGCCTCGTTCGGCTGCATCCTGCTGGCCGGCGGCGAAAATGGACAACGATTCAGCCTGCCCAACACCAGGATCATGATGCACCAGCCCAGCGGCGGCTTCCAGGGCCAGGCATCCGACATCCAGATCCAGGCCCAGGAGATCCTCCGCCTGCGTCGCACCATCGACCAGATTTTGGCTCAGCACACCGGCAAGCCGGTGGAGCAGATCACGAGAGACTCCGATCGTGACTTTTACATGTCCCCGGAGGAGGCTCTGGAGTACGGACTCATCGACCACATCCTGACCAAGGAGCGTCCCTCCGGCGAGGCTCCCAACGGCAAGCCACAGGCGCTCCCGGACAAGGTGGAGCCTGCCGAGGCGGCCCCGGCGGGGCACTGACGGGCGACTGAGATGGGAGACCTCAAGGACCTCAAGCGGCGGTCGGGGGGAGCTGCCCAGGATCGTGGCGGCGTCATGCGCTTGGTGCGCCGAATGGGGATGCACTGCGACTTCTGCGGGCGACTGGCACTGGCGGTCGCGGTGGAGGCTCGGCCCGACGGGCGGCAGGTGTCGATCTGCAGCAGGTGCGTCGGTGAGGCTGCTCGTACGGTCCACTCTCACGGTGGGGGGGATGCGGCGTGACCGAATCATCGGATCGCCGCCGACACACGCGTTGCTCGTTCTGCAACAAGGGCCAGGAGCAGGTCCGCAAGCTCATCGCCGGCCCTGGGGTGTACATCTGTGATCAGTGCATTGAGCTCTGCCAGGAGGTTCTTGAGGAGGAGAACAAGGGGCCGGCAGCGCGCCGGCCGCGCACCAATGTGGTGCCCAGCCCGCAGGCGATCTGGAGTTCTCTGAATCAGTACGTGGTTGGCCAGGACCAGGCCAAGAAGGTCCTCTCGGTGGCGGTCTACAACCACTACAAGCGCATCAACAGTTCCCGCGAGGCCAGCGATGTCGAGCTGCAGAAGTCCAACGTCCTGCTGGTGGGCCCGACCGGTTGCGGGAAGACCTTGCTGGCCCAGACCCTGGCCAGGATCCTGGACGTTCCCTTCTCGATCGCGGACGCGACATCACTGACCGAGGCGGGCTATGTGGGCGAGGATGTGGAGAACATCCTGCTCCGCCTGATCCAGGCGGCTGACTTCGACATCGCCAGGGCGGAGCGGGGGATCATCTACATCGATGAGATCGACAAGATCACTCGCAAGTCGGACAACCCCTCAATCACCCGGGACGTGTCCGGCGAGGGCGTGCAGCAGGCGCTGCTGAAGATCCTGGAGGGCACCGTCGCCAACGTGCCTCCCCAGGGTGGCCGCAAGCATCCTCATCAGGACTTCATCCAGATCAACACCGGCAACATCCTCTTCATCTGTGGCGGAGCCTTCGAGGGCCTGGAGCGGCTTATCGAGCAGCGGGTCGGGCACCGGACCATCGGCTTCAGCAGCGAGCCGGGCGGCAAGCGGACCAAGGAGAGCACCCAGATCCTGCAGCAGATGCAGGCTCAGGACCTGCTCCGCTACGGTCTGATTCCGGAGTTCGTGGGGCGGCTTCCCATCGTGGTAGCCCTGCAGAGCCTGGACGAGGACGACATCACCCGGATCCTGACCGAGCCCAAGAATGCGTTTGTCAAGCAGTATCAGAAGTTCTTCGCTCTGGACGATGTGGAGCTGGTGTTTGAGGAGGCGGCTCTTCGGGCCATCGCCGGCCAAGCGCTGGCGTTGGGCACCGGTGCTCGCGGCCTGAAGAGCATTCTTGAGTCGGTGCTGCTGACCAGCATGTTCGAGGTTCCATCGCATCCGGAGATCAAGCGCTGCGTGATCACAGAGAAGTCGATCCTGGAGTCGACCGAGCCGGAGCTCTACCCGGAGGAAGAGCCCCAGGCCGCCAGCGCCTGATCCCGCCTTCACTGACCGCGTTCGGCCTCTGGCGTCTCCTGTCGGTAGACTGAGAGGCTCAGCCAGCACGCTTCATGGGCCCCTTCCGGGGACGCACCGATGGACCGTTATCAGGATCACCACTTGAGCATGTCTCCTTCATCCTCGACTCGCCTCACCTCCAGCAACCTCGGCTATCCCCGCATTGGGCCGGGCCGGGACCTCAAGTGGATGCTGGAGGCCTACTGGGCCGGTAAGACGGGCAAGGACGAGCTCGAGTCCCGGGCGCGGGCGCTGCGCGCCACCCGCTGGCAGGACCAGCGGGCTGCGGGGATCGACCAGGTACCCAGCAACGACTTCTCCCTCTACGACCACGTCTTGGATCTCTCCCTGACCATGGGGGCGATCCCCGATCGCTTCGAGCCCCTGCGTGATGGGGGATCACTGGATCTGATGTTCGCGATGGCCAGGGGTACCAGCGTTGAGGGCCAAGAGATAGCCGCCCTGGAGATGACCAAGTGGTTCGACACCAACTATCACTACTTGGTCCCCGAGCTGGGTCCCGGCCAGCAGTTTTCGCTGGACTCCCTAAAGCCGGTGGAGGAGTTCCAGGAGGCGCTTGCTCTGGGCGTCGAGACCAGGCCGGTCCTGCTGGGGCCGGTCAGCTATCTTCGACTCGCCAAGACGACCCAACCCGGTTGGTCCCCTCTGTCCCTGCTGGATCGCCTGCTGCCGGCCTATGCCGACTTGCTGGTCCGCCTCGCCGCTGCGGGGGCCCACTGGGTGCAGATGGACGAGCCATTTCTGGCCCAGGATGCACCCGTGGAGCTGCTGGAAGCGGTTGAGGATGCCTATTCGTACCTGAGGCGCCGTGTGCCCGGGCTCAAGCTGCTGGTAGCCTCTTACTTCGCTGGGTTGGGTGCCAATCTGCAGGCGGCGCTCATGCTTCCGGTGGACGCTCTTCACCTCGACCTGGTGCGGGGCGCGCCAGACCTCGAGCCCGCTTTGGAGCTGGCGCCAGACGCGATCGCGCTGTCGCTGGGAGTGGTGGACGGGCGCAATGTCTGGACCCTGGACCCTGACCCTGCCTTGCGGATGATCGAGCTGGCCGTCTCGAAGCTCGGCCCCGACCGGGTGCTGGTGGCGCCCTCATGCTCGCTGATCCACGTTCCCGTCAGCGTGCGCCAGGAGGACAAGCTCTCGCCGGAGGTCCTGAGCTGGCTCTCCTTTGCCCAGGAGAAGCTGGGCGAGGTGGCCGCTCTGGCAGGTTCCAAGGGCGATGGGAGTTCTCGGGCAGAGGTGCTCGATGGGCTGCGGCAGATTGCCAAGGGGCGTAGGGAGTCCCCCCTTCGCCACGATCCCGAGGTCCAGCAGCGCCTTGCGGCGGTCAGCCCTCAGGATCTGCGCCGTAGCGGAGATTCCGCTCAGCGCCGGCAGCAAGCGCGCTCGGACCTGGGGCTGCCGCTGTTGCCCACCACCACCATCGGATCATTCCCTCAGCGTTCGGAGCTCCGCCAGGCCCGGGCCAGGTTGCGCCGACAGGAGATCGGCCAGGAAGAGTACGACCAGGTGATGCGGGAGGAGGTCAGGCGGGTCATCGCCTTCCAGGAGGAGGCGGGCCTGGATGTCCTGGTCCACGGGGAGCCTGAGCGCAACGACATGGTCGAGTACTTCGCGGAGCGCTTGCGCGGGATCGCCACCTCCCAGGGCGGCTGGGTCCAGTCCTACGGCTCGCGCTGCACCAAGCCGCCCGTGATCTTCGGAGACGTGTCCCGTCCTGAGCCCATGACAGTTGCGTGGTCGGCCTTCGCGCAGAGCTTGACCCAAAGGCCCGTGAAGGGGATCCTCACCGGTCCCGTCACGATCCTGCAGTGGTCGTTTCCTCGCGAGGACGTACCGCGGAGCCAGACCTGCGTCGAGATAGCCCTCACGCTTCGCGACGAGGTCCAGGACCTGGAGCGGGCCGGGATCCGCATCATTCAGATCGATGAGCCGGCGTTGCGGGAGGCGATGCCGCTGCGCCGTGCCGATCAGCCCAGCTACTGGCGCTGGGCGATCGACGGCTTCCGGCTGGCGGCGGCCGGGGCCAGTGAGGCGGTGCAGATCCACACCCACATGTGTTATTCCGAATTCGGTGACATCATCGAGTCGATTGCCGAGCTGGACGCCGATGCTCTCTACATCGAGGCGGCTCGCTCCGGAATGGAGCTGCTGACATCTTTCGCCGCTATCGGGTATCCAAGTGAGGTGGGCCCAGGGCTCTACGACATCCACTCTCCGGTTGTCCCCACCGCTGACGAGATGGCTGAGCGGTTGCGGGCAGCGGCTCTGGTGATCCCCCCGGAGCGCCTGTGGGCCAACCCTGACTGCGGGCTCAAGACCAGGCGCTGGAGCGAGGTGGAACCATCCCTGCGCCATCTGGTTGCCGCCGCCCGGCAGGTGGCCGCTGAACTGGCAGCCGCCCCGGTCGCGTCAGGCTGAACGGTTGGAGTCCTGGTGAAGGCGGCGTTCGACCCGGCGGCTACTGAGGCTCACTGGCGGCGGCGCTGGGAGGAGTTGCACCTGGGGGAGGCCGACGTCGAAAGTTCGCGCCCCTCGTTCTCTATCGCGCTCCCACCTCCGAACATCACCGGAGCGCTGCACATGGGGCACGCTCTCAACGCGGTCATCCAGGACTCCCTGAGTCGCTTCCACCGGATGCGCGGGTATGAGGTCTGTTGGGTGCCGGGCACCGACCACGCGGCGATCGCAACCCAGAACGTGATCGAGAGGCAGCTGGCCCAGGAGGGGACCAGCAAGGAGGAGCTTGGCCGTGAGGCTTTCAATCACCGTGTAGAAGCCTGGTACAGCACCTATCAGGGGCGGATAGTGGAGCAGCTGCGTCGGATGGGGGCCAGCTGCGATTGGACCAGGGAGCGCTTCACCCTGGATGACGCCTACGTCCGGGTAATCCGCACCGCCTTCAAGGAGCTGTTCGACCAGGGGCTCATATATCGCGGTCCCCGGATCGTCAACTGGTGCCCCCGCTGTCATAGCGCCATCTCCGATGAGGAGGTGGAGTACCGCGAACACCACGACACCTTCTACTTCGTCCGCTACCGCGAGGCGGATGGCGGCAGCGGGCTGGTCATCGCCACCACCAGACCGGAGACGATCGTGGCGGATGTGGCGGTGGCGGTGTCGCCCGACGACCCGCGCTTTGCGGGACTTCTTGGCAAGTTCGTGGTGGAGCCGCTCACCGGTCGGACGATCCCGGTCATCGAGGATGAGGCAGTCGACCCCAAACTGGGGACGGGCGCGTTGAAGATCACTCCGGGGCACAGCCCCGAGGACTTCGAGGTGGGGTTGAGGCACCGCCTGCCGGTTCTCACCGTGATTTCCCTGGATGGCGCCATGGTGGTGCCCGAGATGGCGGAGCTGAACGGGCTAGAGGTGGACCGCGCACGCGAGGTGGCTGCCGCCATGCTGAGGCAGAGCGGTGCGCTTGAGCAGGAGCAGCCCCTGGTCCACCAGGTGGGCCACTGCGACCGCTGCGGGGCGGTCATCGAGCCGTTGATCACGCCCCAGTGGTGGGTGCGCGTCGCCGACCTGGCTGGTCCAGCGGTGGAGGTGGTGGAGAAGGACCAGCTGACGCTCCATCCACCCCACTTCCGCCGCCAGTACCTGGAGTGGATGCGCGGCCTCAAGGACTGGTGCATCAGCCGCCAGATATGGCTCGGGCACCGCATCCCGGTCACCACCTGCGATGCGGGCCATACCTTCGCCTGGATCGAAGAGCCGGAGGCGTGCCCGGAGTGCTCGAGTCGAGAACTGACGGCGGACCCAGACGTGCTCGACACCTGGTTTTCCAGCTCGCTGTGGCCCTTTGCCATTTTGGGCTGGCCCGAGCAGACCAAGGAGCTGGAGCGGTTCTACCCCACCAGCGTGCTCAGCACCGGCCGGGACATTCTCTGGCTATGGGTGACGCGCATGGTGATGATGGGAATGCGCTTCACCGGCGAGATCCCTTTCCGGGACGTCATCCTCCACGCAATCATCCTGGGCGCCGACGGCGCCCGCCAGTCGAAGTCGAAGGGGAATGTGGTTGACCCCCTGGAGATGGTCGACAAGTATGGAGCCGACGCGCTCCGGGGCTGGGGTGCAACGGTGGCGATGGGAACTCAGGATTCCAAGTTCGACGAGTCGCGGCTGGACGGCTTTGCGAAGTTCGCCAACAAGCTCTGGAACATGGTGCGGCTGCTCCACCTGGTCCACTTTCCCGAGGGCGAGGGGCGCATCCCGGCCACCCCCGCACCGGCAGGCGGCGAGCTCACCATGGTCGATCGCTGGATCCTCTCACGCCTCTCCGGGCTGGTCGCTACCGTCACTGCGGCGATGACCGAATTCGAGTTGGGGGTCGTCATCGACGCCATCTACTCCTTCGCCTGGCGCGAGCTGGCCGATTGGTACCTGGAGCTGGTCAAGCAGCGCCTCCAGGAGCGGGATCCGGCTGCCCTGTGGACGACCCGGACCGCCCTGGTGACCATGCTCGAGCTCCTGCACCCGATCATGCCCTTCGTCACCGATGCCCTGGCCGAGCAGTTCGACCAGATGCCAGCCACCCTCGATCAGGCCAGCTGGCCGGAGGTCGTGTCCGCCTGGGAGGATCCAGTGGCCGAGGCGGGCATGGCCGAATTCCAGGAGCTCACCGCCGAGCTGCGAAGTTGGTTGCAGGACCTGGGGGTCCGATTCGGACGCCAGGCGCCCCGCATTCCAGTCAGTCTCACCTCAGGGGCGGAACCGGCGGTCGCAGAGCTGATCAGAGCCGCTCTGCCCACCCTGGTGCCAGTGGTATGGGTCGATCCCACCCTTGGCGAAATGCAAGGAGTGGCGCCGTTGGTGGTGCGCCGGAACACCGTCAGGCTGGCCTCCAGCGCCGCCGGCGAGAGCCCTCAGATCCGCTCCCGGATGGAGCGCGAGCTGGAGCACTTGTTGCAGCTGCGGGAGCGGCTCGAGTCTCACCTTGCCGGTCCCTTTGCCACCAACGCCCCTTCGGAGGTGGTGCAGCGGGAGCGGGATCGGCTGGCAGAGGCGTCCCGCCGCGAGGCGGCGTTGCGCAGCTCGCTCGGAATCTGAGTCGGGGACGGCGAATTGCTGTCCCTGACCGCCCTGCCGCTGCTGCTGCTGGTGCTGCTGGCGGTTACCGCCTTTCTGGCCGGCGCCAGCTCCCGCGCTCTCTTTCCCAACCCGGGAATGGTGGCCAGCTGGACGGTCCGCCTGGGGCTGCTGCTGGGGCTGGTGGTGGCAACGGCGATCTTGGTGCAGATTCAGCCGACCGGCAGTGTGGACGTGATCCTCTGGCGAATCGACTCGCAGTTGCCAGTCACTCTCCAGTTTGGAGTTGGCGGCCTTGTCATCGCCATCGTCGCCTTGGTGGCGGCTCTGGTGGTCAGCTTCGCCGCCGCCGACCGCCGTCCATTGGTGTCCGCCACCCTGGGGGTGGCCGCCTTGGGATCGGTGCTGGCCGCCATGTCCGGGGATCTCTTGGGCCTCTTCATCGGACTGCAGCTCTCGGCCGTCGGCGGCATCGGCATCAGCTATGCCCGCTCCCCCAGAGCTGCCAGCCATCGCATCGTCTGGGCGGCGGTGGCGGACCAGACCGTGGCCATAGTCTGGCTGGGAGCGGTGGTGGCTCTGTATCACAGCGGCGGAACAATCCAGTTCAGCGACATACCCACCAGTTCGGTCAACTACGTCCTGGCGGCCGTCCTGTTGGTGCCCGCCCTGGTGCGTCTGGGGTCGGTGGCGCTCCTGATGGCAGCTCCCGGCAGCCGCCCCGGGGCGCGGGAGCTGGACGTGGCCGATTGGCTGGCGGTGGCGGCGGTTCCGACCGCGCTCGTGGTCCTGTTGCGCGATTTCCAGCTCAGTGGGGGGGCCTGGCCGTCCCAGTCCTTCGGCACGATCCTGGATACGCTCGGGCTGCTGCTGGCGCTGGGCGTCGGGCTGTGGGTCTTCCTCGACCGGCGCCCGTCCGCGTTGCTGGGAGCGCTGCTGCTTGCGGGGGTCGCGCTGACGCTCCTCGGGTTCGGTTCCGATTCCCCGGCCGGAGTCGAACTGGGCGTGGGGGCCGCTCTCTTTCTCGAGGCCCTGGCGGGATTCCTCCCCAGGGCGCTGGGCAGCTCCGCCGAGGCCGCGGCGGCCCCAGCCGGGCGACGCTGGGGTGAAACCGCGATGCGGCTGGGGACTATGGCGGCCGCATCGCCGCTCTCTCTGGGGGTCACCGCTGCCCTCCTCGGGGTGACTCTGGGCCTGCGCACGGGCGGATCGGCGGGCTTGATGCCGACCCTCGGTTACGCTGCCTGCCTGCTCCTCCTGTGCATCCTGCTTCCCTCCTTTCTGCGTTTGAGAGTCGAAGCAGGGCCATGGCGCCACTGGTTTCTCGCAGTTCCGGGTGGGCTGCTGGTGGCCGGGTCGATCGCCGGCGGTTGGGTTTTGACCGGACTGGCTGCGGCCATCGCCTTCTCAGGCGCCACCGCGCCGGTGGCGGTGACCTCGCCAGATCCGCTGCTGCTGCAGCTGCCCGGCATCCTCTACCCCCAGGGTTATCTGGCGCTTCTGGTCCTGCTCTTGTTGGCGGCGATCGCTGCCCTGCGTTACGCCGCTGAGCTTCCGATCCTGCCGCCTGTCGAGATCCATCCCGCTGTGGAGTCGGCCGCGGCCATGAGCGCTCTGGTGCCGGGGGTCGACCTGAGCGGAGTGGAAGATGTCGGCAGGTGGGCCCGGCGGACTGTGGCCATGGGGCTGGAGCTGTCCGAGAGGGAGTTGGCGGAGCGGCCGATCTGGCTCTGGGTGACCACCTCCGCCGCGATCGCCTGGCTGATGGCGCAGAGATGATCCAGGCGGCGCTCCTGGCGGCCGCGGGGTTTTTGGCGGTGGCCGTCACCCTTGTCAGCGTGGGCCCGACCGGCACTGCGGTGAGCTCTCTGGCGATGGGCCTGGGGATGGGCGGGCTCGCCTCGCTCACCGGCGGCGTTGCTGCCTTTCTGACCTTGAGCGGCTTGGGTGCTATGGGGTTCACTCTCATTCTGCTGGGGCGCAAGCTGCCTGCTCTGGCCAGTGCAGGCTGGCTGCTCGGCCGAGCTCCGATCGTCGGCCGGGAGCGGGTGTTTGACGTGCGCAGCCTGCGTCTGTTGGCTGGCGTGGGCAGTCTCATGGCCGCGCGCCTGCTCTCCGGCCACCTGGCCGCCGGGACCGTGTCCACCCAGGGCCCGGGATTCGCCTGCCTCTTCGCCTGGGAGGCCGGGATCATCCGCGTGGTCACCGGGCGGGGGCCGGCCGACCTGGCCCTCGGGGCCTTCTGCGCCGCCATCGGGACCAGCTCGTTCATGCTCCTGAGCTCCGCTCACAGCACCCTGGGCTGGGCGGCACTGATTACGGGAGTGCCCGCAATAGTGCTCGTGATGCTGGCGCGGTCAGCTCCCTGGGAGACTGGATCTTGATCTCGGCGCTGGAGCTAGCGGGCTGTGCTGTTGCGGCCGCTCTGATTTGGGTGGTGGGGGCGCGATCCCGATGGATCCCGCTCGCTCTCTCGGCGGTCTTCCTGGCCCTGGGGTGTGTGCTGGCCGTGCAGCTGCTGAAGTCCACTACCCCGCTGGTGCCGCACTGGGTCACTGGGCTGGGCTCGCTCAGCCCGAGCCGGATCGCCGCCGGCTTGCTGTTGGGGGGTGTGGCGGCCTTGGGCCTGGAGGCGATCGTGGCCGGCGACGCCGCTCCCACAGCTGCGGCCCAGGCTGTGATGCTGGCTCTGCTGGGTGCTGCCTTCATCCTGGTATCGACAGACTCGCTGGTGGTGGTGGCGGCCGCGGCCGGGACTCTGATGGGGGCCGTCTGGCTGCGCTGGCAGCGGGTGGTGGGGCCGCAGCTCACGGTGCGCTCAGTGGCCCGCCAGTCTGTGCTCGCCTTCAGCTCCTGGCTGGCCGCAGCCGTGATCCTGCCCGGGGTGCGCACCGGGTCCTCCCCGCCGGTGCTGGTCGCCATCCTGATCACCCTGGCCCTGGTCGGCCTTCTCGGCGTCATGCCCTTCTCGGCCTTGGTCGGAGCGGCCATCCGCCTGGGCCGGACCGAGGCTTTCTACTGGCGACTGCTGTTCCTGCCGGCTGGCGCTCTGCTCGAAGCCAGGGCGATCGCCTTGAGCCCCCCGGTGGTCGCGCTTCCCCTGCGGGAGCTGCTGATCGGTCTCGGCCTCGCCACCGCTCTTTACTGGGGGGCGCGGGCCCTGCTCGGGCCCGACCAGGGCAGGTACTTCAGGATCCTCGCCTGCGACTCCGGTCTGGTCTGCGTGGCAATCGCCCTGGGGACGGTGGAGGGCCTCGCCGCCGCGCTCATTCTGGTGGTTGTTCACTGGCTCGGCGGAGCGGTTCTGAGCGACCCCAGGGGCACCAGATCACAGCTGCTGGCATGGATTGGAATCTCCGGGCTGCCCCCGTTCGGCGG
>JAJZJU010000058.1:0-8321 GCA_021809895.1 bacterium
GCCCTGGGGATACGTTGCCGTCAGCACTCCCAGGGCGATCCGGTCGCGCAACCGCCGACCATCCTCAGGCTTCGGCTGTCCTACCCGTGGCACCCACCCATCATACCACCTTTCGGGTCTAAGTTACCGGTATTGCACTTAAAACGGTGACACTACACTAGTCGCCCGGCGCTGGACTTCGTCACCCTGGTCGACCAGCCTTGGGCGCGGGGCCGAGATCTCAACTCTGGTGTCCGGCACCAGCCGGTTCCGCAGCCAGGGGCCGCCAGCCCGCACTCATCACCGTGGGTGCTGGCGATGGGCGGTGGCTATACCGGCATGGCGGCAGCACTCTGTTTGCCCCGCGCTGGGATCCGGGGTCGGCTTCTGGCTGACCAGGGGCCCCATAGGCAGCGCCCGCCCACCGTGGACCCAGACTCCCCTTCCAGATCAGGCTGGTCGCTCCCAGACGCTTGGTCGACCTGGTCGGCACCCACCTTGCCTGAGGGCACATTCCCGCCCTGGATTTCACCTCGGGGCCGAGTGCTTGGGCGGGCTCCAGTTGGTTCGTCTGGGCACGGACTGACCGTGGGATAATTACACGATGACACTCGTGTTAAAGCTTGCCAGGTGATCAGGCCCCAGCGCTCTCCAGAGATGTGGTTGCCTCTGAGGTATCTCGCAACCGGCATGCTGGCGTGGCTGCTGGCGGCAGCTGGGGTGCCCCTGCTGGCTGGTCATCTAGTCGCCGGCTTCGATGATCCGAAGATCTTCGCGCTCACCCACCTGGTGGTGCTCGGGTGGGTGACCATGACCATCATGGGGGCGCTTTACCAACTGTTCCCGGTTGCGCTCCAGGCCTCACTGGCGGCACCCGCCGTTGGACGCTGGAACTTCATCTTGTACGCCGCCGGGGTTGCCGGCTTCGTGCCCAGCTTCTATTTCGACTGGACGCCGGGAGTGGCCATCTTCGGTAGCCTGGCGGTGGTCGGCATCGTCATCTTCGCGATCACCCTGCTGCTGAGCTACCCCAGTGTGCGGGCGCGGCATCCCATGGGCCCGTTCGTACTCTGCGGCCTGGGTTGGCTGGTGGTGGTCGTCGGCTTCGGCCTCACCTGGGCGCTGGACTGGCAGTTTCGGTGGTTCAACATCACTCCGAACCTGCTGGCAGCGCACGTCCACGCAGGCCTGGTGGGATGGCTCGGATGCACGCTGATGGGCGTCTCGTACAAGCTGATGGAGCTGTTCGCACTTGCCCACCGGCGCACCTGGAGGTCAGCCTATCTCATCCTTGCCGTTTGGAACGCGGCCCTGGTGGCCCTGATCCTCAGCCTGCTGCTCTGGCCGGGCGGCTGGGAGGTCACCGGCGCAGCCATCGCTCTGGGCGCGACCATGCTCTGGTTCGCCTTCGACCTGGCTCGG
Organism: bacterium; assembly: GCA_021809895.1. Classification (GTDB taxonomy): domain Bacteria; phylum Chloroflexota; class Dormibacteria; order Aeolococcales; family Bog-877; genus AG-12. The sequence continues at coordinate 1,402 of JAJZJU010000058.1, forward strand.
ATGTGGACCCATCGGCGGCGGCGGCGGATCTCAGTCGAGCAGGGCCACATCGCCATGAGCCTCCTCTCCCTGCTGTTGGCGTGCGGGATCGGCATCACTCTGACAGTGGAGCGTGGCTTCACCCCGAACTGGTTCGTGGCCTACGGCTACGCAGCGATCGTGGGCGGGTTCGGGTTCGCGGTCGCTGGCCGCTACCAGAAGATCATTCCCTTCCTCAGCTGGCTGCACCGGTATTCGAGGGCGCCCGGTCCGACACCCCCTCCTTTGCTCCAGGACCTGGTCGATGAGCGGCTGGGATGGGCCAGCCTAGCCCTGCTGGCGGCTGGCTATGCCGCGGTCCTGGTGGGCCTTTTGGGGGCCTCCGTGGTAGTGGTCCAGGCCGGTGGCCTGGTGTATCTGGCCGGCGCGCTGCTCGGCGTCGCGGCGCTGCGCACGGCGCTCATTCCTTCCCACCAGGTGCAGCGGTCCGCCTCCGGCTCCCGACTCTCCAGCGGGTCGACCGGCCGGATCAGCGACACAGAGGCCCGGGTGTGAGACTCACCGGTCAGGGGGGCACCCGATATGAGCGGACCGTGCCGGTCCGGTGGCTGTCATTGGAGCGGGCTTTGGAGGGCTTGGCGTACTGGCTGAACTGGCCCGGGCCGACCTCCAGGCAACCCTGGTCGATCGGCACCAGAACACAACCTTCCACCCCTTTCTCTATCAGGTGGCAACCGGTGGCCTGAATCTGGAGGATGTGCCGTTTCCGGTCCGGACCCTGCTGCGCCGGATGCGCCCTGGCTGGTTCGTCCGGGGCGGTGTCGTCGAAGTGAACTGGGAACGCCACACCATCGGTCTCGAGGATGGCACCATGCTGGGCTTCGACCATCTGGTTCCGGCCACGGCGCAGCCACCAACTTCTTCGGCGTGGATGGCGCAGCCCGACACGCCCTACCGTTGTACACGCTCACCGATGCTGCCCGGTTGCGCGAGCTTCTCATCTCCCGAGTGGAGCACGCGGCCGTGGCCAGCGGAGCGCAACCAAGCCTGCGCGTGGTCGTGGTGGGTGGTGGGGCGACCGGGGTTGAGACGGCCGGAGCACTGGCGGAGCTCCGGAACCTGCTGGTCGGTCGGGACGATCCCGAATTGGACCGCTCCGACATCACCTCGGAGCTACTGGCGCGCGCGCCTCGGCTGCTGTCCGCCTTCCATCCCGCGCTCTCACGGTACGCTCGCAAGGAGTTGGAGCGGCGACTGGTCTTGGTGCGTACGGACTGCCAAGTGCAGGGGGTGCGAGGGGGCGAAGTCCTGGTGTCCGACATCGCACCAGTCCCTTATGACCTGCTGGTCTGGGCGCCCGGTGTGGCCGTGCCGGACCTACCCGCCTACCGGGGCTGGTGCACACCCCATCGGGCCGACTGGCGGTCACTCCGACTTTGCAGCTGCTGCAGCATCTTGAGGCCTTTGCCATCGGCGGCGTGGCGTGTGCGGGGTCAGGAGGCGAGATGCCACAGCTGGCGCATCCCACCATCCAGGCTGGAAAACACGTTGCGCGGCAGCTGGACCCCCATCTCCCGGGGCTGCCGCCACCGTCCTTCTCGTGTCGGGATCGGGGCACGGTGGCCACGATTGGCAGGCGCGCGGCGGTGACTCAGCTCCGAGCCGGGGTCCGACTCACCCGCACCGTCGCCTGGATGGCCTGGCTGGGGCTCCACCTGTTCGAACTGCTGGGATGGCGCGACCGGCTTTCGGTGCTGCTCAGCTGGAGCTGGCGCTACCTGGCTTGGCGGAGGGCGGCCGGCCTTACCTCCGGGGCCTTCGGCCGACGGCGGCCCATAACCACGACCCGGGCTCAGGGCCCCGGCAGGACCGCCAGCGCGGCTCCCAATCCCACAATCGCGATCGAGATCAGAAGTGTCGCGACCGCCATGGCCCTGACCCCGCGCCGCTGCAGACGCCTCGCTGCGAGCCCGTGCATCCCGGCCAGGGTGAAGACCACGACCACCAGGGCCGCCTTGACCACAAGGACCCTCCCAAAGGGGGTGCTGGTCAGGTTGTCTGGCCGGACCCCGTTCCACCAGGCCAGAGTGAGCCCGGTCACCACCAGGATGGGGAGCAGGCCCCAATTGGTGATGGCGGCGAAGCGGCGGCCGGTGGCAATGGCCAGCTCGCGCACCTGTTGAGGTGAGGCGCCCCGGCGCAGCAGAGGCAGCACCACCACCACCAGCATGAGCTGGCCCCCGACCCAGAAGGTGGCGGCCAGAACGTGCACGAAGATCAGCAGTGTCCAGAACAGGGTGCTCATCACATCTCCGATTTGGGAACGCTGTTGGCCGGCGCGGGCAGCCCGCGCCCGCGCTCACCTCGCCAGCAGCTTCTCCATCTGGGAGAGCAGCCGGCGGCGGGCTCCGGCGTCGGCGGGGAGCTCGCCGACAATGGCGATCAAGGCTTCGTCGAAGCCCGGGTACCAGGACGCTCGCAGAGCAGCCGAGTTCAGATCGCTGAAACTGACCGTGACTGTGAACGAGGTGCGCAGAGCCTCCATCTGGCGTACCAGGCGCCGGATGGAGGCGAGCCCAGTAGCATGAACCTGCACGTCAAGCACCTGGTCGGCGCTGCGGAGGAAACTCTCCAATCCCCCAAGGACGATGGCAGGCAGGAGGTAGCGGAGCAAGATGTGCACCCGGGTCGACGCCTGGGCCGAGACCAGGTGTCGGTGGATCTCGTCCCAGCAGCTCCCCTGCCGGGACTCCAGCAGCCCTTGCATCAGGGAGTCCAGTTCCGCCGGCTGAACTGGGCCAAGGCGGGCCACCACGCCACGGCCATCCCCCGCCGGGGGGCCGGCGGACCGTCCCCCGGACTCTCCTCGCAGGCGCGCAGCCTGCGCAGTCACCACGGTGCTGCGAGAACTCACCACCGCTTGGACCGGGGACTCGCCGCCATCAGGCTGGCGACGGCACCAGGGGCTCGAGGGCGTCCACTCGACTTCGGGCGGCCTCCGGGTCCTCGAAGTACTGGCTGTTTATCTCTGTGTACTCATGCCACTCGGCAGGGAGGTCCTCCTCCGCGTAGATGGCGTCGACCGGGCAGGGGTCGACACAGGCCCCGCAGTCGATGCATTCCACCGGGTTGATATAGAGCATCCGGTCCTCATCGCTGCCGATGATGCAGTCCACCGGGCACACCTCAACACACGACTTGTCCTTGACGTCAATGCAAGTCTCGCCGATCACGTAGGTCATCGCCAGCTCTCCTTACCCAGTGTCCCAAGCGCCAACTGTGCCGAATTCATCGCCTCATCCGTTCTCCACCTCCACCCGCACCGTCTCACCCTCGACCGTGACCCGATGGGTGCGCACCGCTACCACCGCTGGCAGATTGAGCACATCCCCGGTGATGAGATCGAAACGGGATCCATGGCAGGGGCACTCGACCGCGTGGTCCTCCAAGTCACCCTGGCTGAGCGAACAATCCTCGTGGGTGCAGGTGTCGTCGATGGCGAACCATGCCCCGTCCTGCGTGTGGGCGAGGCAGACGCCCAGCTCCCCCACCAAGACGCGGCGAAGCCCAGGTGCCGGAAGCTTCGCCTGCTGCAGCGATGCACTGGCCACCCTACCCGCCCACCCCCTGGGCAGCGGCCTCGGTCGCCTGAGGCGACATCGTTGGCGGCACGCAGGTGAGGTGGTGCAGGGTGCCGGTAAAGCGTTCGGCCAACCCGGGATCACTCTTCTCCAGAACGGCGAACGCCTGGGCGGCGAGCCGACAGGCCAGCTCGGTCCGTCCGGCATCTCCCAGTTCACGCAGAGCCTTGTCCAGGAGCCTGGCGAGCTCACCCCCTTCCGACATCAGGCCTGGCGCTCGATCTTGACCTTCCACGTCTTGGGGCCCTGCTCTAGATAGTCCCAGGTGAAGCCATCGCCGCGTGTTGCCTCCAGCTGGTAGCGGAGAGGAAGTGGATCGTGGTCGTTGACCAGGGTCACCGCCCGGCCGGCCTCCAGCTGGTCCAAGGTGGAAAAGATCAGCTGGTGGCGTTGAGCGGGAGGCAAAGACCGGACGTCCAGCTCCCCCTTCACCTCAGCTCCTGGTTCGACCGTCACCGTTCCCACCTCGTAGGCCACGTCACCGCGCAGATGACGGCCGATGAAACAGCTGTCGCGTGCCAGCTCGGCGGTGCGCTGATACTCCTCCATCCGGCCGGGATCCCCACCCAGGATGTTGGGGGTCGCCAGCAGGCGGTCGATCCGCGTCGGCTGCCCGACAACGGTCTCGTGCATCTTCACTTGGACACGCTCCCAGGGCAGACCATCCCGGGATAGCAGCGAGCTCAAGGTCCCCGTGTAGCAGGTGGCAACCGCGCTCGCCAGCAACTCCTCGGGGCTGCTACCCTCACCTCGTCCCCCCATCCCCGAGGGGACGGACCAGGCCAGGACCTGGTCCCCGGTCTCGACCGTGCCGACGGCTTCGCGGCCACTGCCGCTCCACCTCGTCATCACCTCAAAAGTCAGATCTTCCATTCAGTTCCTCCTTGCCTATCGACAGTTGTGTTGCCTATGCAGTCGCGGTTTCAGCCGTCGCCGCTCGGCTCAATCTCCCCCCCGTCGTGCTGGCCCCGCAGGGCCGCGACCAGGGCCTTGCGTTCGGCGGCCCCCAGTCGCCCCAGTTGGGGCAGGTAGTCCGCCTCCTCCTTGTCGAAGTGGAGGCTCACCACGGCGGACAGCGCCTGGAGCAGACGCGCCGCATCCGTCCGGTCCGCGCTCCGGGCCGCGGTGGCATGCGCCAGGTCAGTGGCCAGCGCCTCGATCCGCCGATGGTCGAGCGCCATCGTGTTGGTGGCCCCTCCCCGCGCTCGAAGCACTCCTTCCACGGCTGGGTACACCAGCCGCTCCTCAGCTGCGGCGTGGGGCAGCAACTCGTCCCGTAGAAAGCGGACGGTTGCCTCGAGCTCCAGGCTGAGCCGCGCTGGGTCGAGGGTTCCGGCGACACCCGCCAGGCGGCCCAGATCGGCGACACCGGCCATCAACCCGCGATGCTCGGCCCGGATCACGTCCGCAGGATCGTCGGCCACGGGGTCATCCGGCCAGGCCAGGCCGTCGGTTGACCGATGATCGTCCGGTCCCGGCGGCGGCGTGACCACCGCGAGAGCCAGAAGTCTGCCCTCAAGACAGCGTAGGCCTCTGGCCACGCCGGCTCGGACCACTGCCAGGTCACCGGTCCGCACAGGCCGGATCTCTTCGTCCACCAGAAGCTGTCCCATGCCATCCACGACAGCCAGCACCAGATTCGTCTCCGGGCGATGTGGCGGGAGTTCCCGGCCAGGCTCCAGGTCAACGAAAAGCACCCGAAGCTGGTCGGTTTGGAGGAGGACGCGGGCGGGCCCTGATTCCAGCCTGGTGGAGGAGGAGAGCGCGCCCGCGCGGGCCACCAGCGCGTGGTCCGTGATGCTCTCAGTCATCGGCCACTCCCTGGCTGGGGGTGAATCTGACGCGGTAGTCGCCACCTCCAAGGCCCTCTGTGCGGTGGGCGTAGCCGCGTGCCTCGAGCACCGTGTACAGGGGAATCGGGTCCAGCGGGGCAATTAGGTCCAAGGGCTCGGTGGGCCCCAGTTGGGAGACCGCCGCCATGATCACGGCGAAGGGATCGTCTCCCTGAGCCATCAGTTCGCGCACATCCAGCACCGCCATCAGTCCACCTCAATCCCAGCCGAGGGCGCGTTTGGCGGCGGCACTCATCATCTCCGGCTCCCACCGCGGCTCCCAGATCAGCTCCACCTGGACCTCGCGCACGCCGGGAATGGTCTCCAGGCTGAACCGGACCTGATCGGGGATGCTCCCGCCCATGGGACACCCCGGGGTGGTCAGCGTCATGGCCACGGTGAGGGCGCCGCCGTCCGAACCGAGCTCGTAAACCAACCCCAGGTTCACCAAATCGATTCCCAGTTCGGGGTCGTACACCTCCAGCAGTCGGTTCCAGGCCTCCTGCTCGATGTCGGCGTCCCCCAACACCGACTGCCCCTCCACTGCGCTCACCCTGCTACCCCCACCGAAGAACGCTCCTGAGCTCCGAGGTGCGCGATGCAGAGCGACGGTTCAACCAGTGGGCTTAAACTCTTGGCCGTCAGGGGGATCCCGGCCTCCGCCAGAGCCCCCCGCAACAGCCCGAGATGAGCCGAGCAGACCAGCTGGCTATTGCCCCGGGCCACCTCCAAGAACGGGCATGAGTGGAGTTGTAGTTGGATCTCATCGGGGGTGGCCACCTGCTCAGGGCTGAAGCCCAGCTTGGCCAGCATGTACACCACCCGGTCCAGTCCTTGCCCTTGGTTCTCCATTGGCGTGTTGGCGAGCTGGGTTCCCCAGGCGGTGCCGATCTCGAGACCCAGCTCGCCAGGGTCCTTGACATTTGCCTGGAGGTAAGCGGCGAGGACCTCAGCCAGTATTCGGTAACCCTCCTCCGGACCCGGCGTCACAGTGGCTGTGGCCCGCCAGACCTGACGGGGGCGGCCGCGGCGGGGACGATGCTCGAACTCAGAGGACACCAGACCCGCCTTGGCCAGCACCTCAAGGTGGAATCTCACGGTGTTGACGTGGACTCCCGTGCCCTTGGCCAGCTCCCGCACGTCGAGTGGGACCGCTGACTCCCGAAGGCTCGTCAGCATGGCCACCCGTGTCCAACCCGCCAGAGCTCGATGGGCCTCCATGGCCTCTTCAGCCTGATTTGGCACCAACATCATGGAGGGATTATACACGATGGCTATGGTCCAAATTTGCCAAAGCTGCAGTCCAGAGGAGTATCGGAGAAGTCGCAATGGTTCCACCGACTTCGGAAATCTGGCAGCTACACCCCTCCGCCAGCGTTGAGCAGCTTTACCGCCCGTCGTGGCGCTGCAGTGGCCTTGGGGAGGACGAGGCCTCAGCGGTCGAAGGCGGGGCAATCTGCACTGGGGG
>JAJZJU010000058.1:8421-16751 GCA_021809895.1 bacterium
CTTCGGAAATCTGGCAGCTACACCCCTCCGCCAGCGTTGAGCAGCTTTACCGCCCGTCGTGGCGCTGCAGTGGCCTTGGGGAGGACGAGGCCTCAGCGGTCGAAGGCGGGGCAATCTGCACTGGGGGCTGATCGCGACCCTGGCGTGAGGGTGGCAGCCGAGCCACCAGGGGCATGGGCGTGGCCCGGACGCCTGGTGGAGCAGTTTGGTCACCCCCCAGCACTTGGGTCAGCTTTCGAGGCGGACTCCTGTGGCTGTCGGTTCAAATTGGGCACTTGGCGGGTTGTGGTGTCAGTCGAGCTTTGCCCTTGATCCCGAAGCTGACACCAGCCCGGGATCGGCACTGTTTCGAAAGGTCGAGGTGCAGTGGCATGGTGGCCTGGGCCCTTCTCCCGACGGCGATCCGGGCCCGCCTGGCATGTTCCAGCCGTCCTGCGGCTGAGGAAGGCCTGAGAGAGCACGACCGAACCCGATAACCGCCCGGTTCCACCTGGCGTTGTACGGCATGTGAAAGGCCCTTGCGCCCGATTCCTAGGAGAGGGCGGGCTCCGTCTGCACCGGCCACGAGCGGTCGCACTGGTCGGCGTTGTGCTCATGAGCGTTCTGGCTGGGTGTGGCGGGACCGTCGCTACCACTTCAGGCACCAGGAGGGCTGCCAGGGTGGTCCCCTGGTCCCCCCTGAAGCCCGCGCCCGGCGCCGCGCCGACCCTGCTTGTGGTACCGCCAGGCACAGTTGCATGCGCGTCGAATGACTTGGCAGCCCGGTTTACCGGCGTCGAGGGCTTGACCGGTGGACAATTGATCGGCGGCTTCGTCTTCTCTGATCGGTCTGGCGCTCCTTGCGAGGTCAGCGGCACACCGCCAGTCCACCTTCTCAGCGCGTCGGGCGCGCAGCTCAAGGTGCGGCCCGGGCCCGACCTTGTCGGCAACCCGCCTTCAGTCCCCGTCTTGTTGCTGCCAGGCCTGGCGGCAAGCGGGGCCGGGGCGGCGAGATCCGGCCAGGCCTGGCTGGCACTGACATGGCCAGCTCTGGATCTCGCCGCCGGCGGCACTACGTGCTCCCCGACCCCAGCGGTAGCTGGCTCGGTCGTCTTCGAGGTTTCCCCTGGCGGCGTTCGGGTCCCAGTGACGGTGCCCGCTTCCAGCCTGCATTCTGGGTCCATCGCTCCCTGCCACGGGGTTCTGGGTGTCAGCCCCTTCCAGGCAGTGGCGCCCAACCCTAAGCTGCCATTGCTCGGTGCGCGTCTCATGGCCCCGAGCTCGGTTGTCGCCGGCCGAGCACTCCACTACCGGGTTGTCCTGACCAACCGATCGAAGGTAGCGGTGGACCTTGCGAACACCTGCGCCGCTTACCTCGAGAGCCTTGGTGGTGGGACCGGGGCCGAGAGCGTCAAGGTAGTGAGGGAGTACCAACTCAACTGTGCTGCAGCGCCAACCCTCCTTCCGGGCGCAAGCGTCACCTTTGCCATGGTGCTCGGCACACCGAAGGGCGCGCCGCACATCCGAGCAGTCCTGGGCTGGGGATTAGTGCCCTGGAGTGGGTTCGTGATAGGAAACCTGGAGGTGTCCGCTCAGGTCAAGATCACGTAGCAAGATTTGTCCGCCTTCGATGACGGCGTATATCAGGCACCGATCGCTCCAGAAGGAGGAGCACTACGCTCTCGGTGGTGCGCTGCTAAGTTTCGCCGCGGTCGCCCGGCGCTGACGCTGGCCGCGCCAGGAGTCGCCACTGAACTCACGCGTCGTGGTCTCTCCGGAGGTGGAGATGCGTTTCATGCTTGCCCGGCCCGCCACTCGATCTCGCCGTCCACTACCTTTCCCGTAGGCGCAAGCCCGAGGTGTCTGGCCACTGCTTGGGAGGCGCCGTGATCCGGGTGGATGTGAGCGATAACAAGCCGGATCTCCTGCCGCTCCAGCCACCGGACCACCTGCTCGGCGGCCTCGCTGGCTATACCTTGGCCCTGCCAGGCCGCACCGACGATCCAGGCAACCTCAGCTCGGCCTTGGTCCGGCCACACCGTGGCCTGTACGGTGCCGACCAGGTCGTGCCGGTCCCGCGACCGCAGCACCCAGTTGAGCCACGTCACACCTGGATCTGGTGATCCCGCCTCCAGCCGCTTGTAGAGGGACTTCACCTGTTTTGGCGTCATTGGCGGCCCGCTGATGAATCCATAGATCGACGGATCTCCGAGGATGGAGGCCATCTCCCTGGCGTGCTTCACCCTCAGCGGGTCGAGCGTGAACCGCCTGCTCATCAGCGGCTCAATCTTGATGCGGTCAGCCAATTCGGCCATTCTGGCACCGTTCTGTTCACAGCGGCCCTGCCTCCAGCGGTTGGCCTGCGACTCAGCCGTGTAGTTCTGGGCGCGGTGCCGGACCGTGAGGCGGCTGCTGTAGGAGTCGGACCATCAGGATGGTGATCGCTGCGGGGGCCGGCGCGGCGCCGATCCCGGTGGCCATCGGGCCCCCCAGCCCCGGCTGACCCCAGCGGTCCCCGGCGCCGCTAAGGGACGGTCGAGTGCCTGTTTTGCTCTAACCGCCTCAACTTGGGGAGCACCCCCAGACGAGTTCGCGAGACTGCAAAGCTGCGCTCCACGGTTCGATTACGAGAGCCGCATTCAGCCAATCGACCTCAAAGTGGTCTTGGAGCCATGCTCTGCGCTCGGGGGGCTCGCATCTGTTTCGCGAGCGCCTCGCCAATGGTTTGTCAGATGATCCCTGATCCTTATCCGACTTACCATTGCCAGTCGAGATGACGCGCACCCGCTTGGCGCTTGTGATAGCCATTTCCATGGCCAGCGTGGCTTGTGCCAGCCCGAGCCCTCGTCCGCATGGACACCTCCCCCGGTTGGCAAACTCGCTGGACGCGCTGCCAGCCACCTTTGTCGCGATCTCACAGTCAGCCTCTGAAGCGCCCCATGTGGAGATGTTCTCAGCCTCCACTGGACAGCCCCTGGGCGCGGTGCCCGGGCTACCGACAGGGTCCCAGCTCCAGAGCTTGCAGGTAAGTTCCACCGGGGCCATCTGGGTTACCGCCAGCCGCGGCCCTCGCGATCGCAATGGCACTCTCGGAGGCGATCCCGCTCCCAACAGCTGCAGTTCCTCGGTCGTCACCCTGGCCACACCCGGGGCCCAACCTCAGAAGGTTTGGACCTTCCCGAGCTCGCAGTGGGTGGGTGACGCAGTTCCAAGTCCTTCGGGCCGGCGAGTTGCCTACCTCTCTGCAAGCTGCGCCTCCTCGTTCGCGGACGCCCACGTGGTCCTGCGCAGCCGCCAGGGAGACATCCGGCTGACCCTGGGATCGAACGCGATCACCTGCCACGTCCTCAGCACTCCCTTCTGGAGTCCCAACGGGCAGGAGGTGACGTTCACCTACTCAGCTTCCTCTCTGACCGCCGCTTCCCCACCGCCCATTCCCGGCGACTGCCCGGAATGGCACCCTGGGGAATTGGCAGTGGTTGGCACCGGGAAGTCGACAGGCACCCACGGCTTCCGTCTGCTCGCAGCCTCGGCCGGGTGCGGATTCCGAACCTCTGCGTTCGACCGATGGGGCCTTGTTGCGATCGAGACCTGCGGTTACATGGAGCTGGGGCCCGCCTACCTTGAACAATTCTCCCCGCGCCTCAGGCTGGAGAGGCGAGTCCCGCTCATGCCGGGTTCCGACCCGACGTCCCTGTCAGTATCTCCTGGCGGCGAATTCGTTCTGGTGGACGAGTATCAGGCACCTTCTACCTCGGGCCCGGCTCTTCCCTGGGACTGGGTCTGGATCTTCAACTGGTCCGGCCTTCGCCTGGTCCGGCGATACCCAGACGTGCGATATGGGCTCAGCCAGGCCAGCTGGTAGCGGCGCAGGCCGGGGCGGGCGGCCGACGTTGGTATGTTCCCAAGCCGACCGATTGTGGCACGCATGCGCAGGACTCCACCTGCCTGGCATGGGGCGTCGCGCCGAGTGTGCCCTGGCTCCAACTTCAGTTGGACACACGGGTTGGCTGGGACGTAGCCTCTGGGTGTGGACCGGACTACTGTGGCTCCAACCTCTGTCCCTCGGCGCTCGCAATCCGAGTGTGCCGTGAGGCGGCTGCTGTTCATTCCGGAGGGTGCGGCCAGGCCAACCGAGTCCGAGGTCGAGCGGGTCTTCAGCATCTCCTTAGCGCTGTCGGCGATGCGCTGCATCTTTACCTACATGGTGATGCCGCTTCTGCTTCCCGCGATTGGTGTTCTGGCGGGGGCGGGGCCGGTCATTGGCGCTCTCCTCTCAGCCGTCGCGCTGGTGTTTGACGTGAGGGCGATCCGGGCGTTCTGGTCTGCGGACGACCCTCGCCGGTGGTCAATGACGGCGTTGTACCTCTTCGTGATCGTCTTCGTCCTGGTTTTGCTCGCGCTCGATCTCACGCGGGTGCACCTCTGACCCCGCCGGCTGCCGGGAACTGTAATGCACGACTCCAAGACGGCTCGCCACGGTCTCCAGGTTAGGAGCTCCTCCCACCGGCCGCTGGACCAGGCGGGCAGCCCTGAGCTTACGGATGGGTAGCTCCAGACCAAAGCAGGTCGCCCCGGTACTTGGTGGATCTCACATCCGTCGCGTCAGAGTCCATACGGATTCTGCCCCGCTCAAGCCAGATGGCCGCCATGAGGACGGTGCCGAAATGACGTTGAACTTCCTTCTCCGCCTTCGCTGACCGCGGAGAGGGCGTGAGGATTTGGCGGACCGGGCTTCCCGCTGAGGATGGCGTCAACCTCACCGGCCGTGGGGATTGGCAGGGGACCAAGACGATGAACAGAGGGCTCTTGTTTCTGTGGGGAGTAGGAACGGTCGCACAAATTGAGGTGGCGCACAGCAGGCCCTGGATTTTTAGTACGCCGCCACACAGATCGCCGCTGCGCTCCAGGCGCGGTCGTCCCGCGGCGACCCCACTAACGAGTGGCCGCCGGGAATTCGTACCCACAGATCGTGGCGCCTATCCCCGCTGTTGAGCACCTGGACCGATTGGTCCCACCTGGCTTCCGCGTCCCTTTCCGAGCGCAGCTGCTCAACTTGGCTTCTGGCCACCTTGCCCACCAGGGACGATCGGGGTGGTCCTGTACAGGGCCCGTTTCCCCGATACCGGCAGGTCGCTGGCTGAGCTTCGGTCGGCCCAGGTCCTTACCTTGAACGTGTGAGCAGGAGTTCGTCGTGGCGGATGGCTGAGTTTCGCCGCGAGGTGGGGCTGGGCGACCTGCTCGTGCTGGGCGCCACGGCCATCTGGAGCGTGAACGTGGTCGTGGTCAAGCTGGCGCTTCACGACACCGGGCCTCTGACATATTCGGCTCTTCGTTACCTGGTCGGAGGCTCGGTGCTCTTGGGCCTGGCGCTGTGGCTTGATGGTCCGCTGCCTCGGCTGCGTGGGAATGACTGGTGGCTGGTCGCCGCTCTGGCCCTGAGCGGGGTCCTGGTCAACCAATCCAGCTTCACTGGGTCACTGGCGCTGACCAATGCGGACAACGTGGCCATGATCTCGGGGACCACCCCCCTGTTGGTTGCCCTCTGGGTCGCCCTGCGGCAGCGTCAGCGATTCCGGGCCCGCGTGTGGGTTGGGCTGGCGGTGGGGCTGCTGGGACTATTCCTGGTGGTGGGTGCGGGTTCCGCGGCTTGGTCGAGCTGGCTTGATGTGGTTGTCGCCCTCGGCAATCCTGTCAGCTGGGCGGTTTACCTGCTCCTGCTGCCCCGCTTGCTGGGACGGTACCGCCCGCTCGCGCTGGCTGCCATGATCAACTTGCTCGGGGCGGCCATGCTCCTACCCTTCGGCGTCGCAGAGGCCGTGGCTCAGCGCCCTGAGCCGACGGTGGGGTGGCTGGGTCTGCTTGCCTACAGTTCCCTGGGAGCCGTCGGCATCACCACCTGGATGTATCTGCCAGGGGTCCGGCGGCTGGGCCCGGCCAGGACCGCCGTCTACAGTTACCTCCAGCCCTTCCTGACGTTGCTGGCCGCCTTGTTGATCGTGGGAGAGCCGATCCTTCCCCTGCAACTGCTGGGTGGGGTGATCATGCTGGTGGGGGTGGTGCTGGGCAGGCCCAGTCCTCGACCATCGGCTGGAGTTCCGGCCGTGTCTGAGCATGAGCCGGTTGCGGCGGCCGAAGGCGCGACTGGCTATGTGGTCTCTTCGTCGCCTTCTGACGGAGGCGGTGGCGTGAATCGCACCTTCGGTTAACAGCGGCCACGCTTGAGTGCGCTCAACTGCTGGTGCCGAGGACCGCGTGCAATCCGCGGAGATCGTGGTCTTCGTCCCTCAGCAGCTCGACCAGATCAAGGCCCAGAGTCTGCAGGAGCGCGTGCACGCGGTTGGCCTGATCGCCGCCGACCTCCATGAGCAGGTGGCCCCCGGGACGAAGCCAGCGCGGGGCTTCTTGGCATGCCCGCCCAACAAGTCCCAACCCATCGTCCCCACCGTCCAGCGCTCTCCTCGGTTCGAAGGCCAGCACATCGTGGGGCAGATAGGCCAGCTCTCGGGTGGGGACATAGGGGAGGACTCCGGTGATGACGTCCACGCCTCCCCACCAGCTGCGCGGCACAGGGGCGAAGAGATCCCCCTCCGCCACCGTCACCTGATTGCTGCGGGCACACTCCGCTGCGACGTGATCGCACTCGACTCCCATCACCTTTGCCTCAGGGCGCAGGCTCTGCATGACCAGCGCCACGGCCCCATTGCCGGTGCCGAGGTCGATCGCTCTCCCGTGTTGAGGGAGGACGGATGCCGCCCGCATGGCCAGGTTCTCACTATGGGGCCGCGGGACATAGACCCCCGTGGCGACCTTCACAGAGCAGCCACAAAAGGAGGTGAACCCGGTTATCCATGCCATCGGTTCACCGGACTCTCGGCGGCGCAAGAAGTATTCCTGCCGGCGGTGGTCATCACCCGCGGCAAGGAGTAGCGCTTCGGCCTCGACATCGGGAAAGACGCATCCCGCCAGGGTCAGCCTCTCTGCGACCACTGCGCGGTCCACGAGGTCGCAGTCAGCCGTTGCCGTTGAGTGAACTTGAGTCTAGCCCACAGCTCTGGCACCCCTCGCGGGGTTCCTCCCCCATTGCTGGGTTCGGTTCTGGCCTCACCGCGAACCGCCCGCGCCGAAGCGCTGGTCTTAGGTCCACTCCCCAGGTGCCGAGTGACCCGGCATCCGAGCCGTCGCCTGTACCATCCTGAGATGGCCCGGGAACGAACGGGGCCGTGGCTCCAACTGAGCCACAACTGGCATGATCCGGCCAGTCGCGGAGGTTTTGGGCCGCGTTGACATCCCTGTCGACCAGTTCCCCGCTGACCGCGCACACCAGCATCTTGTCGAGCTTGTGCTTGGCGACCAATCGGCAACCACAGCCGTGGTGCACCTGGCTGGAGGGCAACCAGCGATCAGCTAAGTCGAGCTTCGACCCGGCTCGCTCGACCTTGTAGGCGAGCATGGGTCGGATTTGACCCAGGGCCGTGTCGCTGACCGAGCGACGGAATGCCCTTCTACCCATGCTCTTCTTCATGGCGGCGAGATCGAGATCTTCGACCACGACCTCGCTGTAAGTCTCCACCAGCCAACGCGTGAACTGGTGGTGAGACTCCAGGCGCAGGTTGACGCACCTGCGATCGAGACGGGCGAGCTTGGCTTTCGCCGCCCGATGACCGCGAGATCCGGGGATGCGCCTGGAAAGCTGTGTACCCGTCCTTTGCCGCTCCGCCAGGCTGGCTCGCAGGGGCGTGGGGTTGGGGAAGATCGTGATGACGCCCTGGGTGTCGGCGACGGTGGCGAGATCTCTAATCCCGAGATCGACTCCGGCCCTCGACCCCGGCCGCGCCGGAGCCTTGGAAGGACTCACGACCTTGGTCCGCACCGCATAGTTCACCGCCACGAACAGCCGTCCCCAGCGCTCGGAAAGAGTCATGGAGATCAGCCGGGCGTTGCCCTTGGCGAGGTGGCGCTCGACCCGGCGGGTGTTCTCCTTTGAGCGCAGCGGGCCGATGACTGGGACCACAATGGTCCTGCGGTCGGGCTCGAGGCGCATCGCCCCGGTGCTGAAACGCACTCGTGGCTGATCGCGATTGCGGGACTTGAACTTGGGAAACCCGACCTTGCGCCCCTTGCGCTTGCCTTGCTTGGACATCGACCAGTTCGCCAGCGCCTGCACCAGATCCGCGATCCCCGAGCCATAGCACTCCTTCGAGTTCTCGGCCCACCACGGAGCCACCTCGCCTTTGACCTGGTTCCAGCGCTGGCGCAGAGCCTCTAGCGTCCAGGGCACCGACTGGTGCTCCGGATCGGCCTGCTTCGCGTCCATGTCGGCCTTCACCTGTGCCAGCGCCCAGTTGTGC
>JAJZJU010000059.1 GCA_021809895.1 bacterium
GGTCTACAAGTCAAACCTGCGCGGGCTGGTGCCCCAGGGGGTCTTCGCGGAGGTCTATCCACAGGACTACTCGTTCGGCGGCTGACCACGGCTGCCTCCTTCCTGGCGAGAGGGTCAGAGGGGACAGCCGACGGGTCAATGGGCTGGAGATCAGCTGAACCAAGGCTGATCTCCAGCCCATCCGGTGGTCTTGCGGACTTCGCTCTCGTGACCCTTGCTCCTCGCCTACCCATATCACGCTCCCCCGGCCCTTGACCAGGCCCTGGAACAAAGCTCTTGACACCGAGTGTTTTTGTATCCAGAATCCACCAAATGAACCTTCGTCCGATTCCCGGCCTCCGATGACGCTGCCGGCAGGGGCGCCTGAGCTCGCCGCCATCGGCGTCCCGACCCTGATCGAGCGCCCCTCCAGGCTGGCGGAGTCGGCCGTCGAGCAGCTTCGCACCCTGATCTTCAACGGTCAGCTGCCGCCCGGCACGGTTCTGCGCCAGGAGGAGTTGGCGGGACGGCTGGGGATAAGTCGGACTCCCCTGCGGGAGTCGCTGCGACTTCTGGAAGCGCAGGGGCTGGTGGAGACGACTCCCAGTGGCGCGAGCCGGGTGGTGGACCTGAGAGGACAGGCTGCCGTCGAAGCTCTCGAGCTCCGTGAGGTGGTGGACGGCCTGGTCGCCCGCCTCAGCGCACAGAGGGGCTTGAGCTCGGAGCACCAGGGTCGGTTCGAGGCGATGCTGACGGAGATGGACCGCGCCAGCCGCGCGGACGACAAGCAGGCCTACCTCGCCACCAACGCCCGCTTCCATCTCGAGCTCATGGAAAGCCTGGAGCATCGCTGGCTCGACCAGCTCACGGTGGTGGTCAGGTTGTCATCCCAGGCCACCTACTTGGGCAACCAGCCTGGCGGCGAGCGCTTGCGCCGGTCCGCCCTCGAGCACCGAGCAATCCTTGCCGCCATCCTCGAGCATCGTGCGGACCGGGCCGAGGAATTGGCTCGCGACCACGTGCGCAAGGCGACCAGCCACTGGGTGGTTGCCGACTCCCAGTCTCTATGAGACGGCACAACACCCGGGCCCCAGCGGCGCGACCCGACCACGGGCTCTCAGGGCCAGCCCGCAACCATCATGCAAGCGCGGCGACCAGGACCCGGCAATTGATTTGGAGAGGTGTGGAATGACCGATATGCGAAGTAGAAGCCGATGGCTGATCACCGCCCTGGTGGCAGCCGCCGCCTTGCTCCTGGCCGCCTGCTCGTCGGGAACCGCCTCCTCCGCGCACTCTTCGGGTGGGGTGGTCACCTTCGCCGAGGGGGCCGGGAACTCTCCCAACTACATCTCTCCGATGACCGCGGGACCTTACTACTCGGTCGCCAACTCGTCGGACTTCTCGTACGCCTTCTACCCACCGCTGTACTGGTTCGGAGATCACGGAGAGCCGATCCTGGACGAGTCGTTGA
This sequence comes from bacterium, assembly GCA_021809895.1. Taxonomy (GTDB): domain Bacteria; phylum Chloroflexota; class Dormibacteria; order Aeolococcales; family Bog-877; genus AG-12. Next base: position 1,451 of record JAJZJU010000059.1, read on the forward strand.
GCTTTGCCACCCTGCCCGTTTACTCGGACAACAACACCGTGGTGACCGTGCACCTGAAGCACTGGATGTGGTCCAACGGCAAGCCGATCACCGCCCGGGACATCGTCTTCTGGATGAACCTGCTGAGCGCGGCAACCGATCCGGCCTCACCTAGCCTGGGGAGCAGCAGCGCTCCCGGGCCCGGCTGGGGGGCATTGGTCCTGGGCGCGTTCCCCCAGAACGTGGTCAGCTACACCCAGACCGGAACCTACTCGGTGCAGTTCAAGCTCAACCGCGCCTACAACCCGACCTGGTTCACCTACAACGAGCTGAGCCAGATCAACCCCATCCCCCAGAACTCGTGGGATCGGCTCTCGCTGTCGGGACCGGTCGGCAACTACGACTCATCCGCCCAGCAGCGGATGCCAGCGCCGGCTTCTGACGGTCTGCCCGCCGGTTCTTATGTCCCGGTCCACCCCGGCACCGCCACCTCGGGAGCCCTCGGGGTCGCCCAGTTCATCAACACCCAGGCCCAGGACCTCTCCACCTACGCCACCAATCCGATGTGGCAGGTGGTCTGCGGTCCCTTCAAGATCAGCCAGTTCAACACCAGCGGCTATCTGAAAATGGTCCCCAACAAGAACTACTCGGGGTCTCCCAAGCCCACCATCTCGGCGCTGGTGGAGGAGCCCTTCACCAGTGACACCTCGGAGTTCAACGCCCTCCACAACGGCAACATCACAATCGGCTACATCCCGCGGGCGGATCTGGGCCAGCGGGCAGCCCTCAAGAAGCTGGGGTATTCCTTCGCCCCCTGGTACTCGTTCTCCGATGCCTACATGCTCTACAACTTCACCAACACCTCGGTGGGCAGCATCTTCAAACAGCTGTACTTCCGGCAGGCCTTTCAGTCACTGGTCAACCAGCCCCAGTACATCAAGGACTTCTACGGCGGCTTCGGCACGATCAACAATGGACCGGTGCCGGGCTACCCGCCCAAGAACCCCGACGAGAGTCCACTCGAGGCGAGGGGACAGGTGTATCCCTTCGATCCGGCCAAGGCAGTGAAGCTGCTGCGTGACAACGGCTGGAATGTGGTGCCCCAGGGAGTCACCACCTGTGCCCATGCGGGCACGGCTGCCGGCGACTGCGGCAGCGGCATCAGCGCCGGGGAGCCCCTCACCCTCAAGCTGCTCTACGCCAACGGTTCGACAGCACTCACCAACGAGATGGAGGCGATGCAGTCGGAGATGAAGGCGGCGGCTGGGATAAACCTCCAGCTCTCCACCGAGACTGGATCGAATGTCTTCGGCACCACCCTCAACAACTGCACCTACAAGACCCCCTGCAACAACTGGCAGATCGCTGACTGGGGTGCGGCCTGGGTCTACTCCCTGGACTACCTGCCCACCGGCGGTGAGATCCTGGCGGCGGGAGCGTCCAGCAACGGCGGCGACTACTCGAATCCCACCAATCAGGCCAACATCGCGGCCAGCCACGTGGCTCCGACAGCAGCAGCGGAGATTGCGGCGCTGTTCAAGTACGAGGACTTCGTGGCGCGCCAGCTGCCCCTGATTTGGCTGCCGAACACTCCCTACCAGCTCACCGTCTACAAGAGCAACCTGAAGGGGCTGCTGCCGCAGGGCGTGTACGAGGAGCTCTACCCCCAGTACTACTCCTTCAGCTGACCACCGCTGGGCTCGGCAGCCCAGCGGATCCAACCGGTGGCGGCAGGGACCGGCCTCAGCGCCGGCCTCCTGCCCCACCGTAGCGAGGGGCCATTGCTGGTTCCTCGCTGCACGCTCAATCCTGCCTTTGAAAGTCAGTCGGCGGAGACGCGGCGGCGAACCTCCTCCTCTGGGAGCCGCAGCACGGTCCGCGCCCGCGAGCCGCGCTCGGTCTGCGCCTGAAAGAGAGCGTCGAGAATTCCCTCCTCGGTCGCCTCCAGGGCGGCGCTGAAGAAATGGTCCATGAGGTCATTGCGAAGGACAGGCTGGAGGTACCAGGGCTCCTCTCTGTCATCTCGAAAGCCCACGGTTGACAGGGCCAGGAACAGGTCTCCACTGCCGTGGCTGCCCCGGCTGCCCACCCGAGCCATTCCCAGGGCGGCCCTCTGGGCTACTCGCCGCAACTGCTGGTGCCCAAGCGGAGCATCGGTGGCAAGGACCACCACCAGAGAGCCAGCGGGCGGAGCCACTTGCCCCGCGTCCCGGACCACCTCACCCGGCAGATGTCCGACGGCACGGCCACCGACGATGAGGTCTCCCGGCCGACCGAAGTTGACCAGGCACAGGGCACCCAGGTGATACGACTCAGCGTGGAATTCGACCCGGCGAGAGGAGCTGCCAACTCCGCCCTTGAAACCGAAGGAGACCATCCCGGTGCCCGCCCCCACCGCACCCCACTCTGTCTGATCGTCGCGAGCGTCCGATATCGCCTCGGCCACGTGCTGGGGCTGCAGGGGGGGATGGCGGGTGTCGGAGAGCCACATGTCGTCGCATTCGGCCACCACCCCAAGACAGGGCTCTCGACTCACGCCCAGAGCAGGACAGATGCTGAACATGTAGTCGGAGAGTCCCTGCAGGACGGTTGGCACGGCGGCAGTCCCGGTGAGCGCAACCGGAGTCTCGATCGCCCCCCATTCGTTCACCTGGTGGAAGCCCGTCATCTCGCCGGTGCCGTTGAAGACGACTCCGGCGGCGGGCAGACACTCCTCCGGAAGGTCAGCCTTCGGCACCACCACGGTGACGCCGGTGCGCGCGATGAAGGGGCTGTCGTGGCGAACCGTCCGGTGTCCAACCCGAATCCCAGGGACATCGCAGATCGTGTTCTGGGGTCCTGGTTCGAGGAGCCACGGCGCCAGCCCCCACGACCTGGGTCCAGGTTTATCAGCTCCAACGCTCACAACTCGGCAGACTACCAGGCGCCTGGCTGACCGAGCCGCGAGCAAGCGCATACCCGCTAAGAGCACCGACTTGGCGGTGAAGGTACATGCGTGCCGGCCTCAAGAGATTGCCCACGGTCTTAGGAGTCGGTGATTGCTCCGGGTCCGGCTCCAGTGGAGACGCTGGTCGTCGGAGCCCTTTGCGAATGGCTTAGGAGGATGCCTATTGACATTTTTGGATCCAGGATCCAGAATCTCAGGAGATACCTACGTCGCGTACACAAGGCATGCGATCTATGCGGACTCCCTCGTCAGGCTAGATGGGGGAACCATGGGAGGGTGGCCCGATGACAGGATTCAGGGATAGAGCGGTCCTGGGGATCGCCTGCATCGGTATAGGTGCAGCTCTTATCGTGACCGCGTGCTCTGGTGGAGCCGTCCGGCCCGCCAGGCCAGGTGGAAGGACGGTGACTTTCGCCGAGGCGGTGGGAGCCACCCCCAATTACATTTTCCCAATGCAAAACGGGTCGGAGCTCACAGATGCCAACCGGGGCCAGTTCTCCAGCTTGATGTTCCTCCCCCTCTATTGGTTAGGGAATCACGGGCAACCGGCAGTCAACCCGCAACTCAGCCTGGCAGCTCAGCCCCGTTTCTCGTTGGACAACACCGTGGTCACCATTACTCTCAAGCACTGGATTTGGTCAGACGGGCAGCCGGTCACGGCACGGGACGTCGTCTTCTGGCTGAACTTGCTTAGCGCCGTAACCGACCCTCAAGCCCCAGCCATCGGTAGCAGTTCCGCACCCGGACCCGGATGGGGAGACGCCGTTCCGACAGAATTTCCCGAGAATGTTGTCAGCTATCGTCAGACCAGTACCTACAGTCTGGTGTTGCATCTGAACGCCTCCTACAACCCGACCTGGTTCTTAGACAACGAGTTGACTCAGATCTACCCGCTGCCCGTGCAATCGTGGGATCGGCTCTCCGCTGGTGGACCAGTGGGAGCATACGATCAGACGGCACAGCCTAGGATTCTGCTGCCGACCGGAAAGACACAACCTTGCGGCGACTGCTACGTGCCACAGAACCCGGGCACGGCTTCCAGCGGTGCTCTGGGAGTAGCCCAATTTCTCAATAGCCAATCTGAGGATACGTCAACCTACGACACCAATCCTCTTTGGCAGGTCGTAGACGGCCCATTCCATCTCAGCCAGTTCACGACCAGCGGCTTTGTGAAAATGCTGCCTAACAAGTCGTACTCGGGCACTCCCAAGCCTCAAGTGTCCGCCTTTGAGGAGCTTCCGTTCACCAGTGACACGGCTGAGTACAACGCTCTGAACCAAGGAGCGCTCACCATCGGTTACGTTCCTCCCCAGGATCTCGGCCAGCTTGGGTCGCTAGCGAGGCGGCAGGGGTATAGATATGCGCCCTGGTACGTTTTCGGGTTGAACCTTATCGCCTACAACTTCACTAACCCGTCAGTGGGTTCCATTTTCCAGCAGCAGTACTTTCGGGCAGCGCTGCAAGAGCTAATTGACCAACCCCAGTACATTTCGGCATTTCAGCACGGAGAGGGAAAAATTGAGAACGGGTTGGTGCCGACGTACCCTCCCCACGATCCCTTCGTGAGCCCGCTTGAGGCTGGACAGCAGGTGTACCCGTACGACCCCGCTCGAGCCGTTAGCCTTCTGAAGGCCCACGGATGGGCCGTGCGTCCGGGTGGCACCTCGGTATGCCTGCGGCCCGGGAATGGCGCCGGCGACTGCGGCGCCGGGGTGCATTTGGGTCAAGCGGCTACTTTCAATATGCTGTACGCCAGCGGGTCGTCCGCGCTGACCAACGAGATGGAAGCTCTGCAGTCGTCGCTTTCCTCCAAGGCAGGCATCACTCTACAGCTGAAAGGAGCTCCCGTAGCCCAGGCAATCGGAGTTGCTTTCGGGAATTGCTCTCCGACCAACCCTTGTGGCAACTGGCAGATGGTCGACTGGTATCCGACCGATGGGTGGACATGGCTTGGCGGACTCCCAACCGGAGGCGTGATGTTCTCCAACGGCGGTGCCAACGCGGGGGACTTCACCTCAGCGACACTGTCGGCCGACATCGCCGCAACCCATACAGCCACCAGCCAATTGGCGGAGGAGCAGGCGATGTACCGCTACGAGGACTACTCTGTGCGACAGGCCATCTTCGGTATGCTCCCCAATCTACCCTACCAACTGACTGTTTATAAGAAGAGCCTGTCAGGCCTTCTCCCCCAGGGAGTGTTCACCGAAATTTATCCGCAGGATTACGTCGTTGCTCGCTGAATTGAGTACGGAACAGGCCCGCCACCTGCGGCCCATATCGGTACCCTCTCGGCGAGCCCAGAGTCCGTGCCAGAGGTAATGTGCGTCGCGGGTCCGCTGGACGTGGGTAACCTGGGAGTGACGCTTGCCCACGAGCACCTGCTTATGGACGGTGGGTGCCTGTGGCGCCCACCGAAGGACGCCGCGCGGTCATGGTTGGTTGACGCTCCAGTGACCAGAGACCTGTACCAGACCTTGGCCCTTGATCCCTATCACTCGCGCGACAACGTGCGGCTCGACGATCCGGACGAGGCCCTCCAGGACCTGCTCACATTCCGGGCCGTTGGGGGTCAAAGTATGGCCGACCTTTCCTCACGCGACATAGGACCATACCCAAATGAACTGCGCAGCCTCTCACTGGCGTCAGGTGTCAATATCATCGCTGGCACCGGGTTCTACGTGAAGTCAGCTCACCCAGCCTGGTTGGCTGGCGCTGAAGAAGAAGCAATCGCAGACGCTATGCGGCGAGACCTACTCGTTGGGTTCGGTCACACAGCTGTGCGCGCCGGCGTGATTGGGGAACTAGGCACCAGCTCCCCAATCCACCCCGATGAGGTCAAGGTTCTCCGTGCCGCAGCCACGGTTCAGGCGGAGACCGGGGTAGGGATCAACGTCCACCTCACCCTCTTCGCTACGGAGGGCGGCCGGGTCCTTGACATTTTGGAGGCGGCTGGCGCAGATCTCTCGAGAGTTGCCCTGAGCCATCTAGACGAGACCTTGGACTTCACTTACCACAAGAGTCTCGCGGCCAGGGGTGCTTTCATTGAGTTCGACACCTGGGGCTCCGAGTGCCAGTTCAAAGACTCGCAAGCGCGAGAACCGCTGGACGAGGAGCGCCTCGAGGCCATTCAGCGGCTGGCTGACAGCGGCCACATCGGCCAGCTGCTTCTGTCCCAAGACGTGTGCACCAAAATGCAACGGCGGAGCCGCGGAGGCCCAGGATACGACCACGTCCTGACTGATGTGCTGCCGAAGCTACGGCAGCGGGGGTTCAGCGAGGCGAGCATCGATCAAATGCTCGTGGGGAACCCTGCCCGCTTCTTCTCCGGCGCTGGCGGCGTAGCCGCTTCGCTGTGAGAACCCTCAGTTGGGAAGCAACACTGGCCGTAGCAGCGAAGGCGTCAATGGGGCACATTGCCGGGACACGCTTCCCAGCCGAGATGGGAAGAACGTTGTCGCCTCCGTACGGTTGGCCATACAAAGCAAATTCCAAGCGAAAGTCCAGCTTGACGGCAATCGGTCGTCGGTTCTAGGTCGAGGGAGCAAGATACTATGAGCATCAGTGAGCGGCATCGGGCGACGGTCATGGCTGTCCAACCAATGGAGACGGAGCTGGAGATGGTCCGTGGTGACGGGCCATACCTCTACACCGCAGACGGCCGCCAGCTGCTGGACCTCGCCACCGGGATTGCCGTCAACGCGGTGGGCTACTCCCATCCCCGCGTGCTGGCTGCCATCGAGGGCCAGCTGAAGCGACATCTGCACCTCTACAGCGGCACCGGGTACCAAGCGGCGCTGGTCGACTATGCGGAGGCACTCTGCCAGGAGCTGCCCGCCGACTACCGCATCTTCTTCGGGAACTCCGGGACCGAGGCGGTGGAGGCCGCGATCAAGCTGGCTCGCTTCGTGACCGGGCGTCCCGGAGTGATCGCGTTTCGTGGCTCCTTCCACGGGCGGACGCTGGGGGCTCTCAGCCTCACCGCCTCGGCCGCCCGGTACCGCTCCGGGTACGAGCCGCTGCTGCCGTCGGTGTACCACATCGACTACCCGGCGCCAACCAGGCTTGGGCTCTCCGCGGAGCTGGCTCTGGCCCATGTCCAGACGCAGATGGAAAGACTGCTGGAAACAGAGGTGAGCCCGGACCGAGTTGCCCTGATGGTGGTCGAGCCGATCCAGGGTGAGGGCGGCTACGTGATTCCGCCCGACGACTTCCTTGGTTGGCTGCATCGGTTGTGCCGGCGCCACGGGATACTGCTCGCAGCCGATGAGGTGCAGTCTGGGATGGGACGGACCGGACGCATGTTCGCCTACCAGCATTCGATGGCCGCGCCTGACCTGGTGATCATGGGCAAGGCGCTTGGCGGCGGCCTGCCGCTGTCGGCTCTGGCCGCCCCCGCCTCACTCTCCGATCTCTGGCCGGAGGGGGCGCACGGCACCACCTTCGGGGGCAACGCGCTCTCATGCGCGGCCGGGCTGGCAACTCTGGAGGTGATCAGGGAGGAGCACCTGACCGATGCCGCCGGCCGGTTGGGATCAGCCGCCATCCAACACCTCGCCCCCCTGCTGGACCTGCCCGAGGTGCTGGAGGTGAGGGGGCGTGGACTCATGGTGGCGGTGGAATTTCAAGGCGAGCGGGCCGGCCAGCTCGCCCATGAGGTGGTGGTCGAATCGCTGCGGGCGGGGATGGTGCTGCACACAGCCGGGCTGCGCCATGAGGTGATCCGGCTCATGCCACCGCTCAACATCGGGACCGAACTGTGGAGCTCCGCCCTGGACCGATTGATGGAGGTGGTCCGCGAGGTATGCTCGCCGGCGGCGGTGGCGCGCGGATGAGCCCCCGGGGCGCGACGCCCGACTGTCGACCAGCGCGCGAATTGACGGCTGGGGCAAACCCGGCGCGGGAGCCCGGCCGTGGGGCTTGAGCCATTTCGGAACGAAGCCTTCCTCGACTTCAACCTGCCCGAGGAGCGGGCCCGCACCGCAGCGGCGATAGCCGAGGTGCGAGGGCGCCTGGGGGCGGAATATCCGCTTCGAATCGGCGGCCAAGCCGTGACCTGTCATGAGGTCTTCGAGTCTCGGGATCCAGCCGACCCGGCGACCGTTGTCGGGCGAGTCCACATGGCCAGTCGCGACCAGGCCCGCCTGGCGGTTGAGGCGGCCACCCGAGCCTTTGCCCCATGGGCTCACGTCAGCCCATGGGAGCGGGCGGCTCTGCTGCTGCGGGCCGGAGATATCCTCCGCCAGCGCCGCCGCGAGATGTTGGGCTGGGTCGCCTACGAGGTGGGCAAGAACTGGACGCAGGCGGACGGGGAGATCGCCGAGGCCATCGATCACTTTGAGTGGAACGCCCGGCAGCTGCTGCTGTGGGATTCTGGTCGCGAGATCCCGCCACTCCAGAGCGAGATCAACCAATACCGCTACCTCCCCCTCGGGGTGGGAGTCGTGATCTCGCCATGGAACTTCCCGACGACTCTGCCCCTGGGCATGGCTGTGGCGGCAGTCGCCGCCGGCAACACCGTGGTGCTCAAGCCAGCCGAGGAGGCTTCCGTGATCGCCCAGCAACTGTTCTCTGTGTTCGAAGAGGCGGGGCTACCTCATGGTGTGCTCAACCTTCTGCCCGGCCTGGGCCCCGAGGTTGGCGACGCCCTGGTGCGCGACCCTGATGTCCAGTTCGTGGCCTTCGTGGGCTCGCGCAAGGTCGGCACCGAGATCCACCAGCGAGCTGCCGGGCTGGTGCCAAAGCAACGTCAACTCAAGCGCCTCATGACCGAGATGGGAGGCAAGAACGCCACCATCGTGACCGCGGCCGCCGACATCCCCTGGGCGGTGCGCGAGGTTGTCTCCTCGGTGATCGGGTATCAGGGTCAGAAGTGCTCCGCCACCTCGAGGCTGGTGCTCCTGGACGAGGTGCACGACCGCTTCTTGGAGGACCTGCTCGCGGAGATCGAGCGCGTCAGCGCGGATCTGGGCCATGCCGCCGAGAACCACGCCTACGGTCCCTTGATCAACCAGGCGGCGCTGAACAAGGTAAATGGCTACATCAAGCAGGCGGCCGATTGGGGCCGAGTGGTGCGGATAGGAGAGCCGCGCTCTCCCGGCCACTTCGTCGGACCAACAGTGGTCGACGAGGTCCCAGCCAGTGCCCCAATCGCCCAGGAGGAGATCTTCGGACCGTTTCTGGCAATCCTGCGGGCTCGTTCGCTAGAGCATGCGGTTGAGATGGGCAACTCAGTCGAGTACGCCCTCACCGGGGCCGCCTTCACCCAGGATCCCATGGAGCTGGACTACATCCGCCAGCACTTCCTGGTTGGCAACCTCTACCTCAACCGCAGCTCCACCGGGGCGATGGCTGGGGTCCACCCCTTCGGGGGCTACAAACTCTCTGGAACCGGGCCCAAGGTGGGATCGCCCGACTACCTGGGCTTCTTTCTGCAAGCTCAGGCGATCACCCAGAAGGTGCGGTTTCCGAGGAGCATCTGAGCGGTGGAGATCCTGCCGATCCAAGATGCGGTCCGCCGGCATGTGCATGACGGCCAGACCCTGTACCTGGCCGGCTTCACCCATCTCATTCCATTTGCGTTCGGCCACGAGATCATCCGTCAGGGGCGCCAGCACCTCACCCTCTGCCGCGCCACGCCAGACATCATCTATGACCAGATGATCGCTGCCGAGGTGGCCGACCGGGTTGTCTTCAGCTACGCCGGCAACCCCGGGGTGGGGTTGCTGCACGCGTTTCGCCGGGCCGTCGAGACTCACCGGATCGAGTTGGATGAGTACAGCCACTTCGAGCTAATCGCCAGGCTCCAGGCGGGAGCGGCCGGGCTGCCGTTCTGGCCACTGCGCACCCTCGAGAACGACCTCACCCGACAGCGATCCCGGCCCATGGTCGCCAGCCCATATGGCCCCGAGCAGGTGGCGGTGGTGCCTCCCCTGAGGCCGGATGTCACCCTCCTGCACGCTCACTGCGCGGACCCCGAGGGCAACGTGTACGCCTGGGGGCTCCTGGGTGAGGTGCGCGAGGCCGCTCTGGCGGCGGACAAGGTCCTGGTCTCGGTGGAGGAGATCCGACCCGCCCAGCAGTTGCGGGAGCACCGGGACCACCTCCTGCTTCCGGGCTTTCGGGTAACCAGCATCTCCCTGGAACCGTGGGGAGCGCACCCCGCCTACGTGCAGGGGGTGTACGACCGCGACCAGGCTTTCTACAACGAGTGGGATCAGCTGTCGCGAGACGAAGCGGCCACCCAGGCGTGGCTGCAACGCTGGGTGAGGGATGTGCCGGATCGCGGGGGCTACCTGGGGCTCTGGTCCCCCGAGCGGCTGTCCGGGCTGCGCCGGGCCGCCTCCAATGAGTGAGCGCCGCCGGCTGGAGATGGCGGTCGTGGGAGCCCGGCTGCTCAAGGACCACGAGAGGGTTCTTGTCGGAGTCGGCCTGCCCAACCTGGCAGCCAACCTGGCCAAGCGGCTCCACGCACCCAACCTGGTGCTGGTGTACGAGTCAGGCATCATCGACGCGAGTCCTCCCCAGCTGCCCCTCTCCATCGGAGACCCGGACCTCGTGCGCACCTCGCTGTGCGTTTTGCCGATGTCCGAGCTCTTCTCCCAGTACCTCCAGACTGGGTGGATAGACGTCGGCTTCTTGGGTGGTGCCCAGGTCGATGAGTGGGGAAACCTGAACTCCACAGTGATCGGCGACTATGCATCGCCTCGGACGCGCCTGGCCGGCTCAGGCGGAGCTGCCGACATCGCCAGCTTCAACCGGCGCACGGTGGTCTTGATGCCCCATGAGCGGCAGCGCTTCCCGGCCCGGGTGGACTTCATCACCTCGCCCGGACATGAGCCCGGGAAAAGACGTCCGGGTGGTCCCAGCCACGTGGTCACCGACCTGGGCCTGCTCGACTTCGACCAGGATGGAAGGATGCGCCTGGTGGCAGTCCACAGTGGGGTCTCGGTTGCCGAGGTTGAGGAGAACACCGGATTCCCGCTCAATATCGCCAGTCACCTGACCGAGATTCCTGCTCCCACCACCTCCGAGGTCTCCACCTACCAGGCGCTCATAGGAGTGCAGCTGTGACCCAGGTCTTCTACCGATCGCCCGCCCACTCCTACCCCCAGATCTCCCACGGCCAGGGCATCTACCTGTTCGACCAAAACGGCAAGCGCTACCTGGACGGTTCCTCAGGGGCCTTGGTCGCCAACCTGGGGCATGGGCGGCGCGAGATCGCTCAGGCGATGGCGGAGCAGGCGGAAAGAGTGGCCTTCGCCCACACCGCCCGGTTCACCTCGGCCGCCCAGGAGGAGCTCGCGGCCAGGATCGCTGCCATGCTCCCCTACGGCCTTGCCCACACCTACCCGGTCTCGGGCGGGTCCGAGGCGACCGAGACGGCGATCAAGCTGGCGCGCCAGTACCACCTCGAGCACGGAGACCCCGGGCGCTTCCGGATCCTCGCCCGCTGGGCTTCCTATCACGGCAACTCCCTGGGGGCCCTGGCGGCCTCGGGTCACATCGCCAGGAGGTGTCCATACCTGCCCCTGCTGAGCCCTGCCTTCGCCCACTTCGACCCGCCAAGGGAAGAGTGCCCTGGACCAACGTCGGCAAGAGAGTGCCCCTGCCTGGCCTCACTGCGTGCGACCATGGAGCAGGTCGACCCGTTTTCGGTTGCCGCCATCCTGCTGGAGCCGGTCGGAGGGTCCGCCAGCTCGGGCCTGGTGCCGCACCGCGGCTACATCGCGGGGGTGAGGACGATAGCTGATGAATTTGGCGTCCTTCTGATAGCCGACGAAGTCATGACCGGATTTGGCAGGACCGGAGAGATTCTCGGCATGTCCCACTTCAGCACGGCTCCCGACATGATCACCTGTGCAAAGGGGATCTCGGGCGGATACGCGCCCCTGGGAGCGGTGGTCGCCAACGACCGGGTGTACGGCGCGGTCGCCGGCGGGAGTGGCCGATTCGCCCACGGATTCACCTACGGCGGCCATCCAGTTTCCTGCGCCGCTGGAGCCAAGGCGTTGGCCCTCCTTGAGGAGGAGGACCTGGTCGCGAATGCGGCACGGATGGGCTCTTTGCTGCGCGACGGACTGGAGGCGCTGCGCCTGCGGCATGGCTTCATCCAGGCTGTTCGCGGACTGGGCTTGATGCAGGGGCTGGTCCTGGAGCCGGGCCCCGAACCGGGTGCGAGAGCATCCCGGCTGGCCGACCAAGCCTTCGATCGGGGACTCATCGTCTACCCTGGCTCAGGCGGGCCAGAAGGAGTCGAGGGCGACCACGTCCTGGTCGCTCCGCCGTTGATCATCGACTCTCCAGGGGTCGATGAGTTGCTTTCGCTCCTGGACGAGTCCATTGCCGACCCGAACTGAACCAGAGCCCGCGCCCAGACCGAAGGTCATCTCGGCGGCTGCCCCTATCCTGGGATGAAGAAGTGGGAAGCTTCGGTCGGCCGCGCCGACGCGCATCAAGCCGAAGCAGCTTGGGCCGATCACTTGGAGTAAAGAATGAGCACTGACAGCAGGGGATCCCACGCCACCTCCTCGAGCACGGGCTCACAGCCGCCGGTTCCGGTCGACGACCTAGTCGAATCGAAGCACGCCATCACGATCGGTGGGAAGGAGATCAGGTACACCGCAGTCGCAGGCCGGGTCGTGCTGCAGGAGGAGGTGCTCAAGAAGGGCCAGTTCAAGGGACTTCGGCCCAAGGCCGAGATGTCCATCTGCGCCTACACCAAGGATGGCGCCGACCCCAGCACGCGACCGGTAACCTTCGCATTCAACGGTGGGCCCGGATCCTCCAGCGTCTGGCTCCACATGGGCCTGCTCGGCCCCCGCAGAGTGGTCATGGGCGACGCCGGGGCGTTGCTGCCGCCGCCCTACGGCCTGACCGACAACCAGGAGACGCTGCTGGATGTCTCAGACCTGGTCTTCATCGATCCTGTCTCAACCGGATACTCGAGGGTTGTTGCAGGTGGCACCCCGGGCGAATACCACGGCTTCCAGCGCGACCTGGAGTCGGTGGGTGAGCTGATCCGGCTCTGGACCACCAGAAACGGGCGCTGGGTATCCCCCAAATTCCTGGCCGGTGAGTCCTACGGGACGCTTCGCGCCAGCGCGCTGGCCAATCACCTGCAGGAACGCTTCGGGTTTTTTCTGAACGGGATCATCCTGATCTCGTCCGTCATCGACATGGGGACGATCCGCTTCACTGAGGGCAACGACCTTCCCGCCACGCTCTACCTGCCCACCTATGCGGCGATAGCCCACTACCACGGACTGCACCAAGAGCGGGCCCTTGAGGACGTGCTCGCCGAGGCGGAGGCCTTGGCAGCGCGCGAGTACCCTTACGCCCTGGCCCAGGGCTCGCGGCTCCCGGACGAGGAGCGAGCGGAGATGGTTCACCGTCTGGCGCTCCTCACCGGCCTGGGCGAGGACTACATCGACCGGGTCAACCTGCGGATCGAGCACCAGCGCTTCTTCCGAGAGCTGCTGCGCGGTCGCCACCAGGTGGTCGGGCGGCTGGACGGCCGCTTCCTCGGCTCAGACCCTGACGATGGCGGTGAGCGCCCCACCTTCGACCCCAGCCAGGTGGCGATCGCGGGGCCGTATGCGGCCGGACTCAATCACTACCTTCACAGCGAGCTCAACTACCGCTCCGACCTGCCCTACGAGGTGCTCACCGATCGGGTGCAGCCGTGGAGCTACGCCCAGTTCGAGGGCCGGCACGTGTCGGTCACCTCCTGGCTCGGCGAGGCCATGCGCCACAATCCGCACCTTGGCGTCTACCTCGCCTGCGGCTACTACGATGGCGCAACTCCGTACTTCGCGGCCGAGTACGCGTTCGCCCACCTGGACATTCCCGCAGCGCAGCGCGGGCAGGTCACCACCCACTACTACCCGGCCGGCCACATGATGTACGTCCACGAACCGAGCCGGCTGTCCCAGAGCCAAGCCCTGGCGGAGTTTGTGGGCAACTGGTCGAGGGCTGGGTAGCCGCCAGCAATCCGCCCGTCCAGCACCTGACGACGGTGGCGTGTCCGGAGCGGGGACGGCGCTCGGACCTCAGTTGCCACTTTGGTGCGGGACTGGCTGTGCACAGCGCGGCCGCTCAGATTATCTTGGGCGAGCGACCTGGTTGTGGGTGGCAGTCAGTCGAACAATCCAAGGGAGGGATCAGGTGGCGGCCCGCGCCAAATGGACACACGACAGTTGGGAGCTCAGACGGGTGCGCCGCTTGGGATGGAAGGTGTCGCCTTTAGAGGCGCGCTGGCTGTGTTGGGTATGGCTCGTGCACGGGCTGCGCCCATGACCGAACCCTCCCTCATCCATGTGGCCGGTCCTCCCGAAGCTGGCAAGACCGCCCTGATCGAGGCCGTCCTTGCCAGATCCGATGAGCCGGTGCTGGTCGCCCGCTGCATTCCCATTTCGGGGTCTCGAACCAAAGAGTCAGCACCGAGGTCCGACCGTGAACTGCAGCGCCTTCGCCGGGCGGGGGCCGCTGCGGTCGCCCGCTACTCCTTCCCACCCGAACGTGACGTCTTCGTCGACTTCTTCGAAACCGGGTTGATGCTCAACCTTTCCCAGGCGGTCATCCTGGAAGGTGGCGACCCGCTCGGGTCCTATGACCTGCGAGTCTTCGTAGCGCCGACTCCCGCGGCAGGTGAGACCGTTCCTCCTGAGTGCCCATAAGTAACACCCGGTCGGGACGAGCGGTCTTTCCCGACCTGGACGCTGCCAAGGTTGCCGTCGCCGTTTCGGGTCTTGCGCCACTGGTGTGGCTGCCCTTGCGCCTTCGGGGCTTGGACTGGTCCTCACACCCGGTACC
>JAJZJU010000157.1 GCA_021809895.1 bacterium
TGGACCAGCACGGAGGCCACCGGACCCCGCCCCTTGTCCATCTGGGAGTCGATGATGGTCGCCTCCGCTGGCCGGTCCGGGTTCGCCCGCGGCTCGTGCAGATCGGTCACCAGCAGGATCATCTCAAGCAGGTGGTCCAGCCCCTGGCCCGTCTTCGCCGAGACCGGCACGCAGACCACCTCACCACCGAAGTCCTCGACCACCACTCCGCGCTCCGCCAGCTGCTGCTTGACCCGGTCCGGGTTGGCGTCTTCCAGGTCGATCTTGTTGATGGCGACCAGGATCGGCACTCCCGCGTTCTGCACGTGCTGGATCGCCTCTGCGGTCTGGGGCATGACTCCGTCGTTGGCCGCCACCACCAGCACCGCCAGGTCGGTGATGTTCGCCCCCCGGGCGCGCATGGCGGTGAAGGCCTCGTGGCCGGGGGTGTCGATGAAGGTGATCTCGCGTCCCTCTCGTCTCACCACCGAGGCCCCGATGCTCTGGGTGATCCCTCCCGCCTCCCCGGCTGCCACATCCGTCTCGCGGATGGCATCCAGCAGGCTGGTCTTGCCATGGTCCACGTGACCCAGCACGGTCACCACCGGCGGTCGCGGACGCAGCTGCCCCGAGGCCGAGTCCTGCTTGAACTGCTCACGATCCGAGAAGCGCTCCACCGCTGCCTGGGGCGCCTCCTCGGGCGCGGCGATGTCAACCTCCAGCTGCTCGGCCACCAGCCTGGCGGTGCCCAGGTCCAGCGACTGGTTGATGGTGGCCAGGATGCGGTGCTGGAGAAGGATCTTGGAGACCTCAGCCGGGGAAACCCCCAGAGCATCGGCGAAGGACTTGACCGTCAGATTCTGAGGCAGCTCGACCTGCTTGACCTTGGCTATCTGGGTTCCTCCTTCTCTTCCCCCGCGCTCACCAGGGCTGAATTGGCAATGATACCCGCCAGAGCATCGCCCAGGCCGCCCTGATCGAGGCCGGCGAGGTTGGAGCGCAGTCCCCGTTGGAACCCTTGCCGCTTGACAGCGGCCCTCCAGCATTCCATCTTGGCACACAGGTAGGCGCCGCGTCCGGGCGAGTGATGGCCGCTGCCGTCCACCTCCAGTCGGTCGCCGGCGAGATGAAAGCGCAGCAGCTCCGCCTGCGGCCGGCGGCGGCGGCAGCCCACGCAGGTTCTGACCGGCTCGCTCAGGCGGGTTGGCCCAACTCTCTGGCACCGGCAGGCATGGCGGATCCCTCATGCGCGTGGATGTCTATCCGCCAGCCCGTGAGCCGGGCCGCCAGGCGGGCGTTCTGCCCCTCCTTGCCGATGGCCAGGGAGAGCACATCCGGAGCCACCGTGACCGTGGCCCGATGTGACTCCTCGTCGATCTTGACCGCCAGCACCGGCGCCGGCGCCAGCGCCCGGGCCACGTACTCCGCTGGGTCTGAGGCCCACTCCAGGACGTCCACCTTCTCCCCCCCCAGCTGCGCCACCACGTTGCGGATCCGGACCCCGCGCAGCCCGATGCAGGCACCCTTGGCGTCGATCTCGGGACGGAGAGACTCCACCGCCACCTTGGCCCGCTCTCCCGGCTCTCGAGCCACCGCGCGCACGGCCAGGGTGCCCTCGGTCAGCTCCGGCACCTCGGCTTCCAGCAAGCGCCGGAGAAGCAGCGGGCTGGTCCTGCTGGCGCGCACCTGCAGGTACTCCCCACCCCCGGCCCGGCGGGATTCCATCAAAACCACCTTGAGGTGCTGGCCGCGGCGCAGACGCTCCCCTGGGATCTGCTCCACCAGAGCCAGGACCGCCTGGAGATCACCGGCCCGCAGGAACCAGGTCTGGTCCTGCACCCGCTCCACGATGGAGTCGACCAGCTGCCCACGGTGCTCCTCGGCCTCACCGGTCAGCTTGCGTTCGCGAGTCTCCCGCACCAACCGGGAAAGTCGTGCCCGGGCCAGGCGCAGGGCGCGTCGCAGGACCCCGGGGGGGAGATCGGCCAGCGGCTGCGGACCGGTGGCTGAGGGCTGATGGCTGAGGGACAGGCAGTCGCCCTGGGCCGGCTCACCCGCAGGCTCCTGCGTAGACTCGGCCATGTCCAAGAAGTCGATGAGGATGTTCCCGGCCGGCTGCTCCAGGGTGGCCCTGACCAGCGGTTCCGAACCTCGCTCCTCCAACCAGGCCTGGCGCACGGCGGCGGCAACCACCTCCAGCAACGCCTCCTGTGACAGCTCTGATTCCGCCTCTATCAGGCGCAGGGAGTCGCCCAGGGAGGCCTCGGGCACCGGGACTGCCCTTCTGGCTGTCACAGGTCGACCACCACCTGGGCACGCCGGATCAGAGTCCGATCCACCGTGAGCGGGACCAACCTCCCGCTGCGGCTTCGGCGCGCCTCCAGGCCGAGCTCCGAGGAGGAGATGGCGACCAAACGCCCCTCCACCACCTGCTCTTGGTCGCCCATATCAAGGTGGACCCGGATCCGGTGGCCGATGGCCGCCTGGTAGTCCGCCTCTTCCCTGAGCTGCCGCTCCGCCCCGGGTGAGGACACCTCCAGGTTGTAGGGACCGGGGGTGAGCGCCTCATACCGGTCCAGGACCTCGGAGGCCAGGTCGCTGGCCCTGCCGCAGTCATCCAGGGTCACGCCACCCGCCCGATCCACGGTCAGGCGCAGCACTGCCGCCCGCCGGCCGGGGTGCCAGCTGACATCCACCAGGCTGATCCCGGCCTGTT
>JAJZJU010000158.1 GCA_021809895.1 bacterium
CACTGGTTGCCCAGGGCCCGGCCAGGCGGGGGAGGCGCACTACTCGCGCCGTGCCCAACCCTACCAACGCGGCATGGGGCGGTTTGGTTTCGATCCTTTCCTCGGGGAACGGTGGGGAAAGGCGGTCTGAGCCGCAGATGGGCCTGCCCGGTTGATGGACAATCGGGCAGGCCCATCTGCGCGCTGCCGGCGGGCCAGCTGACTTAGGCGGGCTAGGAGGTGACGGTTGAGCCAGGATCAGGGGGTGGACCAGCAGGCCACTCCGGTGCTCAGCCCACCCAGGCGTGGCGCCAACTGGCGCGTGACCGGGCTGGCGGCGGGGATCCTGCTGATCCTCGTGCTGCTGAAGCTGGTGACGAGCCATCCCCAACCCCGACCCTCGCATCTGAGTCCCAGCGCCGCCGCAGTGGGGTATATCGACGCGCTTCGATCAGGAAACCTGGTCAGCCTGCAGAGCTATCTCGCCCCGTCGCAGCGCCGATACGCGGTCCGGGAGCTGCAGGCGCTGCGGGCCGACCACGTGCTGCTGGTGTCGCCGGTGGTGGAGAGTGCGATTGGTGAAGGCGGCTCGATGACCGTGGCAATCACGGTGGAAGTCTGCTACCGCAGGCAGACCAATCGGTCCTACACCTGCCAGCTCATACAGCACCAGCCACTCGGGCTTCCCTCTGCGCTTGAGAGCGTGCGAATAGGCGGTCGCTGGTACATCAGCACTCTCCTGGACCCACAGCCGCTGCGCTGAGGCAGAGCTCAGATCGGTGGCTGGTGCGCCCCGGAACGCTCTCTGGCCCACCGGAAGCGCCTGGGCGCGATGCCGCACCGGCATCTCTGGGTGGTGCCCGTGCTCCTTCTTGCGGTCCGCCGCCGCAGTTTCGCTGGCGGCGATCACTTCCCAAGGTTGGCGGTGATCAGCCGCCGGCCCAGGGCCAGCAGGTGATCCCGCAGTTCCGACGGCTCCAGGACCACGAAGGGAAGCCCGAGGCCGATCAGAAAGGCCGCCGCCCAATCCAACCGATTCGCACCGAAGGTGAGCCGGCTCTGTGTTCCTGCCGCCTCCACCATGGAGGTGCTTGATGGGACAAACCTTGACACCTCGTCGGCGGGGGCGGCCAGCTCAACCACCACCCGGTAGCGGTAGGGAGCGACGGCCACCGCCTGGGCCACGAGGCTGGCGGGGTCGGCCAGCTCCCGTGCAATGAAGGTGTGGCCGGTTCGCTCCAGCTCACTCATGCGGTCGACGCGGAAGGTGCGCCAGTCCGACCGTTCCAGATCAAAGGCGACCAGGTACCAATTCAGATCAGTCGCCACCAGGCGGTAAGGCTCTGCCCGGCGCCGGCCGACTTGACCGTCGCTGCTCCGGTAACGGAACTGCACACTCTCGCGGACGTGGCAGCACTCCGCCAGGGCCACCAGGCGCTCAGTGGGGACCGTTGGTCGAGAACGGTCGAGGGAGAGGGTGGTAGCCCGCAAGGTCGTCACCCGGCGCTGCAGGTGCGCTGGGAGCAGTCTGTCCAGCTTGGCCATCGAGGAAGCGTCCGCCACCTCGCTGCGTGCCACACCTGTTCTGGCCGGAACCCCCAGAGCGACCGCGACCGCCATGGCCTCGGCGTCGTCGAGGGGGAATGACGGCAGCGACGCGCGGCTCTCCAAGCGGTACCCTCCACCGCCCGCACCCGGTGCAGCCGTGATGGCGTATCCCACGCCGCGGAGCCGCTCCACGTCGCGGCGCAAGGTCCGCTCTGTGACGCCCAGGTCCCCGGCCAGTTCCCGACCGGAACTTCCCGGTCGGCTCTGGAGGAGACCGAGCAGGCGGAGCAGGCGGAGTGCGGCGTCCGGCATGAGGCCATCTTCGGCCCTATGCGGACACGGGGCGTCCGCATAGGGCCCTACAGTCGACGGAATGCACCATCCAAAGCAGGGGAGTAGCCATGACTGACGTGATCTTGTTCCACCACGCCCAGGGTCTCACCGCGGGGGTACGTCAGTTCGCCGACGAGCTGCGCGCAGAGGGCCATCGCGTGACCGTGCCCGACCTGTACGAGGGGCACACGTTCCCGACGGTTGCCGAGGGCGTCGCCTATGCCCGGGAGATCGGGTTCGACACCATCCTCGAGCGCGGCCGGCAGGCGGTCCAAGGGCTCCCCGACAAGCTGGTCTATGCCGGCTTCTCGCTTGGCGTCATGCCGGCGCAGATGTTGGCCCAGACCAGACCAGGGGCGAGCGGAGCGCTCCTTTTCCACGGATGCCTGCCAGCTGCGGAGTTCGGCGATGGAGTCTGGCCACCCGGGGTTCAGCTCCAGATTCATGCCATGGAGCAGGACCCCTACTTCGCTGATGAGGGCGATCTGCAAGCCGCCCGTGAACTCGTCGCCAAGGTCCACGGCGCCGAGCTCTTCCTCTATCCGGGGGACCAGCACCTCTTCACTGACAGCAGTCTTTCCGCCTACGAGCCGGTGGCGGCCCGACTCCTCCTCCAACGAGTGCTGGCATTTCTGGCTCTGGTCGGCCGATCCGAGCCGGAGCCGCAGGGCGAGGAGCTGGAGTTGCTGGAGATGTTTCTGGACCTCCAGCGGCAGACGATGCTGGCCAAAGCGGCGGGGCTGGATCGGAGCGCGATGGGCCAGCGCCTGCCGAGCTCAACCCTGACCATGGGCGGCCTCCTCTACCATCTGGCCCTGGTGGAGGAGG
>JAJZJU010000060.1 GCA_021809895.1 bacterium
GCCCACCATCCTGTGGCATGAACAGGGATGTAGTGGGTGCCAGACCCCACCGAATTGGTGTCAATCTCAGAGTAGCAATCTGGCCAGGGTGGTTGACCCAGAGCCTGTGAACTGATACAGTCCCTCCATCCTGTTAATGGTGGGGAGAAGTGGTGAATAACCTCATGGAGCGGTCGGGCGATGGGTTCGGGATCTGAGGGGCGACGGTGGCCTTCTACGGTTCCTACCTGCATGCGCTCGATGACAAGGGCCGGGTCGCCGTCCCGGCCAAGTTCCGTGACGCCCTGCTCGGGGGCGTGGTCACCAAGGGTCCCGGGTACGCGCTGGTGATGTACCCGCCCGCCCACTGGGAGCGGCTGGCCGGCGAGCGAGCCTACTCAGACGTTGCGGACGCCGACTATCGCGACTACCTCTTCCACTTCTTCTCCTCCTCGCAGCAGATCAACTGGGACGCCCAGGGCCGCCTTCTGCTTGCGGCCCAGCTTCGGGATCACGCCGAGCTCTCCCGCAATGTCGTCTTTGTGGGCATGAACCAGGCCGTCGAGATCTACTCCGAGGAGCGCTTCACAGAGCGTTCCAAGCGAGTCGAGCCCGGCTCTTGGGAGCGGATTCGCGCTCGTGCCGCCGAGGCCATGGGGCAGGCAACGTCGGTCGGCCAGCCCTCGGCGGTGGACGCGTGAGCGTCATGCTGGGGGTGATGTCCAAGCCCCGTCAGATCCGGCGGCCGGGAGCTCAGTGGCGAGCCGCACCGGCACGCGTCCACGAGCCCGTGATGCTGGCGGAGCTGCTGGAGCACCTGGCTCCCAGGCCGGGCGACCACGTGGTCGACGCCACCCTGGGCGGCGGCGGGACCGCGGCCGCCTTTCTATCGCGAATCCTCCCAGGCGGCCGGGTTCTGGCATTGGATCGGGACCCGGTCGCTGTTGCCCGCGCGCAGGAGCGCTTCGCCCAGTACGGCGGGGCCTTCCAGGCCCGGGTTGCCAGCTTCTCCGAGCTCGAGAAGGTGGCACAAGAGGATGGTCTGCAGGCGGACATCGTGGTCATGGACCTGGGCATCTCCTCGATCCAGCTGGACGACCCGGACCGGGGGTTCAGCTTCCAGGTCGAAGGACCCCTCGACATGCGCATGAATCCCCACTCCGGCGGAGTCACAGCCGCCGACATCGTCAACACCTCAAATGAGGAGGAACTGGCCAATCTGTTCTTTTCTCTGGGCCAGGAGCGGCATGCCAGGGCCATCGCCAGGGCCATCGTCACCCAGCGGCTGGTGGCTCCGTTCCTGACCACGACCCAGCTCGCGGAGGCCACCGCGGCCGCCATTCCCAGGCGGCTGTGGCCGCCCCACATCCACCCCGCCACCAGGGTCTTTCTGGCCCTGCGCATCGCCGTGAACG
Source organism: bacterium (assembly GCA_021809895.1). GTDB lineage: Bacteria > Chloroflexota > Dormibacteria > Aeolococcales > Bog-877 > AG-12. Next base: position 1,395 of record JAJZJU010000060.1, read on the forward strand.
ATGAGCTCAATGAGCTGCAGGCGGGGCTTCTCGCTGCCATTCAGATCCTTCGGCCCGGTGGGCGTTTGGGGGTAATCTCCTTCCACTCCCTCGAGGACACCGCTGCAAAACGTCTTCTCCACAACCTTGCCATGAACTGTGTATGTCCTCCCCCTCAGCCCATCTGCACCTGCGCCCACCGGGCTTCCCTCCGCCTTCCGTCACGACGGGCCCTGCGACCCAGCGCCGAGGAGGTCGCTCGCAACCCTCGCGCGCGCTCAGCGCTCTTGCGAACCGCCATCAGGCTGGCCCCCGCCGATCCCTGAGCCCAACCCGCGCCCCGACCGATCCTCCAAGAGTCCCAGTCAACAATCCAGCAACAAGTGCAGAGCCAGCCATGACCACCATCGCCGCATCCCGCCCCGCACGCCGCACGGCTTACCTTCCGTTTGATGAAGATGAGTCACAGCCCAACCGGGCTCGTGAGCGTACCCGGCTCAGAACCGCGATCGCCTGGGTCTCCCTTCCCCTCGTCGCGGCCCTGACCCTGGCCGCGACGGGGTACATCTACGAGACCGCCCAGGGCACCGCGCTCACCTACCAGGTCGCCTCCCTCCAGGCTCAGAAGGCGCAGCTGGCCAATACCTCGGCCGTGCTGGCGCAGGAGCTTCAGGCAACCGACAGTGCCGGCGCCCTCAACGCCGCCGCTGCCAGCCTGGGGCTGAGCCCCCAGTCAGCCTGGCGCGTCATCACTCCTCCAACCACCGGCGGACGCGACCCCCTGGTGCCTGCGCTGGCTGCTCTCAAAGGCGCCTGAGGCGGTGGCGAGCAGTCGCTACCCCGGTCGTCGCCCTTCTCCCTCCGGCCGGCGGCCATCAGATCTGGCCGGCTCCGACTCCGCCACCGTCCTGGCTGACCCCAAGCGCCGCCTGGCTGCGGTCACCGCCATCGTGATGCTGGCCGTCTTCGGCCTGGGCGCCCGCCTGGTCGAGTTGCAGGTGCGTCAGGGCCAGCAGCTGGCTGCTGCCGCAGTTTCCCAGCAGGTGTCGGAGGTCAGCATCCCGGCCACGCGCGGGCTGATCCTGGACAACACCGGCCAGGTGCTGGCCGGCAACGTGCCCGTCTACGACATCTGGGCCGACCCCAACCTGATCACGAAACAGCAGCGACTGCTCTACGCGACCAAGCTGGCCCCGATCCTGGGCGTCAGCGCCAATCAGATCCTGACCCAGCTCACGCGTCCTCTCGACTTCGTCTACCTGGCCAAGGGGCAATCCGCCCAGGTGGAGGCTCAGGTGGCGCGCCTCAACTTTGCCCAGGTGGGCGCCCTCCAGGGGGAGGCCAGATCCTACGGGCCAGGAGCTCTGCCCGGCACCAGTCTGGCCGCCAACGTGCTGGGGTTCGTCAACGCCAACGGGCAGGGCCAGTACGGCCTTGAGGGCTACTACAACAGCGTGCTGGCCGGGAAACCCGGCCAAGAGTCGGTTGTCTACGATCTCCAGGGCAACCCGGTGGCGCTCAGCTCGGCTCCCCAACAGCCGGCCGTCAACGGCCGCAACCTGCAGACCAGCCTGGACGCCACCGTACAGGCCGCAGTCCAGAAGGATCTCAGCGCCGAGGTGAAGAAGGTCAACGGGTCCTCGGGGACGATGATCGTGATGAATGTCCACACCGGGGGCATCGTCGCCTGGGCTGACTACCCGACCTACAACGCCAACAACTACGCCACCACACCGGTGAGTCTGTTCAAGGATGCCGGGGTGGCCGACCTCTACGAGCCTGGCTCGGTAGGCAAGGTGATCACCTTCGCCGGGGCCCTCAACCGCCACGTCATCACGCCAAACCAGACCTTCAACGAGACCGGCGAGGTCACGGTGCAGGGCTGGCATATCCGCGACTGGGACCTGCGGGCTCACGGGGTCATCACCATGAACTGGGTGCTGGAGGACTCCCTGAACGTCGGCGCGGTGCACATCCAGCAGTGGGAGGGGGCCAAACCCTTCTACCAGAACATGAAGGCCTTCGGGATCGGGGTCCCCACGGGCATCGACCTTGCCGGCGCGTCGAACCAGCCTCTGCCAGCGTACTCCCAGCTCCAGCCGGTGCAATTTGCAACCGCAAGCTTCGGCCAGGGCTACGTGGTGAGCCCGATCCAGATGCTGGCCGCGGTGAACACGGTCGCCAATGGGGGGGTCTGGGTTCAGCCTCATGTGGTCACCGCGATAACCGGCGGCGGCTTGCCCACCACTGTGATCAAGCCCAAGACCCACCGGGCCATCAGCACGACGGCGGCACAGACCCTCGCCAAGATGATGGTGGGAGTGGTGGATGTGCCGGGCGCATCAGGGTTCGAGGCCAAGATGGGGGGCGCGTGGTACGGACAGATCGCGGGTAAGACGGGGACTTCCTCGGTCTCCAACGGGAAGGGCGTCTACGGGAACAACACCATCGACTCCTTCGTGGAGTTCTTCCCCGCCAACAACCCCCAGTTCTCGATGCTGTGCATCATCCGCAACCCTCAGGTGGCCCCCGCCCTCCGCGAGGGGGCCTACGACGCGGCCCCCACCTCCAAGCTGGTGACGGAGGCTCTCATCGCTCGCTACAAGCTGCGCCCCTAACATGCCCCGAGTGAACGGATGGACCGTGGCGGGCGCGTTTGCGGGCGGCTTGGTGCTGTACCCACCCACCATCTTTGCGCTCGGGCGTCTGGGGATTCGCCAGCGCGAGCGCACCGACGGACCCTCCTCGCACCTGGTGAAGGCGGGAACCCCGACCGCCGGTGGACTGCTCTTCACCGTCCTGCTCGCCCTGGTCTGGGTGGTAGCCCTCCGGGACCCCGCAGGCGCGGTGGTCGTTGCGGCCGCCGTGTTGGGGGCCGCGGTGGGCTTCCTCGACGACCTCACCAAGGTCAGGCGTGGCGGCGGACTGCGAGTGGTTCCGAAGTTCTTACTCCTGGCGCTTTGTGCGGCGGCGCTGGGAGTGGCGCTGCAGGCTACCCACGCCTCCTGGGAGGTGGTGCCCGGTCTGGGTCTGCGCAACCTCGGCATCGGCGGGATAGCGCTGGCGGCCCTGGCCTTGCTGGCGACCGCGAATGCCGCCAACCTAGCCGACGGGGTGGACGGGTTGGCGGCCGGCTGCGCCATCCCGGCCCTGGCCGCCTGCGGGGCCGCGGCCTCGCTCGAGCACCGCCCGCTCCTGGCTCTCACCTGCTGGGCGGCGGCGGCGCTGGTGCTGGCCTTTCTTTGCTTCAACCTGCCCGTCGCCCGGATCTTCATGGGCGACGCCGGTTCGCTGGCGCTGGGCCTCATGCTGGCCGCTGCCGCCGCCGAGACCGGGCTCTTGATCCTGCTGCCGCTGCTGGCGCTCGTCTATCTCGCCGAGGCAGCGTCGGTGATCGTCCAGGTCGGTTATTTCAGGATCAGCGGGGGCAAGCGCCTGCTGCGCATGAGTCCGCTCCACCACCATCTGGAACTGGGCGGGATGGGTGAGTGGGGGGTCGACGTTCGGCTCTGGGGCGTCTCTCTGATCACCTCCGGGCTGGTGGTGGGGTGGGCCGTCTGGTCGGGTCTCGGGGGGAGACATCTGTGAGCTCTCGTGTCGATCGATGGATCCCGATCGCCAGTGCCAAGCGCAGCAACGGCACCGGCCTGACCAGGGTGGCCCTGCCTGACTGTGATATCTGGCTGCTCCTGACCACCACCGCGCTTTGCGGTCTCGGGCTGATCATGGTCTTTGTCGCCAGCGAGGGCTTCGCCTACACCTGGGACAACGGCAACCCCGCCTACTACTTCGAACACCAGCTGGTGTGGATAGTGCTGGGAGTTGCCGCGCTGCTCTTCTGTTTGAGGTTGGACTACCACCGCTGGCGCACCCTGGGACCCTGGCTGGCGGCGGGCAGCGCATTCCTACTGGTGGCAGTGCTGGTGCCTCACATCGGGGTGCAGATCCAGGGCGCTCGGCGCTGGATCGGGGCCGGGCCTATCCAGATCCAGCCCAGTGTGATCGCCCAGTTCATGATCGTGATCTACGGAGCTGTCTGGCTGGAACGACATCATCGGGTGATGGGTGATTTCAAAGAGGGGGTTTGGCCATACGCCTGGCGCATTGGGATAGTGGCGGGCCTGGTGATCCTCGAGAAGGACCTGGGGTCGACCATGGTGGTCGCCGTGGTGGGACTGGGTCTGCTGGTCCTGGCCGGGGCCAAACTCCGGTTCCTAGGCCTGCTGGGCGGCATCGGCCTGGTGCTGGGAGGGCTCATGATCAAGGCGGAGCCCTACCGGGTGGCCCGTCTGCTGGCCTACCTCAACCCGTTCGCCCATCCCCTGGGCTCCGGCTACCAGGCGGTGCAGGCGCTTTACGCCTTCGGCGCGGGAGGGCTGTTCGGGACCGGGTTCGCCAGTCCGGTCCCCACCGCTCAGACGCTGCCCGAGGCCCAGAACGACTTCATCTTCGCGGTCATCGGGCAGGACATGGGCCTGATCGGAACCCTGGCCGTGCTGGGGCTCTTCGCCCTGTTCGCCTGGAGGGGCTACAAGATTGCCACGAATGCGCCCGACCAACTGGGGATGCTGCTCGCCGGTGGCGCCACCATCTGGATCGTGGGCCAGGCCCTGATCAACATCGGCGGGGTCACGGACTCGATCCCCTCGACCGGGGTACCGCTCACCTTCATAAGCTACGGTGGTTCCTCGATGGCGCTGTCGCTGGCGGCCACCGGGATCCTGCTCAACATCTCGGCTCGACGCCGCCGAACGGGGAGTGCCAATGCGCGTGCTGATCACGGGAGGCGGGACGGGCGGACACTGCACCCCCGCGGTCGCCGTGGCGGAGGTTCTGCGTTCGACTGACCGAGGGGCAGTGGTCACCTACGTCGGGCGCTCCGGTGGCCCTGAGGCCCGCATCGTCCAAGCGGCAGGAATCGAGTTCGTGGGGCTGAGCTTGGGTCGAATGGGCTCGAGCCGCCTGACCGCCACCCCCAGGCTGCTCACACGTTTACCGCTTGCCTATCAGCAGGCGAGGCTGGTGATGACGCGCTTCCGCCCAGATGTGGTCCTGGCCACCGGCGGGTACGTGTCGGTCCCGGTGGCACTGGTGGCCGAGCGCCGCCGCATCCCTCTGTTGTTGATGGAGCAGAACGCGCTGCCGGGCCGCGCGGTGAGCTGGCTGGCCCGGCGCGCCGCCACGGTGGCGACCTCGTTCCCGGGGACGGCGGAGCTCCTCCCCCGAGCCAGGGTGGTCTGCACGGGCAATCCCGTCCGGCGCCAGTTCACAGAGGTGGCTGGGTCGCAGGCCGACCCCTCCTCGGTCTCGACCCTTCTGATCATGGGGGGGTCACAGGGCGCGAGGCATATCAACGACGTGGTCCTGGAGGCGCTGCCCCGGCTCCTGGAGTTGCAGCCCCGCCTGTCGATAATCCACCTCACCGGTCTTTCCGACCACTCCCGCGTGGCCAGGGTGGCAGCCGAGCTGGGAGCGGAATCCAGCCGCTATCGCTGCCTGCCCTTCTCCGACCGAATGGCGGTGGAGCTGACCGCAGCCGGGGTTGTGGTGATGCGCGCCGGCGCCAGTTCCCTGGCGGAGGTGAGCTGTCTCGGTAAGCCGATGATCCTGGTCCCCTATCCCCACGCCGGCAACCACCAGATGGCCAATGCCGCTCCCTTCGCCGAGGCGGGGGCGGCCGTCCTGATCGAGGACGCGGAATTCACCGCGGAGCGGCTGCTGGACGAGGTCGGGAAGGTAGTCGGCGACCCGGAGCGCTGGCACGAGATGTCCGAGGCGAGTCGAAGGATGTCGCACCCCGGCGCCGCCATATGTGTGAGCGATCTGTTGGCCCAGATCGCAGGAAAGGGCGGCTGATCTTGGGGCAGGGTTCTCCAGGGGGCTGGCCGGACCCCCCAGCGCACCTGCACATGCTCGGCATCTGTGGGTACGCGGTCTCTGGGCTGGCGCTGGCGCTGGTGGGGCTGGGTTACCGAGTGACCGGTGCCGACGAGGATGCCTACCCTCCCACCACCGACATCCTGCGCTCGGCTGGAGTGGAGTTCGCCGATTTCCACAGCCGGTCCAACCTGGAGCGCTGGGGGCAACCAGACCTGGTGGTGCTGGGAAACCAGGTTCAGGCTGGCAACCCGGAACTGGCGGCGGCACTGGGCCAGGACCTGCCGGTGGTCAGTGAGGCCGAGGCCCAGGGCATGCTGGCCGCCTACCGCCGCCGTGCAGTCGTCTGCGGGACTCACGGCAAGACCACCACCGCCTCGCTCTGTGCGTGGATGCTTGAGGGCGCCGGCCTCGAGCCCGGCTTCCGGCTGGGGTCGACCTCGCGCGACTTCGGCGCGACCGTGAGGCTGGGCGATCTCAGGACTCCCTTCGTGTTCGAGGGTGACGAGTACACCACCTCGGCCCTGGACCACCGGGCCAAGTTTCTGCACTGGAGCCCGGAGGTCGTGACCCTGCTCAACCTGGAGCTTGACCATCCAGACATCTATCCAGACCTGGATGCGTACCGTGCCCCCTATCAGGAGTTGCTCAGCGGGATGCCAGAGTCGGGGCTGCTGCTGGTCAACGGTGAGGACCAAGGGGCGACCGAGCTGGCTGAGAGCTGCCCGGCCGTGGTGCAGCGGTGGGCGCTGGAGACCGGCGACTGGCACCTTTCCGCAGCGGTCGCCGTGGAAGGGCGGAGCCAGTTGCTGGAGGTCGTGGGGCCGGCAGAGGTAAGAGTGTCGCTTCGGCTGCCGATGCTGGGCCGCCACAATGCCAGCAACGCGCTGGGCGCCCTGGCGACCGCTGTCGCACTTGGCGCCCGACCGGAGCTGGCGGCGGACGCCGCCGCCGATTACCAGGGGGCAGCCCGTCGCTTCGAGGTCCTGGGGCAGACGGATGGGGTCACGGTGGTGGACGACTACGCTCATCACCCCACCAAGTTGCGGGCCACCATCGCCGCGGCACGCCAGTGGGTGGGCTCCGAGCAGCAGCTGATCCTGGTGCATGTGCCCCACACCTATTCGCGCACCCTGGCTCTGCTGCCCGAGTATCGAGACGCGTTTCAGGGAGCCGACCTGGTGGTGCTGGGCCCGATCGAGCCGGCCCGGGAGCGCAATTTGGAGGGGTCGGTCAGCTCCCAGGATGTGGCGGCCGCGGCCCAGGGGACCGAGCTGGTTCTGGTCGGCTCTGCAGAGGAGGCGATCGAGGTGGTGAAACAGCGCCTGATCCGCCCCTCCCTGGTGGTCTGCAGCTCGGTCCGAGGCTTCGACCAGGTCGCGTCCCGCCTGCTGGCTGCGCTTGCCTGAGTGATCCGCGAGCGGAGCCCCGTTTTGGGGGTGGCACCCAGGCACCACGGTCGGTCTCGGCCGGGTCCTCGCGGGTGGCGGTCGAGTCCCCGGCGCAATATGGTCACCTGCGATTTTTGACTTCGCTTTCTGACGCAACCAGCCCTGGGAGCTGAGGAAGGCCGTCCCTGGTGGGATCGGAAACCGCGGCGGAGCAGCGAGGACCCGAGCAAATATCGGTTCCGGGCTTGCGTTCCAGCTCCAAATGCGTCACTCTCTACTCGTCTGCAGTCGGCAAGGTGCCGTCGGGCGTCCCGTTCCACCACCACGTTCCACCAAGGGGCAGCCATCGAGTCCAGCACGCGTTCCAAGCCACCTGGTCCACGCCATTTCGGGGCCGCCGTGCCCGAGGACTTCCGCTCCTGGAACCCCAGTGGTGGACACCGACCTCCCCGGCCCACCCGCGAACGAGGAGCGGCACGGGACTGGAGGCGAGTCGAGCTGGGCGACGAGGTTGTCGCCGAAGTCGCCCGCCAGGCGGCCGCGCGCCGGGTGGCGCGCCTGGCGGATCGTCGTGGGATGCTGGGCCGGGTGCGGATATCCGCTCCCCGGAGGCCACGGTGGCTCGACCTGTGGCAAGGGGTGTCTCTCAAGGGCCGCCTGGTCGCAGGCGTGGCGATGCTGGCAGTTCTGGGGGGCCTGGCAGCCATAAATCTTCCCTGGCTCAAGGTGCAGAGAGTCGAGGTGGAGGGGAACTCGGTGGTGAGCGCGGCGCAGCTGCTCCAGGAGACGGGGGCGCACCTTGGTGCCAGCACCCTGCGCCTGAACACCAAGCAGCTGACGGCGAATCTGCTGAGCCAGCCATGGGTCTCCGCGGCCAGCGTCAAGGTGCGCTGGCCCGGGACCCTGGTGATCTCGGTGACCCCGCTGCCACCCGTGCTGGTGTACCAGCAGGGAACCACCAGCAAACTGCTGGCGGCCTCGGGCGCGGTGCTGGGACCGGTGCCCCAGGCGCCGGCCTCAGCAGCCATGCCAGTTCTGGTCGACCAGCAGCAGGGCAGCCCACCACGGGCGGGCTCGGTGGCGGTGCCGTCGCGACTGGCCTCGGCCCTGGCGGCACTGTACCCGGCCTGCGTGGCGGCCTTCACGGTCGCCTGCTCAGCGTTCATCATCAGCCCGGTCGGCGCGCTTGAAATCAAGAGTGCGGCAGGGTGGGTGGCCGACCTGGGACCGGCTCTGACCGCCGGCCAGATCGGGTCCCTGGGGCCCAAGCTGGAGGCTCTGCGCACATTGGCGGCCAGGGTCAACCTGAAGTCTTCCTCTATTAAGACGATCTATCTCGAGAACCCATCCCAGGTGGAGGTCAGCCCCTGATGGCCCCCAACCAGATCTAGGTGCTGGGTTGGGCCTTCCACCACAACATGATGTGGTTTTAGCTCGGTTTGGGTCTTGTGCTTCGGGGCGATTGCGGATACACTGCGAAGGACCACTACCCCCAGCCGGGGCAGGCCCCGACCAGTCAGATGCCGGCAAGGAAACCCAGCTCGACGCTTTCAAATGACCCTCATCACACATCCAATTGGGGTATCGCCCGATGACTAAGCGTGTCCTCGACAGCCTTGGGCACTGGAGACCCGGGCGGGGCCGGGCGTGAGCAGCCGCAGCCTGGTTGGAATCGACCTCGGCAGCTCGTCAGTCGTTTGTGCCGTCGGTGAGGAGGATGGCCGCCGGATCCGCGTAGTGGGAGTCGGCGAGGCCGCCTCCACCGGGGTCCGTAAGAGTGTCATCACCGACCCGGACGCGGCCCAGTCCTCGATAACCAAGGCGCTGGATGCCGCCGAGCGCGCCGCCGGCCACGAGATTGACTCAGCGGTGCTCTGCCTGGGCGGGCGGCACCTGGAGAGCCATCCCAACCAGGCGGTGGTGTCGGTGGTGGCCCGGGGCGGAGCGGTCGGCGGCGGCGACCTGAACCGGGTCCTGGAGGCGGCCCGAGACGGTGGCAGCTCCGAGGGATGTGAGGTGGTTCACCTGATCCCCCGCGCCTACTCCGTCGACGCCAAGGAGGGCTTGCGCGATCCCCGCGGGGTCGAGGGTTCCCGTCTGGCGGTGGACGCCGAGCTGGTCACCGCCTCCACAGCCCACCTGGAGGCCCTCCTCGCCTGTGCCCACGGAGTCGGCCTGCGGGTGGATGACGTGGTCGCCCAGCCGCTGGCCTCGGCCGAAGGGGTCCTGCGGGACTCCGAGCTGGAGGGAGCCGTCGCCGTCGTCGACGTCGGTGGCGGGACCACCGACATCGCCGTCTTTCGCCAGGGCACCATCCGCCGGGTGGTGGTGCTTCCGGTCGGAGGCCAGAACGTAACCAACGACCTCTCGACCGGGCTCCACTGCGATCAGGAGGAGGCGGAGTTGATCAAGCGTCGGCACGGTCACTGCGACCCCGGCCAGGTGCTGGTGGAGGAGATGGTGACCGTGGTGGGGATCGCCGGCGTTGGCCGGGATGAGGTTCCCCGCCGCTGGCTGGCGGAGATAATCGAACCCCGGGCCCGGGAGATGGCTCGGATGATCGGTGAGGCCCTGGAGACGGAGGCGGTTCAGAAGGTCGTGCTGACGGGGGGCTGCGCCCGTCTGCGCGGGTTCCCGGCCGCCATTCATCAGATCCTGGAGATGCCCGTGCGGGTGGCGGTTCCCGAGGGCTTCTCGGGGCTCTCAGATCAGCTGGGCATGCCCGAGCATGCCGCCGTCGCCGGACTGCTGCGCTGGGGCCAGCGCTCGACCACCGTTCGCGAACGCAGCAATCCAAAAGTCACGCGCAGCCAGGGCCGGCTGAACCGCTGGCTCCACGAGCTGTTCTGAAGGAGGCCACGATGCCGCAAGACGACCTCGACCGCACCACCCAGGGAAACGCCAGGATCAAGGTGATAGGCGTGGGCGGAGGGGGCAGCAACGCCGTCAACCGCATGATCCGGGCCAAGCTACGCGGTGTCGACTTCATCGCCGTCAACACCGACCGCCAGGCTCTGGACGCCTCGGAGGCGCCCACCAAGGTGCACATCGGCCGCAAGGTCACCCGCGGCCTGGGCGCCGGTGGTGACCCCGAGGTCGGTGAGAACGCCGCCGAGGAGTCGCGGGACGAGCTGGCGGGGATCCTCCACGACTCCGACATGGTCTTCGTCACCGCCGGTATGGGCGGCGGGACGGGCACAGGGGCGGCCCCGATCATCGCCGAGATCGCGCGCTCCAGTGGCGCGCTCACGATCGGGGTGGTGACCAAGCCCTTCAGCTTCGAGGGCCGCCGGCGTGCGGACGCGGCGGAGCGGGGCGTGGAGGCGTTGTCGGGGCGGGTCGACACCCTGATCACTATCCCCAACGACCGCCTGATCGCGGTCACCGACCGGCGCACCACCATGGTCGACGCCTTCCGCAAGGCCGACGACGTCCTCCGCCAGGGGGTGCAGGGCATCTCTGACCTGATCGTCTACCCCGGTCTGATCAACCTGGACTTCGCCGACGTCAAGGCAATCATGTCCGGCCAGGGTGCGGCCCTGATGGGGATCGGCTACGGCAGCGGTGACAACCGGGCTCAGGACGCAGCCCGGGACGCGGTCGCCAGCCAGTTGCTGGAGACCTCCATCTCGGGCGCCAAGGGAATCCTACTCAACATAACCGCCAGCCCCGACCTCACCCTTCACGAGGTCACCGAGGCCTGCGACATGATCCGCCAGAACGCCGACGCCAACGCCAACATCATATTCGGAGCGGTGCTGGACGATCGCATGGGCGGAGACGTCAAGATCACCGTTATCGCGACCGGGTTCGCCAGTTCGCCGCCCGTAAATCGCGAACTCGCGGAGAGGTACCGCGCCACCAGGCCGCAGGAGCTTCAGGAGCCGCTGCCCGACCTGGGTCGGCGTCCCGAGACAAGGGAGGAGCCCTCGACCTTCGACGACATCGACATTCCCGCTTTCCTGCGCGACCAGCGCTGAGCCCGAGCGGCGGCCCCGGACACTCGTGCGGGGCCGCCGCGGGGCCGGCGGATCAGAGCTCGGTGGGGACGTGACCCGCAGCCCGGCCCCCGACGGCCCGCGGCGCCCTCAGGCACGGTCCCGACTCGGCCGTCACCCGTGAGCCGCGGAGTTGCTCGCGCGCGAAATGTGAGCGAAAACTGGGAAAGAGCGTAGACTCAACCTTAGTTTAGTATTCTACCAACTCGAGCGTGGCACTTCTGTGGGGATCAGGGGTGGGCCGCCCCAGAGGTGCGGATGAAGACGGTGTGGCCCAGCAGGCTCGCTCTACGGGGAGGACCGAGGCCCAGAACCCTCGCCGTGACCGCCTGGGTGGCGATGGCGCTCAGCGCCGTGGCGGCGGCTACCTACATACTCCACCTGGCCCCCGCGGTCGCCTGGCTGGAGCCAGCCCTCCTGCTCGCCGGCCTCGTCATCTGGGTCGTGGTGGCGGGCCGCGCCAGCCTGCTCGCGATCCTGGCTCCGGGGGCGGAACAGCCGGAGGTGCCGTTCGAGCTGGACCGGCGGCCGACCCTGCTGGTCGACAGGTCAACCCTCGGGATAGTCGGAGCCAACCTCGCCGCGTGCCGCAAATACGGGTACGACCCGGACACGTTCGCCACCCTCGGGATCCTCGACCTCCAGCGGCCAGGGGAACGCGCGTCGGCGGAGTCGAGGTGGTCGGCAGCGCGGGAGCGGCGAGCCGGTGGACGCTGGGCCGAGACTCACCTCGCCAAGGACGGCACGGAGCTGCCCGTGAAGCTGCGGCTGACGAGGGGCCGAAGGTCCACCGATACCATTCGTCTCACCGTCGCGACAGCCGGCGCGAGAGGTGACAGGCCACCCGCCGAGGACGCGGAGATGGAGCCGCTCTACCAACAGATCGTCGAGACCGCCCATGAGGGGGTCCTCACGGTCGATCACGAGATGGTCATCTCGGACGCCAACCAATCGACCGCGGACATGCTGGGCTTCCCGATCGAGGAGTTGGTGGGCCGACCGGTCGCTGAGTTCTACGCCCCCGAGCAGGCCGGTGCGGATGGCGGCGAGATGCAGATGCGGTCGGGGATCCCGGTCGAGCAGCGCAGCATGGACCTCCAGAACAAGGACGGGCTCACGATCCCCGTTCTCGTGAACCAGAGTCAGATCCTGGACTCCGCGGGGCGCCACCTCGGTCAACTCGACATGATCTCCGACCTGACCGAGAGGCACGGGTTACAGGACAAGCTGGACTTTCAGGCCCTCCACGACCCCCTGACGGGACTCGCCAACCGCGTCCTGCTCACAGAGTCCCTGCATCTGGCGCTGGGAAGGGCCACCAACAGGACTGGCCGGGTGGCCGTGGTCTTCGTGGACATCGACGGCTTCCGGAACGTGAACACCGCCCACGGCAACCGCGGCGGTGACGCGCTCCTGCTCGAGGTGGCCAGGCGGCTCTCGGCCACGGTCCGTGAGCCTGACATCGTCGCCCGCTTCGGCGGCAACGAGTTCGTCGTGATCGCCGAGCACTCCGGTCACTCGCAGGCATCTGTCCGGCGGTTCGCGGACCGCCTGCGGCAGGGTCTGGCGGGCCCATGCCCGTTCGGTGACGCCGAGGTCGCCTTCACGGTCAGCATGGGTGTCGCCATCGGGCGGCGGGGTGATCGACCGGGACGGCTGTTGCGCAGTGCCGACATCGCGCTCGTGAAGGCCAAGGCCGCCGGCGGCGACCGCACTGAGTTCTTCTCCCCGGCGCTGGCCACCGCCTCCCGGGAACGGCTGGCGATAGCGTCTGACCTGCGCCATGCGGTCGAGCGCCAGGAGTTCTCGCTGCGCTTCCAGCCGATCGTCTCCATGGCCGATGCGACCATCGTGGGGGCGGAGGCGCTGCTGCGCTGGGAGCATCCGGGGCGCGGGACCATCGGTCCCGGGGAGTTTGTCGCCGTGGCCGAGGAGACCGGCGCCATCGGGCCGATCGGGGCGTGGGTGATCCAGGAGGCCTGCCGCCAGTTCGCCAGGTGGCAGCTCCTGCAGCCGGACCTGGCCCTCTCGCTGAACGTCTCCGCCATCCAGATCGCCAGTGGCAACCTCCACCGGGTGGTGCAGCAGGCGGTGGCGGCCGCCGGCATGGACCCGTCCCACCTCACCCTGGAGATCACGGAGAGTGTCCTGATGGGCGACGTGGAGCAGTCCCGCTCGGTGCTGGCCGCGCTGCGCGCGACCGGGGTCAGGATCGCCGTCGACGACTTCGGTACGGGCTACTCCTCGCTGTCGTACCTCAACACATTCCCGCTGGATGCGTTGAAGATCGACCAGTCCTTCGTGGCGGGCCTGCCCAGCAACGCCTGTGACTCGGCCCTGATCGGTGCCATCGTGGCCATAGCCGAAGCGCTGGGGCTCAACGTGGTCGCCGAGGGAGTCGAGACCCAGGCTCAGGCGACCAGGCTTCTGGACCTGGGCTGCCACCGGGCGCAGGGCTACCTCTTCCATCGGCCCCTCACCGCCGAGGCCTTCACGGCCGCCCTGATGACTTCAATGACGGCCGGCACGGAGCCGCCAACTCCGCCAGTGCCGCAGATGAGTGACGCTGGCCGCTGAGGTGAAGGGAGAGCCCGCCCACCGCGGCTGGCGTCGGGCGCTGCCGTCGGCGACCGTTGCCGCCATCAGGGCGGGCGACCGCGCCACCACCGACCACCTGGCGCAGGTGGCGCTATCGCACCAAAACGGGGCCGCAGCCCTGTTCTGGCTGGCCGGGGCGGCGGCCATCGGCGTCAGCGTGCCCCTGGTCAGCTGGCCCCGTCCCTTGGGGATCATCCTTCTTTCCGCGGCGGGGATCGCCGCGGTCTTCGGGGGTGGGCGTGCGCTGCTCGGTGTCAGATTGTCAGGGTCCGCAGCAGTGACAGCTTTTGCTAAGCGAGCATGAGTGACATATAATACTTGGTGACGTGGCAT
>JAJZJU010000001.1 GCA_021809895.1 bacterium
GCCGGTGTTGAGGAGCAGGAAGTTGCCCGTCCCATAGGTGTTCTTGGCCTCACCCACGGAGTAGCAGGTCTGCCCGAAGATGGCCGCCTGCTGGTCCCCGAGGTCGCTCGCCACCTCCACTCCCGAAAGCGGATAGACGCACTTCCCGTAGACCGCACTGGAGGGCCGGATCTCCGGCAGCATCGCCTTGGGAATCCCCAGGATCCCCAGGATCTCGTCATCCCACTGGAGGGTCTTGAGGTCCATAAGCATGGTCCGGCTGGCGTTGGTGACATCGGTGATGTGAAGCCCGCCGTTGACCCCCCCGGTGAGGTTCCAGAGGCACCAGCTGTCGACGTTGCCGAAGACCACCTCACCACGCTCGGCACGCTCCCGCACCCCCGGCACGTTCTCCAGGATCCACTTCACCTTGGGCCCCGAGAAGTAGGTAGCTAGAGGCAGCCCCACCTTCTCGCGGAAACGATCCTGGCCGCCCTGCTGGGACAGCTCATTGCAGATGGTGTCGGTCCTGGTGTCCTGCCAGACGATCGCGTTGTGAACCGGCTTGCCGGTGGTCCTGTCCCAGACGACCGCGGTCTCACGCTGGTTGGTTATGCCCACAGCGGCCAGCTCGGAGGCCGTGCAGCCGGCCTTCTTGAGCGCCCCGGCTATCACCTCCTGGGTCCGCTGCCAGATCTCCATCGCGTCGTGCTCCACCCAGCCCGGCTTGGGAAAGATCTGCTCGTGCTCCTTCTGGTCCACGGCCACCACCCCCCCGGAGTGGTCGAAGATCATGAACCGGGTGCTGGTGGTTCCCTGGTCGAGCGCCCCCACGTACTTGGCCATTTCGATGCCTCCCAATCGACTTGCTCGTCGAGGTCGTCGCTCCCAGCGCCCCGATCAACTAATTACTGCCGGTCGCGAACGCCTCCCGCGCCGCTCGCATCAGCATCCAGGACGAGGTCGCCCCCGGGTCCTGATGTCCCGCGCTGCGGTCTCCCAGATAGCTGGCTCGCCCTCGGTGAGCCACCATGGGGATGGTGTCCAGTGCCCCCTGGTGGGCGGCCTCCTCGGCGGCCTGCAACGCCATATCGAATTCGTCTCCCGCCGCCAGCCCGCTGGCCAGCGCCTGGCTGGCCGGAAGCAGAGCGTCCACCATGGTCTTGTCCCTGGGCTCAGCGCGCCCCCTGGACATGACCGCTGCGACAGCGGTGGTGAGTGCCTCCGACCAGTCCTGGGGCTCCACCGACTCCTTTGCCTTCAGGTTGGTGCCCAGCTGCAGGAAGAGGGTTCCGTAGAGGGGCCCGCTGGCACCTCCGACGGTGGAGATCAGGGTCATCGCCACCGTCCGGAACAGGTCCGCGACCGTGCCATTGGGGAGCGCCTCGACCTTGGGCAGCACCGCGCGCATGCCCCGGTCCATGTTGATCCCGTGATCCCCGTCTCCGATCGCGGAGTCGAGCTCGGTCAGATACTCCTTGTCAGCGGCTATCGCCTCCTGGAACTTGGAGACGAACGCTCTGGCCTGTTCGAAGGTGACACTCAACTCAACTCCTCCGGCTCTCGGGCTCCAATGTCGGCCCTCACACTCCCCAGCGTAGACCCGGAGTGTTGACCGGAGCGTCCCAGTACTGGGTCATCTCCCGATCAAGCCGGAGCAGGGTGATCGAGCACCCCGCCATCTCCAAAGAGGTGATGTAGGACCCGATGAGGTTGCGCTCGATCGCGATCCCCTTGCCCTTCAGGAACCGGTCCAAAGCCCGGTAGACGATGTAAAGCTCGAGCAGGGGGGTGCCCCCCATGCCATTGACAAAGGCGAGCACCGAGTCGCCGGACCGAAAGGGCAGATCATCGGTGACGGCAGCGGCCATGAGCTCCACGATCTCGTCGGCCGGACCCATCTTGCGACGCTCCCTCCCGGGCTCGCCGTGGATGCCGATCCCGATCTCCATCTCGTCCTCGCCCAGGTCGAAGGTGGGCTTGCCAGCCGCCGGGACCGTGCAGGAGGTGAGGGCCACGCCCATGGTCCTGCCCTGCTGGTTCACCCTGCGGCAGAGATCCGCCACCTCCGCCAGTGACCGCCCCGCCTCCGCCGCCGCTCCGCAGATCTTCTCCGCGAGCACGGTCACCCCGACCCCACGGCGGCCGGCGGTGTAGAGGCTGTCCTGGACGGCGACGTCGTCGTTGGTGATAACCGCCTCCACCTCTATCCCCTCCTCCTTGGCGAGATCCGCCGCCATCTCGAAATTGAGGATGTCCCCGGTGTAGTTCTTGACTATGTGCAACACCCCCGACCCGCCGCTGACGGCCTTGGTGGCAGCCAGGATCTGGTCCGGGGTCGGGGAGGTGAACACCTCCCCGGGGCACGCGGCCGACAGCATGCCCATTCCCACGAAGCCTCCGTGCATCGGCTCGTGCCCCGAGCCACCGCCTGAGACCACGGCCACCTTGCCCGCCACGGGGGCGTCGGCCCGCATCACGTAGTACGGGTCCAGAGATACCTTGACCCGGTCCGAGTGAGCAGCGGCGATCCCCTCGAGCTCCTCGCGGACCACGTTCTCCGGGTTGTTGATCAGCTTCTTCATGACTCCATCCCTATTCCGTGGAGACCGCCCGACCCGCCTCGGGCTCTTCGTGGGTCCTCAGACGAGCGGCCAGAACGTCGCCGATGAACCAGTCGTAGAGAAGCACCCCGACCACACCCCCGATCAGGGGCCCGGCGATCGGGATCCAGAAGTAGTTGGCGAAATGGAAAGCTCCCGAGCTGAAGGTGCCAGGGAAGGCGGTCTTGCCCCATCCGAACAGCCAGGCAACCATGCGCGGGCCGAAGTCCCGAGCCGGGTTGATCGCGTAGCCAGCGTTGGTGCCGTACGACATGCCGATGGCTCCGACCGCAGCCCCGACCATCCATGGGCCGAGGTTCCCCTGCGGGGCCACGCCGTTGCGGCCATCGGTGAGCGCCAGCACGAAGATGAGCAGAAAGGCGGTGCCCACGATCTGGTCGACCAATGGGCCTAGGACACTCCCGTGAAAGTAGGCAGCCGGGAAGGTGGCGAATATCGAGTAGGTCGCCAGCGCGGTTCCCTGTTGAGGAACTGCCTTGGCGGCCAGGTCGAAGGCTTGGATGGCGGGGCCGTAGACCATGTACACGATCAGGGCGCCGAAGATGGCTCCCACCAGCTCAGCCGCCCAGTAGGGAAGGACCTTGCTCCAGGGAAAGCGGCGCCGGACAGCGAGCCCGAGGGTGACCGCCGGGTTCAGGTGTGCTCCGCTCACACCGCCGGCCACGTAGACCGCCATCGCCACCGCGAACATCCAGCCGAAAGTGATGAGCAACCAGCCCCCGACGCCGGTGAAGATCGTGGTGGGCGACGAGGTCCGGCCAGACCCTGGAAGGCCCGCCACCGCCACCGCCACCACGCCGTCCCCGAATGCCAGCAGCACCATGGTCCCGAAGAACTCTGAGCTGAGCTCCCCCAACAGGCCGCTCAGCCCGAACATCGAGCGGCCCTCGCCGTGCAGTGGTTTGATCTCGGTAGCCATATCCCCTCCTAATCTGAACCGGCCCCTCTGCACTCCAGAGCCCGAGGTGGCGGCCACACCTGGTGCCGGTAGCTCCCCGCTCAAATTTCCGGTGCCGCGGCGAATCCTAGTACCAGCTCTCATGCCTCGTCAACCACCTGTGGTAAATACCCGACCACCCCAGGGGTAACTACCTGGCTACCAGAAGCGCGGCAGCCAATCGTCGTGGTTTACGAGATCAGAAGGGCGCAGGCTTCAGGTTGAGTCACATCCCAATGTCGGAAACGCAACTCCTGGGGTCATGGCCGCGTGGGGCTCGTCGGCAGCCCGCGAGGGTCCTCCCGACGACCGGAAGGACCCTGGAAGTCAGACCGCCCCGGGAGATGTGGGAGCGGGTCCCCTCCTGGGCTGCTGGGTTGACTGCGGCCCCCCGGCGGCTTGGTCTTCGGACTCGGAGCCATCATCGCCGTGCAGCTGGAAACGGTACTGGGCCCAGACGGCGTGGACCCGCTGCAGCGCGGTGGCGTTGGTGGCTATGGCCAGAATCCAAAGGACGATCGTCATCTGGTTCACCAGCAGCCCAGCCGCGGTGATCACGACCCGCTCCGGGCGGGCGAACCAACCCACGTCGCAGGTGAACCCCAGCGACTGAGCCCTGGCTCTCACGTAACTGACAAGGAGCGACCCCAGCAGAGCGGCCGCGATGAGGAAGACCTGGAGGTCCTGATGATTCCGCATTAAAAAGAAATAGAGGAGTCCCAGGTAGACGATCCCCTCGCCGTAACGGTCTGCGGTCGAATCCAGGAAGGCGCCATAGCGATGGGTCTTCCCCGAGGCCCGGGCCACCGCGCCATCCAGGATGTCGAAGGACCCGGCCAAGAGCATCACCAGGCCGGCGGGCAGCAGCAGCCCGAGCGCTATCAACACCGCCGCCCCGGCGGTGATCAATAGCCCCACCAGGGTGAGCACATTGGGGCTCACCCTCACCAGCTGAGCCGCGCTGGCGAAGCGCTGGGCGCCGGCCCTAACGGATTTCTGTAGCAGTCTGCTGAACAACTGAGCTCACCTCCTCCTGGGAGTGCTTGGCCAGGGCCCGCGTGTAGACGCGATACACCCTGTCGGCCACCAGTGGCCAGGCGTACCCCTGCGCCGAGGCCGTGCCCGCCCGCCCCATCTCCTGCCGCTTCTCGGGATGGTCCAACAGGAAGCTGAGCGCCGAGGCCATCGCGCCATCGTTGCCGGGCGGCACCAGAATCCCCTCCCTGCCATCGGTAAGTACCTGACGGAAGCCATCTATCGCGGTGGCGACCACCGGCGTGCCAGACGCCATCGCCTCGAGCAGGATCACCCCGAACGACTCCTTGCCGGTGTTGGGGGCACAGTAGATGTCGGCGGCCGTGAAGTACCCTGGCTTCGCCTCCTCCGGGATGAAGCCCATGAAGCGGACATCGGGGATCCCCTCCTCCTCCACCCGGCGTTCATAGCCCCGGCGCAAGGCGCCATCGCCAACCACCACCAGCTGACAGTCAGCGCGGACCTGGCGCAGGAGTTGGTAGGCGTCGAGCAGGGTGGATAGTCCCTTGCGCTCCTCCAGGCGCCCCAGAAAGAGGATGGTGCGGCGGCGGGGGTGGGTGATCCCCTCCGCGGGAGGAGTCTGGGGGCGGTAGAAGGTGGGGTCGATGCCGTTGGGGATCACCGTGTACTCGGCCGGGAAGTACCGCGACACGAAGGCCCGCGCCGGCTCAGAGACCGCGATGCACTCGTCCAGCCGCCGGAACTGGCGGCGCAGGATCGGCCGGCCGTAGTAGTAGCCCAGGTTCTGGCGCGCGTAGGCGTGGAAGGTGCCGACCGTGGCCGCGGTCCGGTTGAGGCGCAGCACGTTCACCGGCAGAGCGGGCATCAGGGGCTCGTGAATGTGGACCACGTCGAACCGCTCCTTCTCCAGCACCTCACGGATGCGCCGCGACAGATGGAACGAGAGCGAGATCCGCGCCACCGAGCCGTTGGCCGGGACTGGGATGGGGCGCCCCAGGGCGATCAGGTCCGGAACCGGGTCCTGGCGAGACCCGGCGTAGGGGGCGATGACGGTGACCGCAAGGCCCCGCGAGCGCAGTTCCGAGGAGAGATGACGAACGTGCTCCCCCACCCCTCCTGGGCGGCGGTAGTCGTAGGGAGAGACCATGGCCACCTTCATCGCATAGGCACCTCGTCGCCGGGAGGCACGTTCCCGATGGACTCGGCAGCCGTCATGGGCGGTCCGAAGAGCGGTTGCATCACGTGCCACTGATCGGGATGGCTGCGCAGGGCGGGCTCCAGCACCTGCAGCAACTCCTGCGCCGATCGCCGGAGGCTGTTCCCGCGGTCATCAGGGACCGTGACCCGCACCGGAGGAAATGCCCGGCAGAGATAGTTGTCCTTGTGGTCCCGAACCAACGAGACGGGCAGGATGGCGGCCCCGGTCCGGGCTGCTATCTCGACAGCGCCCAGAGGGATCGAGGCCTGCCGGCCCAGGAACGGCACTGACTCCCCGGTCCCCAGCAGGTCGCGGTCTATCGCCATGACCACGACCCCGTTCTGGGATAGGACGCGGTAGATCTGGCGCACGGCGGCGGCTCCGGAGCGGTGCACCGCCACCTGGTCGCCCCTGCGGGCCGCGTCGACATTGAGGGGGATGACCTGGCAACCGACACTGGCCCGAGTGCGGACCAGCCAGTTGAAGCAGCGGATGGGACGAACCTGCTCAGCCAGCAACGCCAGGCCGGCCCCCTGGGAGACGAACTTCTCCCTAAGGGCTGCGATGGCGGCCTCCCAGGAGCCCAGGTGGAGGCTGACGATGATCACACCCTTGCCCTGGGCCCAAGCCTCGTCAAGATATCTCTCGTCCTGCAGGCGCAGCCAGGGCGACCACGCCTCGAGGGGGCGGTGGGCCATCTGCAGCACGTCGATCCACGCCTTCAGGAAGTTGCGGACATTGCTCCGCAGCAGACGCCTCATATCCCGTCTGCCCAGGTCCGGCCGGATCACCATCAGGTTGGTGCGCAGGCCATCCCAGTGAGAGGGCCAGCAGGCCACCAAAAAGGTGGCCAAGGGGCCGGTGACCGAGTAGGCGGCTCGGCGGCTGACGGTCCTCAGCGCCAACTCTCCCAGCCTCAGGCCGACGTAAGGGAGCCACGACTCCCGGGCATCGGGGGTCGGAGCGCCGGCGGGTGCAACGGCACATTTGGAACGAGATAAGCGGCGAGGGCGGAGCACGGCCATCAGCTGTGCCCCAGCCCTGGCAGGCCCTGGACCAGGTGGTGGAAGGCGAACCATTGAGCGGGGTCGAGCCGGATCATGGACTCGAACGATCTCGCCACTGCCTGGGTCATCTCCTGGACCCTGGCCTCGGGAGCTGCCGGACCGGGGGCCGGGATCGGGTCCCACAGGACCGCTTCGTGGCCACGGCCAGGAACCCTGCGCACATAGCCGGGGATGAGGGCCGCGCCCGTCCGCAGAGCCAGCGTGGCGGGGCCAGCCGGCAAGTAGACCGATCGGCCCAGGAACTGGACCGCTGCACCGGCACCGGACTTGTCGATGTCCGCAGCCAGACAGAGAACATCTCCCCGGCGCAGGGCACGGAGCGCCTCTCTGGCACTGGCGGACCCGGTCGGGATGATCCGGACCCCCAGCCGCTCTCGCATGGATCGCACCAAATCGTCCACCGCGGGCGGCCCGAATTGGTCGGCCACGGCGTGCACCTGGCGTCCGCAGGTGGTCGTGACCGCCGCCCCCAGATCCCAGTTCCCGAAATGCGGAGTGACCACGATGGCTCCCCGACCCAGGGCCAGCGCTCGCCGCAGCGGCTCGGTGATCGGCGGCGGGTCGGCCCTCACCACCGCTGCCATCAGGTCCTCCAGAACCAGGAAGTCCATCACGGTGCGGGCATAGTTCATGAACGCCAGGCGGGTGAGCCGGGCCGCCGCGCGGTGGTTGCCTTGGGTGAAGACCAGATAGTTCTCAGCGGCGATGGCGGCGCGCTGCCGCAGCAAGATGTGGGCCGCGTTGCCACCGACATCGGCCAGCCAGTAACGAGTCGGATCAGGCAGGCGGCAAGTTACCCAAGTCGCGGCTCGAAGCCCGACTGCCAGGTGCACGCCGCGCCGCCTCCAGCCCAGAGGAGATGGCCCAGACCCGCTGGTCCGGGCCATCTCCGCGCGCTCCTCCAAGGCGCCCCCCTCGACACCCTCTGCCGAAATCACGTCCATCTCGGGCACAGGCACTGCTGCCGCACCTTCTGCGGCCCCAACCACCCGCTAGGCTTGGCTGCTGACCGGGGTTTGATCGGCAGCCGTGACCCGCGCTGGGTCAGGAACAGCCGGGGAGCGGCGCTGAACCGGGGACTCCGGGTCGCTGATGCAGGCGGCTCCGACCTTGCCCTCAATGAAGAGCTCGGTGAGCTCATGTGCGCGCTCATCCGAGACCTGGAAGGCCGGTGACTTCATGAAATAGGAGGATGGTCCCTCAAGCGCTCCACTCAGGCCCCGGTCGAGCCCGAGCTTGCAACAGCGGACGGCATCGATGACGATACCGGCGGAGTTCGGGGAGTCGTGGACCTCCAGCTTCAGGTCCACCGAGAGGGGAACCTCACCAAAGGCCTTGCCCTCCATCCGGATGTGCGCCCACTTGCGATCCTTGAGCCAGGGCACGTAATCGCTGGGCCCGATGTGGACATCCTCGGCGGCCACCTCGTGCTGCATCTGGGAGAGCACCGAGTTGGTCTTGGAGATCTTCTTGCTGACCAAGCGGTCCCGCTCCAGCATGTTGAGGAAGTCTGTGTTACCGCCGAAGTTGAGCTGGTAGGTGTGCTCCAGCTTGATCCCGCGCTCCTGAAAGAGCCGGGTCAGGACGCGGTGGATGATGGTGGACCCAACCTGGGACTTGATGTCGTCCCCGATGATCGGCAGCCCGCGCTCCTCGAAGCGCTGGCGCCAGTACTGTTCCCGGCCTATGAACACCGGCATGCAGTTCACCATGGCGCAACCCGCCTCGAGGATCTGCTCCGTGTACCACTTGGTGGCCATCTCTGATCCCACCGGCAGGTAGTTCACCACCACGTCCGTCCCGGTGTCCTTGAGGATCTTGACGATGTCGGCGGTCGGTCCCGGGGCCTTCACGATCACCTCAGAGAGGTACTTGCCCAGGCCGTCGTGGGTCATCCCGCGATGGACCGGCACACCCAGACTGCCCACCTCGGCGAACTTGACAGTGTTGTTCTGGCCCCGCCAGATCGCCTCGCCTAGGTCGTAGCCCACCTTCTCCTTGTCGATGTCGAAGGCGGCCGAGAACTCGATGTCATTGACGTGGTAGCCGCCCAAGTTCACATGCATGAGCCCGGGCACGTAGTCCTCAGCCCGAGCGTTGCGGTAGAACTCCACTCCCTGGATCAGGGAGGAGGCACAGTTGCCGACCCCGATGATCGCGACACGGACCTTGCTGCTCATCTAGATGACCTCCGGAAGCGTGCGCTCCCGGCCGGAGCTGGGAAGCGGTTGGTTGACGGCATCGGCCGCGCCCACGGGGGCAACGGCATCGGCTCTGACTTCTGTCTCGCCGCCCAGCAGCGCCGCAAAGCGCTGCAGGCTGGCGGCGATGGAGTCGCGGTCCAGGCGACAGAAGACCTCGCGCCCTTCCCGCTTGGTGACCACGATTCTGGCCCGCCGCAACAGCCGCAGGTGCCAGGACATCCGGGGCTGGCTTATCCCCAGCAGCAGGGCGACATCTGAGACCCTCGCCTCCTTGACCTGGGCCAGACGGGACAGGATCCGCAGCCTGGTCGGGTTGCCCAATCCCTCGAAGTAGGCGGCCAGCTCCCACTCGGCCGGCGAGGCGCCCGACAGCACGTGGCGCAGCGGGTGAAGCTCGTCAGGAGGGGCGGTCGAAGTCACTTAAACAATCCTTTCATAAAGACCTGCTTATGCATCCTAGCTCCTGGACGCCCGGCCGTCAAGGCGGCAGTTGGACGCCGCAGCGATGGTGCCGATCCGATGGCCGATGGGCCCACGGCGGAGCATGGGCTGCCTATCCAGACCGCCACGTTGCCCGATGACCTACTGGTGAGAGCGCAAATCCACCTCGAGTTCGTCGACCCTGCGCTCTCGCTGACCCAGGGCGGCCAAGAGGGACTCCTGCCGCCCGGCCCCCGCCGACCTGCTGTCGGCGGCTGCGGAGATGGCCCCTCGCATGGTGGCCTCCAAAGCCTCGAGGGCTGCGGCGAGATCCCGCCGCCATTCCTGCTCCTGCGACCTCAGCCTCTCTACCGCATCGTGGCGGACCCGCCCGCAGTGCCTGTCCACAAGCTCTTCGCCGCGACTCAAAGCGTCACGGCGGGCGAGCCCGATCCCGATGGCGCCCGGTGCCATCCCCTTGACTGCCGATGAGAGACGCTCCAGCGCAAGATCCTCGATCTTGGTCAGGACGAGGCGCCGGCTGCTCGGCCGCATGGCGGTGTGCAGGGACATCTGGCCCAGGGTCACCTGGAAAACCTCCGAGGCTGCCGCGAGCGCCTGCGCGAGCAGAGTGTTGGTGCGGTCGGCGTGGCGCCGTGCTATCTCGTCCAGCCCCACAGCCAACTCCGCCTCCAGTTCGGGAACGAACCGTCCAACCTCCTCCGTTATCACCGCCACCAGACGACGCTCCAGCCTGGGCCGCAGGCCATCGCGACCCGCGGCGATCTCTCCTTCCACCCCCGCCCGCACGCTCGCCTCACCTCGCTGGCGGAACCTACCTATCGCCGGGTCGAGAGTGCTGGCCACCAGCCGCCGCATATCCCCGGCCAACACCTCCTCCGCCTCCAGACGCTGCCGGGAGACTTCCTGGAGGCGCTGGTCGAGCGCGCTGATGCGGCGATCCACCTCCTCGGCGGAGAGCGTCAGCGCGGCTCGCTCCAGCTGCAAAGCCTGTCGTTCCTGCTGCAGAGCCCGGTCCGCCACGTCCTTGGCCCGTTCCAGCAAGAACCGGCCGCGGTCCTCGACCAGGAAATGCTCCAGCGCTTGCGCCATGGCCTGGAAGCCTGGGTCCCGCAGGCGAGCCGAAATGGGATAGAGGGACAACTCCTCTCCTGGCGCCACCTCCTCGAGCACCGATGTCACAAACCGGATCGACTGCTGCAGATCCTCAGCCCCAAGCAGGTCGGCCTTGTTGAGGGCAAAGATCAGCCGGCTGACTTGCCCGCGGGCCGCGGCCAGAAAGTCCAACTCCGCTCGACTCGCCGGACTGTCCACCGAGAGCACGAAGAGCGCGGCATCTGCTTGAGCCAGCAGCTCATAGGCCGCCGTTGTGTTGTGAGCGTGGATCGATCCAATGCCGGGCGTGTCCACCAAGATGACGCCGGAGCGGAGGATCGGCGCTGGATGCTGGACCAGCACGCGGACCACTCCCCGGCGGTTGCCGGGATTGCCGGTCTCGGTGGCGTAGTCGCGCAGGGTGGAGGGATCGATCTTCACGCTGCCTCGCGAAGCCAGCTCCACCGTCACCTGAGATTCGGCACCATACTCGACCAGGAGTGGAACCGAGGTCATCGGGATCACCCCCACCGGCATCACCTCGGCGCCCAGCAGCGAGTTGATCAAAGTGCTCTTGCCGCGTTTGAACTCACCAAGGATGGCCAGTGTGAGCCGACCCTCGACGAGGCGCTTGGAGGCCGCGGAGCGGCGCTCCGCCTCCGCCGGGTCACTCCGCTTGCTTGCCATCTCCGCGAGGTGGTCGAGAATGGTCACCAGCTGCGCTCGACGGTCATGCCACTGGGACAGGGACGAGACTCCCCCCGGGTCCGAGGAGCTGCCTGCTGGGGACTGACCGGCGATGTCCAAAAGGCGGTTTGCGGTCACGACATCCTCTGGGCTTGATGGATCCCAGTAGAAGCCATCAGCCGGAATGTCCCGGCAGCAGCGGGCCTCATCGCCAGAGCCGACTGTAGCAGAGCAGGCGATCGGCGCCCAACCTCAGCTGGGAGCCGGTGTCGTGACACCTCCGGTCAGAAGCCTGGAGCCCAGCACCGTCGCCAGTGACAGCGCCATCCAGGCAGCCGCATAGGCAAATCCGACGCTGGGTGACACCGCCACGTAGAGGAGTCCGACCACCGCCGAGGAGGTGAAGTCACCGACCGCCTGGGTCGCCCCCAGTAGCCCGAATCCGCTCCCGCGCAGGTGGTCGGGAAGGAGACGGGCGAACAGCGTCGACTCCGCGGTCTCAGCCAGGCCGATCCCGCTGCCAGCCAGGAGGAAAGCCAGCAGCAGCAGCAGCGGTGCGTGAAGCGGCAGGGCGAAGCCCGCGTAGGCGAGGATGTACAGCCCCGCTCCGGTGGCGAAGACCACTCGGGCGTTGGCTCGGTCCAGCCAGTGCCCACCGAGCAGGGCCACGACCGCGCCGAAGGCGTTGTGGCCGCTGTAGAGGAGGATGGCCAACAGGGTGGCCAGGGCCAGCGTGGTGGCGCCGTTGTGAAGAAGCTGGGTGGCGCGCAGGATCAGCAGCGTGGTGGCGACGTTGCCCAGCTCGAAAAGGGCGATCGGTATGAGCGCACGCACCACCCCCGCATGGCGCAGAGCCGAGAGCTCCAGACGGAGCCGCCGGGGGACGATGCTTCCACCCTGGCGACGCGCCTCCCTGGCCGCCACCGAGATCGCCACCGCCGCCAGCGCCCCGGGTACGAATGCGAAGTAGATCGCAGGGCGGATCCCGACCCAGGCCACCAGCCCTGCCGCCAGCAACGGTCCTGCCACCGCGCCCAGGTTGTCGCCAGCCCGCTCCAGACCGAACGCTCGGCCGTATCCGTGCTCCGGGGCCAGCGACGCCAGCAGGCTGTCGCGGGCGGGGGAACGCACCCCGCGGGATGTCCAGGCGAGCGCCCGTAGGACTCCCACCTGCCAGGCGGCCACGCAGAGCCCAATCGCGCCGGTGGCGACGGCCGTGCCCAGGTACCCGCTGCTGGCCAGGCGACCCCGCCGACCCTGCTCGTTGGCCAGGGGACCGGACAGCAGCTTGGCAACCCCGGTGAGCGCGTCGCTTATGCCTTCGATGAGCCCCAGGGTGGCCGCGCTGGAATGGAGGACCGAGACCAGAAACGTGGGCAGGAGAGCGGTGGCGATCTCATGCCCGGAGTCGGAAAAAAAGCTGGTCAGTCCGACGCTGGCAACCCCCCTGCTCAACCAGGCGGCCGGTCGCTTGGGCAGGGAAGGATTCTCCCAACTCACAGCGTCGCTCCGGAAAGGGTAGAGAACCTTGCCCGGTCACCTGCCTGCGGACCGCCGGCTCCTGGCATCAGGCGACAGACACCACCAGCTTGCCGGTGAAGGAGCCCGACGCGAGCCTGGCGAAGGCTTGCTCGGCTTGGGCCAGCGGAAAGGTGGAGTCGATGATCGGGTGAAGCTGGCTCAGCTCCACCAACGAGAGCAGTGAGGAGAGCTCGGATCTGGTGCCCATCATCGACCCCATCACGCGCAGCTGCCGCCAGAAGACCCGCCGCAGATCGGCTGGAGGATCGCTTCCGGCGGTCGCACCCGCTACCACGACCACACCGCCGCGTCGGAGCACCCGCAGGCTGGTCGCCCAGGTGGCCTCGCCAACTGACTCGATCACGGCGTCCACCCCCTCCCCGTCGGTCAGACCGAGCACCTCGGACACAGCCTCCCGACCCGTCGCCACCACATGATGAGCCCCACGGTCCAGGGCGGCCTGGCGCTTGGCAGCCGACCGGCTGCTGACGACAACGCGCAGCCCGGCCGCCAGCGCCAGGCACTCGGCCGCGGTCGAGAGGCCGCCCCCGGCTCCCTGGATCAGAACCGTGTCTCCCGGGCGCAGGTCCGCCTTGGTGAAGAGCATCCTATAGGCGGTTAGATAAGCGGTGGGCAGGCACGCGGCCTCGGCCGCGCTCAACCCCTTTGGCAAAGCCAGGATGTTCCGGGCCGGCACCAGACAGTACTGGGCCAGGGTCCCCTCGAAGGGGCCCTCGGTGAGCATCGCGAAGTGGCGACAGAGTGTCTCGTCGGCCCCCAGGCAGGCCCTGCAGCGGCCGCAGGTGATGACCGCGTGGGCGATCACCGCAGCACCCAAGGGCAGTGTCTCGAAGGTGTCGGGCCCGTAGGCGTCCACCCGGCCTGCCACGTCGCAGCCGAGGATCCTCGGATACCGGCTCGGTGGAGCTCCCACTCCTCGCAGCGTCCACAGGTCGTGATGATTGAGAGATGCTGCTGTGACCACCAGACGGACCCATCCGGACGGGGGTTGCGGCATCTCCAGATCCCCGACCTGCAACTTGGCCAGAGGCTCTTCGGAGTCGGCTCCGATCGCGTAGGCAGCCAGCATGGCATTACACCTCCAAGCCGTGCGAGAAGGGCCTGACTCGACTCCCGGAGCTCGCCCCTCCGGTCAGTCTATCGAGGCTCTGCCGCAGGCGCCGGCCGACCAGATCGAGTGGAAAAGAGAGCATCCGCCCGATGGTCCAGCCATACCGGCGGCAAGGACCCACTTGCACTGCGGAACCGTACGAGGCGGATCGCGTCATGGCCTACCCACCCGCTTGGGTCACCGTTGGTCGAACAGCCATCCAGCTCCTGTGGTCCTCGCCTGTCGGCCTCACTTCGCGCCTGAAAACCCGTAGCCGACCTGGGTCCACGGAGGCATCGCTTCGACGTCCCGGAGTTCCGGCAGGATGCCGCTCCGGCCCCGAGACCGGTCGAAGCCAGGTTCAGGACGCGACCGGCTGGACTGAGTTTGGGAAGGGCCTCGGCGCTGCCGCGTCGTCGTTACCGACTTGCCTCGCCTGTCGGGGCCCTCCATCCGTGGCTGGCTCCCGGGCCAAGCTAACCAGCTGGCCTGGGGCGGCAACTGATCTATTCTTCGTTCAAGATGGCAGCCATCCCCAGAGCGGCGAGGGCGGCTCGACCTCATCGGCCGGGGTACGAGGGTATGCCCTCGGTCAGCCCGATCATCATCGAGTCGCTGAGAGCGCGCATGGAGCGGGTCTCTCGACGCATGGCCATCGAGATGGCCCGCACCATTCCCATGGCGGAGGGTGTGGACGGAGGCTCCGCCTTCGGCAGCGAGGTGTTGGCCGCCTGCCGTGAGGGGGTTGGGACCCTGCTATCACTTTGGGCCGAGGCGCGCGCCCCGTCACATCTGGAGTTGCAGCAGCTCTCCCGCATGGGCGGAAGGCTGGCCAGCACCGGAGTGCCCTTGGACGCCATCTTGCGCGCCTACCGGGTGGCGGCGCTGGTGATCTGGCAGCACGTCATAGATGTGGTCCGCAACCACCCGGAGATCGACGCCCAGTCCGTGCTCACCGCCGTCGGCCCCCTGTTCGACTACCTCGACTCGATCAGCGTGGCGGTCAGCACCAGCTATCTGGAGACCAGGGAGCGAACCAGGCGAGAGCAGGACCGCCAGTACGACCAATTCTTCGCCGAGGTGCTTCAGGGGACAGCCGATCAAGAGATGGTGGCGCGCGCAGCTGCGGGCGGCACCGTGCTGGAGTTCCCGTATCAGGTGGTGGTCAGCTCCGCGGACGACACCTCGGCGGAGGCCACCATCGCCACCGCCTGGATGGTGGTCGGGGCACAGGTGGCCCTGTACCAGTCGACGGTGGTCGCCCTGGTCCCCGCCCAGGTCAAGATCTCCACCTTGCAAAGACTCCTGCGGGTGGCGGTGGGCAGACAGGTCGTGCCCTGGGACATCGCCTGGGGGCCAGCTGCTCGCGACCTGTCAGCGGTCCCAGCCGCCGTCAGAGCCGCCAAGGACGCCCTGGTGGTCGGCCAGATCCTCATGCCCGACCAGCATCTCTACTTTTCCAACCAGCTTCATCCCTACCTAAGCTGGCTGCACGACCTGCCCGGGTTATCGGACTTCGTATCCGGGACCCTGGGGCCGATTCTGGCCCGCGAGCGGGTGCGCCGCACCCCCTTGCGCGAGACCCTGGAGGCGGTGCTAACCAGGGGGGGGCTCTCCGAGGCCGCCAGAGCCCTGGGGATTCATCGCCACACCCTGCTCTATCGCCTGGAGAGAATTGAGAAGTTGATCGGTCCCTGGGAGCAACCGGACGATCGGCTCAGACTGGAGCTGGCGCTGCGCGGCTACCGGCTGTTGGCGGCCATCTCGGACGAAATGCAGCCGGCTTCGACGCGCTCCACCGGCCTCGCCTGAGGCGTCCCGACCAACGTGTGCCTGCCGGGGCACAACTCATCTCCCGATGACATCCCCAGCGACGGCAACGGTTGACCCTGGACAATACTGAGCAACCTCATGATCCTTCGCGCAACCTCGTCCCACCGCAGTGATGGCGCCCTGGCCACGGCGTCACTGCTGGGCACCCTGGACGTCGCCAGCTTTCTCTTGACCCGGCGCCAAGTCATCTTCAGAGAGTCATTAGGAAGAGCACTCGGGTCGGTCACCGGACTCGTGCTGTGGTCCAGCTTGGCGGGCGCCGGCTGGGCCGAGCGCCGCGGCCGCGGGAAGCGTCTACTCGGTGGCGTCGTCACCTACTTGGCGGTTGCCTGCGGGGCTGGCAACCTGGCGTTGATGGTGGTCCATTTCAAGGTCGGCAAGGGCCGTGGGCGGGCCCTGCTCGGAGGCAGCTTGGGAGCGATTGCCCTGACCTCGGCCCTGGATCGTATCTCCGGGGCCTGATCGCGTCCCGCAGATGACCTGGGGATGGGGTCCTTTACAGCTCAGGTCAACCTCCTGCGCTCTCGCCGGAAGTACCCGCACGGGGAGTCGAACCCCGGTTACCACCTTGAAAGGGTGATGTCCTGACCGCTAGACGATGCGGGCGCTGCACGACCCGTTGCCTATACTCGCAGGAAGAGTCTTGGTGGCCAATGAGCCACCGACAACGACAGGATGGAGCATGGCAGGAAGAGAGTCTCCCGAGAACGAGTTGAACCACGATGACCCGAACGAGGTCGCCCGCAGATACAGCAAGCTGGGTGCAACCGGCGTTTCTGTGAGCAGCGACCCAAGAGCCAGCGCTGTGTCCCCAGGATCGCCTCTCGAAGGATGGGTGGTGGCCACCGCCCTGATCCTGGCCAGTTGCCTGGCCATGGGTATCTACCTGGTCGTCCTGCACCATTGACGGATCTCTCCGCGCGGTCCCTTCCCGGTAACCGCCGGCTCAGATTCGCCCCCTCGCCAACCGGCCAACTTCACATCGGCAGCGTTCGGACTGCCCTGCTCAGCTACTGCCTCGCCGGCCACGATGGGCGCTTCTTGGTGCGCATCGAGGACACCGACCGTGAGCGGTTTGTCCCCACCGCGACGACTGGGTACCTAGAGGCCATGGCCTGGATGGGACTGCGCTGGGACGAGGGCCCTGACATCGGGGGTCCATGCGCGCCCTACGTTGAGTCGGAGCGCTTGGAGCACTATCACCAGGCTGCGGACCACCTCCTCGGCACCGGAGCGGCGTACCGGTGCTTCTGTTCCAGGGAGAGGCTAGACGACCTGCGAGCAGCACAAAAGGCGGCCGGCCAACCGACCCGCTACGACCGGCGGTGCTGGCGCCTGCAGCCTACCGAAGTACAGGCCGAGCTCGACCGCGGGGCCAGTTCCGTGATCCGCCTGCTGATGCCGGAAGGTGAAAGCCGCTGGGATGACCTGGTGCTCGGACCTCAGGAGTTCCAGAACGCCGAGATCGACGATCAGGTGCTGATCAAGTCTGACGGCTTCCCCACCTATCACCTGGCTCACGTTGTCGACGACCATCTGATGGAGATCACCCATGTCGTCCGGGGGGTGGAATGGGTGCCATCAACCCCCAAACATCTGGCGGTGTACCGAGCCATGGGATGGGTGCCACCCGAGTTCGCGCACGTGCCTCTTGTGCTCGGCTCCGATCACAAGAAGCTGTCCAAGCGGCACGGCTCGGTGGCGGTGACGGAATACCGTGACATGGGCTACCTGCCCGAGGCGCTCGCGAACATGATCGCCTTCTTGGGATGGTCGCCAGGGACCGAGGAGGAGATCTTCAGCTTGGAGGAGCTCAGGACGCGCATGACCTTCGACCGCCTCCAGTCCAGCCCCGCGGTCTTCGACCAGCAGCGGCTCGACCACCTCAATGGGGTGTGGATCCGCCGGCTCTCGATCCCTGATCTAGCTCAGCGCCTGCGACCGTTCCTGCCCCAGGCACAGAAGCCTCAGCTCGAACCCATCGCCGCCATGGTACAGGAACGCATCCATCGCCTCGATGAGGTGCCGGGGTTGCTGCGGTTTGCCTTCGCCGATCCCGATCCCACCATGGAGGAGCTCATCGGCCGACTTGAGCCCGCGACGGCGGCCGACTTTCTTCGCGCCTCAATCGACCTCGTGGACGGCAGCTCCGACGACCTGATGAGCAGCTTGAGGAGAGCCGCGGAGGCGTCCGCCTCGGACCAGGGATCGATCAACCGCCACGTGCGCGACTGCATGCAGGTGGTGCGGGTGGCGATCACCGGGCAGCGGGTCTCGCCGCCACTGCCGGAATCCATCGCCCTGATCGGCAAGGAGGCAGCCCGGAGCCGACTCCGGCGGGCCCTGGCGAAAATCGCCATGGTCCGCTGACGGCCTGACCCTCAGATCGGGCACAGGACAGCCCCCACCCGGCACGGTAGTATCGTCGGCGACCGTCTCCGGGAATCGCTGGTAAGGGTCACCAGCTCCCGTGCGTGAACGACGGTGGGGCGTGGCCAAGTGGTAAGGCGCCTGACTCTGGATCAGGAGATCGGAGGTTCGACCCCTCCCGCCCCAGCGCCTAACTTCGATAGGAGCACTTAACTCCTTGGAAAGAACCACTAAAGGGCGCTGCAAGAAGGGTGCAATTTTGGGGTGTCAAGCGCTGTTGAAGATCACCTTCGCCAAAAAGGTGCTGTAAAGAGTTAAGATCTTTACCGGAGATCAAAATGGCCAATTTGACAGTCGTGGAACCCCAGCGACCGTCGCCGCTAGGCGACCTGGCCCAGGACTTCCTGGCCGACTGCCGCGCCCGCGGCCTTTCGATCCGGACCGTGGAGGCGTACGACTACCCGGTCCGCCGGGAGTTCCTGCCCTGGTGCGCCGGGGAGGGGATCACCGATCCGTCCCAGCTCACGCCGGCTCTGGTCGGCCGGTTCACCGCCCGCCTGCTGGACGAGGGCGGCAAGCGCGGCACTCTCAGCCGAGCGTCGGTCAGATCCTACGTCCGGTCGGTGCGGGTGTTCCTGGGATGGGTGGCCAAGGCTGACGGCGGCGCAGCCGCCGTGGGCGCCAGCCCAAAGATGCCCAAGGCCGAGCAGCGGATGCTCGACGTGATCACTCGCGACGAGATCCAGCGGATGGAGAATGCCGCCAAGACCGAGCGCGACAAGCTGATCCTGCGGCTGCTCGCTGATTGCGGCCTGCGGCTGGGGGAGCTGCTCTCGCTTCGGGTCGAGGACCTCTTAGAGCCCCGGCGGGGGGAGTTCGCCCTCAAGGTTCGGGGCAAGGGGAGTAGGGACCGCCTGGTGCCGGTCCCGCCGCACCTGCATAGGCGGCTCAAGCGCTACCTGTCCGGCCGCGGCGCGGACAGCCATGACCGGGTGTTCGTGGGGCTGAGGAAGGGAGCCGATGGCCGCTACGCGCCGGTCACCAAGAGCGGGGTCGAGCAGGCGGTCCGGGTGCTGGCCAAGGAGACCGGGATCGAGAAGCGGGTCTATCCCCATGTCCTGCGGCACAGTTTCGCCACCGAGTGGCTCCGGCGGGGTGGCAACATCATCTCCCTCCAGCGGATTCTCGGCCACTCCGACCTCTCGATGATCCAGGGGGTCTACAGCCACCTCGACTCCTCAGATGACTACCAGGCGGCCACGCGCGTCCTCATGGGGCAGTAGCCACCCGGGAACCCAGCGGGCGCGCCGCGGCCCCCCGCAGGGTCAGAGTTCGACAGCCTGTGTCGGCGCACTGAGAGTTCGCACCGAGGCGCACACCGTGGGTGGTGACCGACGCTGCCAGCTCCCCGAACCTGATCTTCGCGCTTGTCTCCAAGAGAGTCTGCAGGAGAGGGGCGGCGCCCTTTCAATCACCCTGGCGTCTGGGCGAGCCATTCCGGCTTGCCTATCCAACTCGTGCCGTCCCAGGTGCCAGCCGGGGCGGGCTATCGTTGATTCACATGAGCAAGCCGCTACCGCCAGCGTCAGACGATCTGTTGAACCGCTACGGCGCCGTCCTTGGCGACCTCGGTGCAGCCCATGGGTTGTCCAGGCTCCGCCACGCTGCTCCGGGCGTGGTGGTCGCCGATGTCGAGGACGGCCGCACTCTCAGTGATGTGGCCCGCTTCGAGCTTGAGGCCGAGTCCCTCCTCGGAGCCGCCCTGGCGGTGATCGCGTCCGACGCCCCGGCGGCTGCTCGGCTGGCCTCCGCGCCGCTACAGGCAACCAGCGCCGCGCGAGCGACCCCCAAAAACCGGGGTCGCCGAGATCGACTAGGCCCTGGCGGCCCTGTCCCTGATAGCGAACATGACGAGTGAGGGCCGGGTGGCATTCGACGTCTCGGCTGACCGACGCCTAGCTCTGGCGTTCTTGTGGGTCAATGTGGGCAGTGCCCTCAAGCAGTTCTGCCGGTTGTTGGGGATCGCCCAGGGCTCATCCCCGTTTCCGGGCCCGATCAGGATGCGCGGCAGGTTGTGCTACCAGCCGCCGGACACACTGTCGGCCCGGGTGCTCTGGAATACCTGTGCCATCGATGCCACTCCCCTCGTCACCCTACTGGTCGACCTCCGCCGAGCGCTGACCGAGTCAAGATGAGCGTCCCTCCCGTCGGGATGCCACCCATCCCGGCATCCGCCCCCTCGACCTCGCCGCCGAATCGCACGTGCCGCCTCCGCCAATCTGGTGACGACCGCATGCCCTGAGCGGGTCATGAGTCCGATTCGAAGTCGTTACGTATTTTCCCGCTACTGTGTGACAAGGCCTGTAGCGGGTGAGCCAGCCCCGATCCGGCCCACGTGGCCTCCGGTCAGAGTTGTCTCCGAACACGGCGCGCCTCCGCCTGGTACCGATGGGCGCCTGGGCCTGACGCGCCTCATCGGAGTCCACCGAAGGCGCTCGCCCAAGCGCTCACCTGAGACGGGATCTGCCAGCCATGGAGTGGTGGCCTCTCCCCACCAGCATTGCGTCGCGAAGGCAGCACACGAGTCAGCTGTTGACAGCCTCGACCAGCGGGCATCCGGCCGGAGCCGCCCGCTGGCCGCCTGATCGGCAGCGCTGGCGGCTCTGCCGTCACCGTGATCGCGGACCGTCAGTCGAACGGCCTCGTGTGCCACCAGCGGGTTCCACGGGGACCACCTCTTCGGGGTGGCCACCGTGGGCAGAGCGCCCAGGGTGCGCACCTTGGTTAGACTCGCGGAACTTCTGGCCAGGGCAGCCATTGCCAGGATGGAGTGGGCTTGGGTGACCAGCAGCTCCGTCCGCCCCGGCGCGGCATAGGCTCTGGTTTATCAACGGGCACCGCACGACCCCGTGAGGCTCCATTGACGCTCTTCCGGCGAGGCTGGAGTGGCCAGAGCTCCCGCTGCGGAAGGTTAGTCCGGTTGCGGTCCGATCCTGGCACACTGGCGCTATGGCAAGCATCTGGGGGATGACCCCGCGGCAGAGCATAGAGGCCGAGTGCGCACGAAGGGGAAAGTCAGCGGTGGTCTCGGGATGTGTTCACCTGCTCCAGGGACGGGAAGTGGACGATGCCCTGGTGCTGGCGCTGGGCGGACCGCCTGCAGAATACGTGCTCGGTGGTGGAGCGGGAGGCAGGAACGGCTACTGGCCGCGGGTATGGGCGTGCCGCGGACTCCTCTACGCATGGGAGAAAGAGGCGGCGCCAGCGATCGTTCAGGCGACCAGGGACGAGGCGTGGCGGGTCCGCGAGATGGCGGCCAAGGTGATCGCTCGGCACCACGTTGAGGATGCCATCGGGGCGGTGGTCGCGCTACAGGGTGACCCCGTGACGAGAGTTCGGGCGGCAGGGGAACGGTCCGTTATGGCCCTCTACGATCCGGGCCGGACCTAGACTCGTTTCCGGGCGAGGCCGCAGGACGGGGGGCGACTGCCGCTCCCACCTCTGGTCCCATGAGCCCAGGGTGACCGCGCGGGAATCGCCGTCCCGGGTTACCGCCCATCGCCAAGCATCCCGAGGCGCTGGCCGCTTGGCGGGCAGAGACACCAGGACTCGGCAGCGGCGCGCCAGCAAACGGTCACATTGGATCGAGCACTCTGCTCACGATCCATGCGTGCTTGCCAACCTGGCGACCGCGCGTGAATCCGTACTCCTCGAAGAGTTCGACGGTTGCGCTGAACAAGAACCGCCCCGGCGCCTCGCGGCCGGTGGTCACCTCGGGGATGGCCTCGACCAGCCCGCCGCCTGAGTGAGCGATCTGATCGAGGGCGCCCTCCAGCGCCGCCCTTGCTAAGCCCTGGCCGCGATGTCCCTTGTCGACGTAGAAGCAAGTGATCCGCCAGTCCGGGCGTGGCGGCGCGTCCTTCGCGTACTCGCGGTTGTGCTTGATGTTTGAGAGTTCCTCGGGGCTGCCGTACTGGCACCACCCCTGGGCGGCACCGCTACCATCGAAGACGAGGGCAGCGTGAGCACGACCGGTCCGGACCCGGTCCTCCTTGACCGCCCGATAGCTGAGCCCGCGCTGTCCGCACTCTGGGTGGTAGCCGATGCACCAGCACCCGCCGAAGATCCCGTTGTTGCGCTCCACAAGCTCCGAGAAGGCATCCCAGGTAACGGCGTCGAGCGGCCGGATCGTGTATGACATGGTCGAGTACTTTATCGCGCGAGTGCTGCCTCCCAGCCTGATCGTGACAGCCGAATTCGACCCCTTCAGGGATGAAGGCTTGCAACTCGGCCACCGAGATGGGCGCCGCGGGCCGCCCGGCCCCGCAGGGCCAATGGGGAGCTGCCAAGGCCAATGGCACGCGCCGCCTGGACATGTCACTTGACGGGCTACAGACACCCATGCTATTGATAGACCGACAGTCGGTCTATCAATTGGGGAGATCCATCCATGGCACGTACGGTGGATGTGGAAGACCACGCGCTGAAGCGTGATGCCTACCTCGATGCCGCCCAGACCCTAATCCAGAGGGTCGGCTACGACCAGATGAGCATCCAGGATGTGCTCGCCGCGGTGGGGTC
The DNA here is from genome assembly GCA_021809895.1 of bacterium. Taxonomy (GTDB): domain Bacteria; phylum Chloroflexota; class Dormibacteria; order Aeolococcales; family Bog-877; genus AG-12. The sequence continues at coordinate 22,645 of JAJZJU010000001.1, forward strand.
GTCCAGGGGAGCGCTGTATCACTACTTCCCCTCCAAGACCGCGCTGCTGGACGGGGTCGTCGAGCGGATGGTCGTCGCCGCCTTCGATGCGACCGAGAGAGTGCTGGCGGACGCGTCGCTGCCCGCGCCCGAGAAATTGCGCCGGCTCTTCGGTGGGATGATCGCATGGAAGTCGGAGCGCCGCGACCTCGTCCTCGCCCTAGTCCGCGTCTGGCTCTCCGACGAGAACACCCTGGTACGCGACAAGCTCCGGGTGCAGCTGGACTCAACGCTGGTGCCGCGCCTGCGCGCCGTCATCGCCCAGGGCGTGCGCGAGGGTACGTTCGCAGTCACCTCGCCCGAGGCGAGCACTCGGGTCATCGTGACCCTGCTCCTAGGAGCTCAGGATCTGGCCTGCCGGCTGTACCTGGAGAGGCAGGCCGGCACGGTCCCTCTCGACGCGATCGCGGCCGCCCTCACCGCCTTCAGTGACGCGATGGCCCGCGTCCTCGGGGCGCCACCCGAGCAGCTTTCGTTCATCGACGACGCGGTGGTCCGTGCGTGGTTCGCATGAGCCCCACGGCCCAACCCCAGGAGAGTGCCATGGCCCCAGTCATCCAGACGCTCGGCCTCACCAAGCACTACGGAGGCCACCGGGGCATCGAGCAGGTCGAGTTCGAGGTCGCAGCCGGCGAGGTCTTCGGGTTCCTCGGGCCCAACGGCGCGGGCAAGACCACCACCATCCGCATCCTCCTCGACACCGTCCGCGCGACCGCGGGAACGGCGCGGATCTTCGGCCTGGACTCCCGGTCCGACAGCGTCGCCATCCATCGGCGCGTCGGCTACCTGCCGGGGGAGTTCTCCCTCTACGACCGGCTCACGGGGCGCGAGACGGTGGACTACTTCAGCAAGCTCCACGGCGGCGTGGACCGCGCCTATCAGGCACAGTTGGCAGAGCGTCTGGATGTCGACCTGTCGCGCCGGTACCGCGACTACTCGCGCGGCAACAAGCAGAAGGTCGCCCTCATCACGGCGCTGCAGCACAGACCCGACCTGCTGGTCCTCGACGAGCCGAGCTCCGGCCTCGACCCCTTGGGGCAGCAGACGTTTCTGGCGCTGCTGCGCGAGGCCCGTGAGGACGGGCGCACGGTGTTCCTCTCCAGTCACGTCCTCGACGAGGTTCGGCGCAGCTGTGACCGCGTCGGAATCATCCGCGAGGGCCGGCTGGAGACGGTTGCCCCGGTAGACCAGTTGCGGGACATGGCCCACCACGAGGTCGAGCTGCGCTTCGCCGGAGCTGTAACCGCCGCCGAGTTCGAGTCGCTCCCTGGCGTCAGCATTGTCACTGCCACGGATCACGAGTTGCACCTCACGGTGACCGGCGAGATGGATCCGGTCGTGCGTGCGGCGGCGCGCCATCACCTGATCGACTTCATCAGCCGCGAGCCGAGCCTTGAGGAGTTCTTCCTCGCCCACTACCGTGCCGGGACAGCGGCCGCGGACGACCGCGGATGAGCCGCCGCCAACCACGCAGCCGGCTCGACCAACGGCGCTACCGGCACTCCCTGTCTCGCTCGCTCGTCACCGCCGTGTACCGCCGGACGTTGCGCGACTCGCGCAACGCCGTCGTGGTGGTGGGTGGAGTGCTCGCGCTGATGCTCATCGCCGCCGCCGGGGCCTATGGGCGCTCCTACACGACGCCCGCCTCCCGGGTGTCGTTCGCCAACCTGCTGACGAGCATGCCGGCCGCGCTGCGTGGGGTCACCGGCGACCCCCATCCGGCCAACCTGACGACCCTGGGCGGGATGGTGTCCTTCAAGGACGCGACCTGGGTCTGCGGCATTGCCGCACTCTGGTCCATAGTCGCCCTGTCGGCGTCGATCGCCGGTGAGGCCCGCCGTGGTCGCCTCGAACTGGTGATCGCGACCCCAGTCTCGCGCCGCCGGGTCGCGGTCGAGAAGGTGGCGGCTCATGTGACCGGGATGGCCATCATCGCCGCCATCTGCGCCGCCACGGCGTGGCTGTTCGGGATCGCCTTCGGCAGTCTGCCCGGGGATGCGGTGACGGTCGGCAACGCCATCGGCTTCGGGCTCTGGGTCATGCTGATGGCGCTGGCATCCGGCTCGGTCGCGTTCGCCCTGGCCCCGCTCGTCGGTCGGGCCGGCGCGGCGGGCATCGCCACGGCCGTAACGGTCGGCGGCGCGCTTGCGTACGGCTACGAGACAGCCGCCCCCTGGCTGAGGGGGCTCGGGCAGGTGACCTGGTTCGGCTGGACCGGCCACGACCAGCCACTCGCGGGGCAGCCGGACTGGATGACGCTGATCCCGGTCGTGGCCATCACGACTGTGCTGCTGGGGACCGGTGTCGAGCTCACCGCCCGCCGCGATGTGGGCGCGACCATCTCCATCCCCTGGCTGCGCTGGCCGCGGGTCCTGCTGGGACTGGGCGGACCGCTGCGACGCGCGGCCGGTGATCGCCTTCCGATCGCGCTGGCCTGGGGTCTTGGGCTCGGCGTCTACGGCTTCGTGATCGGCGATGCCGCCTCGGCGGTTGCCGCCAGCATCAAGAAGGAAGCTCCCACCTCCACCCTCTCCGTCTACCACACGCTGTTCCCGGGCGTCGACATCGGTACCACGGCGGGACTCCTCCAGATCGCATTCGTCGCCATCGGCCTGGTCCTGGCGGGGGTGGCCGCGGTCACCCTGGTCTCTGGATGGGCAGCTGATGAGGCCAACGGCCGCCTCGACGTCCTGCTCGGGACACGGTTGAGCCGCGAACGCTGGCTCATCACATCGGCGCTCGGCACGATGGCCGCGGTGGTCGCGATGACAGTGGTGACCGCGCTCGGCATCGCGCTGGGAGCGCTCGCCGCCGGCAGCGACGGGTTGACGCCGCTGCTGGGGAGCGCGGCCCTCGGCCTCTACGCCATCGCCGTGGTCGGCGTGGGCGTGGCGGTCGGCGGCTGGATCGGAGCCAGGGCGGCGGCGCCCGTCTGCGGCGCCGCCGTTGGCGCGACCTTCCTGCTCAGCCTGCTCGCCCCCGGCCTCCACCTGCCCGGCTGGGTCGGTCAGTTGGCCTTGACCTCGCACCTTGGCCAGCCCATGGTGGGCCAATGGGATGGCGTGGGCGTGATCGCCTGCCTGGGGCTGGCCGGTGGGGGCGTCGCCCTTGGCACCTGGGGCATGCGACGACGCGACGTGGGGCGCTGAAGCAATGATGGAAGGTGGATCACCACGGCAAATCGGAAGGGGCAGGTCGCGCATCTCCGACCCGCTGCCCGACGGCTACGATTTTCCGCCGGGACCTATCCGTGCTCCGAGAGGAACCTGGGTGAGCGAAGGTCGAGGAGATCCTACGGGCCGGCTGGCCGCGGATGACCCTCGTCAACCTCGGAGAGGTCGCCTATATCCTCGAACGCACCTCCGACACTGGAGCCGACGACGAGGTGTGGGCGAACCTCGGCGCCGAGAGCCGGCCCGGCGGGGTGCCGGTTCGCTGGATCGACGTCCATGACACTCTCGTGCGCCGGGCGGCGGCTATCGAGGCGCGAGGCGGGATGAGCTATACCAACGCCTTCGCCGCTGCCACCGCATCGGTGCTCGATTGCGCGGTGCCCACCGGTGGCCCCGAGTAGCGCGTGGCAGAGGAGGCGGGAGTCACCGTCCGCTGGCTCGGGCGGAGGGCATAGCGCCCTTCACCGGTGCTCACCCCGCCAGCGCCAGCTCCGGCCGGAGCGCGGGCGCCGGGTCCCTACAACTGGCGCAACAGCCCGCCTAACACCTGAGAAGGTCGGCCCGTTGGCACGGCTGTGATCAGCCCTCCAATGCGAATCCGGCGGGTCGGCCCGGGATCGAAGTGGGCACTGATGGTGGCTCTCACCGTCGTCTTACTGCCGTTGGTCGCGGCGTGTAGTAGAGCCCAGACTCGACCGCCAGGCCCAGCTCACGCGTCGACCTCCAGCCCGACTATGGTGCTCCCGGACGCCTGCAGCAAGGACCCAGCATCCCTGGTGGCGGGATCGCGGGTGCCTCCAGCAGATCTCGCCTCAATTGACTTCCTCAGCCCGTCGATCGGGGTCGGGGTGACCCTGTCTTCGGTTATGTGCACGTGGCACAAGTCCGCAGTCGACGGCGTCCAGCTCGGCAGCGAGCCGTACCCCACGCGCCTCGCGATGGCAAGGACGGGAGGTGAGACCTGGACGGTGGAGGGCGGTCCTCTCCCCAGGAGCCTGCTGACCAACTTCGTCACGAGGCTCGCCTTCTCGAGTGCGACCACCGGCTGGGTCGGTGCGGACGGACACTTGGCCAGCACCAGAGATGGGGGGCGGCTCTGAAAGGTGGTCAACCCGGGAGGGAGCGTAGCCAAGGTGGTCCGATCTAGTGGGCCCATTAGTACCAAGCCACACTTGGACCGTTGAGTAGGGCCCGGGCACTGGGCCGCGCGGCCGACCTTGAGCGGGTCACCGGGGTCGCTGCCCGAACCGTGATTCTCAGTGATCAAATGGCCAAGGACGCCACAGAGGCGATCCGCCAGCGGCGAGCGGCATACGCGCGAGGTTGCGCCACGGCGGCAGGGACCCCAGCGTTCCTGAGCCAATCCCTCAGGGCGCGAGCGGTAAGGACACGCCATCGCCGGTGAGTCTCGGCGGGCGAGCCATGGATACCAGGGTGCCCGCCTTGCTGCTGCCAGCTGCGTGGGCCCGGGGCACGGCCCTCTGGGGCAAGGAAACTCCGCCGAGCTGACCGCACATCTCTGGGTCGCAGGCCTTCTCCTGTGGGAGGAGGGGAGTGCTCCGCCGGTGGACTACGTGGTTGGCTTCGCCCAGGTCTCGCGCGCCAGCTCGATGGCCCTATCCCGACCCAGTTGGGCGATAGCGGCGAGGGACATTCCCAGCCGCGCGGTGAGCAGCTCGGCAGCCCACAGAGGGATCTGCTCGATCTCCTCCTCAAGGGGTGGGCCGCTTGGCCGCTCGACCGGCCTCTTGTCTCGAAGAGACTTCCAGAAGTCCTCGTCGCTGACGCCGAGCTGATCGCGAAGGATCGCCCGCCATCGTCCCTGGCTCATCGTCTTCTTCGACGAGTGCGAGATGCGCGTCTCCAGAACGGTGCCGTCATCCAACACGAGTCTGTAGTAACGATGGTCCGGACTCCGCCCCACGGCCACCTCCTCCCACCCGTCGATCCGGCAGAAGGCTTCGACCTCTGACCAGTCCGGCGTCCTCACCCAGCGGTGGCCTGGACCCTGGAGTCTTCCGAGAGGAGCGCCGGCCGGCGCTCTGGCGGGGTGATCTTGAACCGTAGCAGGTAGGGCAGGTGCTGGGCCCGGTTGGTGCGGCGATAGAAGGCGTAGTCGCCAAGGAACCGCTCAGCGTAGGCGTCAAGTTCGGCCACGAGGTCCGACATCGCCTCATCCACCGTCTCCCCGAAGCCCAGCAGGCCAAATTGGGACAGACGGACCGTGACCTCCCCATCGTCGACGATGACCTCTGGCGCGAAACGGTAACCCGCGAGAGCGGCCTCGGCCACCTCCCCGCCGATCAGGAGTGCGCGCTCACGGCCACCGTTCCGATCGATCACCTTGGGATGTTGGCGATGCACCACCTCGGTCATCACCTCCGAGAGGGACGCCTTGGCCCTGGTGAACTCGATCTCGGTAGTCAGTTCCATTAGGCTAGAATAGCACAGCTTGACCAGAGTGACCAGTTGTGCGCCCTTGGAGATGGAGGCCACGGTGCTCGCCTCGCTGCCACCCGCAGTCTGGGGCTGTGACGGGGCCTTCTGGGCCAAGAGGACGTCGGCGGGATAAATGACTCGCACCTCAAGTGTGATGGAGCGCACCATTAGTAGGACGGGTGGTACTCTAGACGGTATGAGCACAGCGGAGAAGGTCACGGTCAGTCTGCCAGCCGAGCTGCTGGCTCGGATCGAGGATCGTCGTCACGGCCGCAAGACCAGCCGTTCCCAAGTGGTGTCGGAGTTACTTTGGCGCGGCTGGCGCCAAGCCGAGACCGAGGACCGCGAGCAACGGTACCGCACCTCCTACCAGGCGGAGCCCGACACCAGGGAAGAGCAGGCGTGGGCCGACCAGGCGGCAGCCGATACGCTCGGTGAGGCGAGCTCTGTCTGGGCGCCCGACGACGCCAGCAACGATGCGTCGAGCTGAGGTCTGGTGGGCCGAACGGCCACCTGGCCAACGCCATCCCGTACTCCTACTCTCGTGGGACGCGCACGGCGACTGGCGGGATCGTGTGACCGTGGCCGAGATCACCACCCACGTCCGGGGTCTCGACGCCGAGGTCTCCCTCACCGAGGCCGACGGAATGCCCCGGCCATGCGTGGTCAACCTGGACAACATCGCGACGATCCCACGCGGTATCCTCCGTTCTCGCCTAACTAGGCTCAGCCCATCGCGGATGACCGAAGTCAACCGTGCAACCCATTTGGCGCTCGGCCTCCCTCTCCCCTGCGGCATCGCATAGCCGTTGCGGGGCCATCCCTATAGAGTCCCTGACCGGGCACAGGACCGCCCACGCAAGATCTGGCAGCCCGTCGATACTGCCGCTTGAGCCAGCGACTTGCACTGCGCGGTCGCCACGTCGGCGGTAAAACACCTTCGAGCGCGCCCCATCACTTGGCCCTTCGGTTGTAGTGCACAAGGACCGCTCACGCCCGAGGCCGCTGCTACTGGCGCTTGAGGGCTGGGCCGCCGGAGCCGGCCCACGCATCCGGAACTCACGGCCGCTCACAGGTTCCGTAGGGGCCGACTGTCGGCCATTGCGGGCCATGCCCTATGTGCTACCCTACGTCGGTGCACAAGACAAGCGTCTACCTGAGCGACGAGGAGATCGCTCGCCTAGTCAACTTGGCCGAGCGGGAGGGGACGTCCCAGGCGGAGGTCATCCGGCGCGCCATCAGACGGTATGACCCGGGGCGAAACCCAGGCCGGGACTTTGCGCTCATCGGTAGCGCCAACGGACCTGGCGGTTCAGCCGCGGACCTGACCGAGGACGAGCTACTTGAAGGCTTCGGGACTTGACCCTTGTCCTGGACGCAGCGCCGCTTGTCGCAGTCGCCGACCGTAGGGACCATCTGAGCAGCTCCGTCGCGGCACTGCTCAGGGAGGAGCCGGGCGAGCTGGTCATCCCGGCTCCCGTGACGGCCGAGGTCGATTACGTCCTCGGTCGCCGCCTCGGTCGCTCTGCGCGGCTGGCCTTCCTTGACGATCTGGCGGCCGGCCGGTTCAGGGTCGCGGGCTTGGAGCCCGAGGACCACAAGGTGGTGGCTGATCTGGAGCGTCATTACGACGACCTCGACGTGGGTCTGGCCGACTTGAGCGTGCTGGTGGTCGCAAGGCGTTTCCGCACCCGACGTATCCTCACCTTCGACCAACATCACTTCCGGGCCCTGCGGCCACTGGATGGTGGCCGGTTCACGATACTTCCAGCCGACTCGCCTACTGGGTGACCTCTTGCTGGCGAGCACAATCTAAAGTGCGGGAACGTCGCCGGACCGGCGGGAAGAATCCGAACCGCACTCCTTGCCCGCGGCGGTGGGTACGGAATCTGGGAGAACCAGACCACTGGATCGAGAGCGGTCAGACAACGAAGCTCATCTGATAGCAGAAGTGGGTCCGCCGGATGAAGGAGTGATTTCGCGAACGCAATTTCCTATCTCTACCGACGCGGGAAGTGGATTTGCGGCGCTGCAGCTTTCCCCTCCAACCGCGGAGTGTGGCGATCACCACGCCCCCCCTCAGTAGTACGCTGATCGTTGAGGTAATACCGATGATCACCACGGTGAGTCCGAAGGGCCAGGTCACCATCCCCGAAGCGTTGAGTGCCCGCTACGGGTTCCCGCCGGGCACGAAGTTGGTGTGGCTGGAGCGCGACGGCGACCTCGTCCTCAGGCCGCTGCTCTCGGTCGAGCAGTTGCGTGGGCGCTTCCAGGGGGGCGCGCTGAGCGCAACGCTTCTGGAGGAGCGCGCCCGGGATCGCAAGCACGAGGATGGCTGATCGCGTCGTCCTCGACACCCACGCGGTCCTCACCTTCCTCTGAGAGGAACCTGGGGGGGAGGTCGAGGAGATCCTGCGGACCGGCGAGCCGGGGATGACTCTGGTCAACCTCGCAGAAGTCGCCTACATCCTCGAACGCACCTCCGGCGCCGGAGCGGCCGACGAGGTTTGGGCGAACCTCAGCGCCGAGAGCCGGCCCGGCGGGGTGCCGGTTTGCTGGATCGACATCAATGACACCCTCGTGCGCCGGGCGGCGGCCATCAAGATGCGAGACGGGATGAGCTATGCCGATGCCTTCGCCGCTCCCGCCGCATCGGTGCTCGATTGTCCAGTGCTCACCGGTGACCCTGAGTTCAGAGTGGCAGAGGAGGCAGGAGTCATCGTCCGCTGGCTCGGGCGAAGGGCATGGCGCCTTCGCGGGTGCTCACTCCGCCAGCACCCGCTCCGTCCGAAGCACCAGCACGGGCGCCGAGTACGGGTCCCTCCAGCGATGCAGACTCCTGTCTCACCGTGATCGCGGCCTCGCCAACAGCTGCCGCAACAGCTCGCGTAACACCTGGAAGCGCCGGTCCGTTGGCACGGCTGTGATCAACCCTCCAATGCGAATCCGGCGGGTCGGCCCGGGGTCGAAGTGGGCACTGATGATGGCTCTCACCCTCGTCTCGGTGCCGCTGGTCGCGGCGTGCAGTGGAGCCCGGACCCGACCCCCGGGGCCAGCTCACTCGCCGACCTCCAGCCCGACTGCCGTGATCCCGGACGCCTGCAGCAAGCACCCAGCGTCCCTGGAGGCGGGGTCGCGGGTGCCTCCAGCAGATCTCGCCTCAATTGACTTTCTCAGCCCGTCGATCGGGGTCGGGGTGACCCTGTCTTCGGTTATGTGCACGTTGCACAAGTCCGCAGTCGGCGGCGTCCAGCTCGGGAGCGAGCCGTACCCCACGCGCCTCGCGATAACAAGGACGGGAGGTGGGCTCTGGACGGTGGAGGGCGGTCCTCTCCCGAGGAGCCTCCTGACCAACTTCGTCACTAGCCTCGCCTTCTCGAGTGCGACCACCGGCTGGGTCGCTGCGGACGGACACTTGGCCAGCACCAGCGATGGGGGGCGGCTCTGGAAGTTGGTCAACCTGGGAGGGAGCGTAGCCAAGGTGGCCCGATCTAGCTCCGTAGTGCTCGCTCTCACACAACCGGTGACGAGTCGGGGACACTGGACTCTCTGGAGCGCCCCAGCAACCGGCGGCTCCTGGCGGCCCGGGGCAGCCCCACCCATACCTGCAGTGGATGGGTTCTCCGCATCTGCCCTGGGCCCAGCGCCGGAGACGGCCGTAGTCGCGGTGACTCAGGCCTCCCCCTCGGGGCTACAGTCGTCGCTGGTGGTGACCGCCGACTCGGGCGCCACCTGGAGCGCCCGCACAGATCCCTGTCAAGCGAGGCTCTGGATCGGGGGGCCCTTGATCGCGGCCACCAGCTCGAACGATCTCGTGAGCCTGTGCATAGGGTCAGCTGCCGCCGGCTCCAACACCAAGGGGCTCTACATCTCCCAGAACGCTGGTCGTACCTGGTCGCCGAAGGCGCTGCTGACCAACCTCGCATCGCCCGATCTGACCGGGCTTCCTCACACGGAGGCTACCGCTCTCGCTGCGCCCTCATCGTCCGACCTCTGGATCGCAACCACCAACGGGCTCGTTGGCAGTGGCGACGGCGGACAGTCCTGGTTCAACGTCGCAAACGTCAACCCACAAGGAGCTACCTTCCCGGTGTTCTCGTTCGTGGGTTCGCTGGACGAATGGTTGCTGGCGCCGGGCACCGGACTGTGGCACACGACCAATGGCCGCCAGTGGACCACCGTGGGCGGGTGAGCAGCGGGTTACCGCACCACGGCCGATGCCTCCAGGACTTGCGTCCGCCCAGGACTAGCCCGACTCAGCGTTTCGCTACGGAGATGAGGTCCTCGTAGAGCGCGTCGGGGGCAAGGTCAAGACCGTGCGGCCACGCGGGAGCTCCGTCTGGGTCGAGGCGCACCAAGGCGAAGAACTTCGGGTCCTTGAGTGGCTCGAAGAGCTCGCCCCACAGGTCGGCGGAGAGATCCACGGGTCCCTCAACGCCGTCTGCGAAGTGCGGCTTCAAGCTGTGGGGAGCGATGGGTTCGACCGAGATCAAACGCGGATACGGAGCTTCCATTCTCACGATCCTACGTCAGTGGCGAGATTGGAGCCGGGGCATTGCGATCCTCAGCGCGGTCCCAGTTGGTGGGCCAGTGCCGCGTGGTGCTGCGTGTGCTCCCATCAGCAGCCCCAGCCGCCGTGGCGTCGGTGTGGTCCGAGGCACCGCCAAGCCACCCCAGCACCCCCCTGGAACGGAGCACCACAATCGGCCTCCGGCAGACCTGGCAGGGCGTGCCTCGCTCGCCTGGTGGGCACTCAGACGACTCTTCAAGGGAGCTCGCGCCGATGCGGGCGGCCCGCCGGCCAGGACCCAATCAACGGTGACCTGGCACCGAGAGACGCTTCACCAGCTGGCCAGTAACACCCAAATTGGCCCAGGGGCACTCCGTGCCGGTCGCTCGGCCGCCAACCTGGAGGTCCGGTGCAACCTCTTCGATGCTGCGACACGAGAGGTCCCGGTTTCCGCCATCCTCCACGCCACCACCCCCATGGGATAGTGTCGGCGGATGGGCTGACGGGTGTACCGAGCTGCCACCACAGGTGCCGCCACGCAGACGACGGCCGTCAAGCTCTGGTCCGAGCGAGGTCGAGGAGTCAGGGTCCATGTACACATTTGAGAGGTTCACTGAGAAGGCCAAGAAAGTCCTCACCGTGGCGCATGGAGAGGCTGTGACGTCCCACCACTCGTACATTGGCACCGAACACGTCCTGCTGGGACTCATTCGAGTGGACGGCGGCCTCGCGGCTAGGGTGCTCGCCAATCTCGGGGTGGAGATCGACCAGGTCAGGGCAACAATCGAGTCCCTGAAGGGCCACACCGAGCGGACCACCATCCGGCAGGCCATCCCCACCTCCAGGGTCAAGAAGGTGATCGCGATCGCGTTCGACGAGTCCAAGCGGATGGGCGTCACCTACGTCGGCACCGAGCACCTTCTGCTCGGCCTCCTGATCGAAGGCGAGGGTCTGGGGTTTCAAGTGCTCAAGGACCTCGGCGCGACTCTTGAGCGCGTCCGCGACGAACTGGCCACGCTGCCACCATATCTGGATGCCATTGGACCGAGCCAGCAGGTTCGGAGCCGCGCTGCATGGACCGGGTACACACCGTTGCAGCGCCCGCCTTCTACACCAACACCGCTCCTTTCTCGTCTCACCGCTGAGGCCCGGAGTTGCTTGGTCCTGGCCGAGGAGGAGGGGCTCAAGGCTGGAGTCGGCTACATCGGTGGCGAGCATTTGCTTCTGGGACTGTTGCGCCAAGGCGAAGGACTGGCCGCCCGCGCACTCGGGCTTCTCGGTGTGACCCTGGACGGCGCCCATGGTGCGGTGAAGAAGGCAAGTCTGGATGCACCCCGGCAGGTTGTATCCCAGGTCACTTGGAACAGTGACCTCGACATCGTGCTCAAGGTCGCCACCGACCTCGCGGGTGCCCGCCGGGCCGAGTGGACTGACACGCAAGACCTGTTGCTGGCGCTTTGGATGATGCCCCCTTCCTCGCGGACGCAAGAGGCCCTTCAGATGCTAGGGCCCACGGTCGACGCGGTGCGCGCTTCGCTCGGCCACCGGGAGACTGGGCACTCGAGACCGGACTGAACGTGGGACAAGCGGCGGTTCCTACCGGAGGAGCCGGTTGCTGCTGTTCATCTCCCATCTCGAAGCTGTGGCAAACTGCAAGCCTCCTGCCAGCGGCCTGAGCGGCGGTGCAAGGTAGCCGATCCGGTGGACCGAGGAATGGGGGAGCCGTGAACGCCACAACGCGAGGCTCCGCTTGCCCGGAGAGGCAGTCATGGGGAAGCAATGGCCGGGATACCCGCTGGACGCTTCACCAGTGCAGAGCCATCGGTAGTCCGGGCCGGCCTGCAACGGACAAGCTGCGTCGCTCCAGCAACGCGAACAACCATGAGACGGCGATCAGCGGCGCGCTGCAGCCACCTCAGGGCCTACGCTCACGTGGGCACGATCTCAAATCGGTGACGGCCGTGGAGCCGATATACCTGGAAGTCGGTGTCCAGGGTGAACACGCGTCGATCTCCCCGCTCCTCGGCCAACGCGACGAGCGTCGCGTCCGCAAAGTCCATGGGCAGGTCCGCGTACTTCGTCATCAGGACAGAGCTGCGCTCAAGGGCGGCCCAAGACAGCTCGACAATCTCCAAGCGCCGACTCAGCACCAGCTTCCAAAGTGCAGCCTGTCCCCGCTGGCCACCCGCGTGGGACAGCAAGTACATGGCCTCGGTGAACGCAGGCCAGGTGGTGAGCAACGGCAAGGAGAGCCGCTCTACGACCATCCTGCATCGGTCGTGATCCGGCTCGTCGGCGTCGATCAGGGCAACGAGCGGCCCCGCGTCCGTAAGGGTCACGACCGAGGCGAGTGTTCGGCAACGACTTTCCGGAACGCCTCACCTGTGCGCCGCGCCCGACCGCCACCACCATGGACAACGCCCACCACGTCGGCCAGGTCGGCCCCGTTGCCGACGACCAGAGTCGCGTCGGCACGTTCCGCGGCAGCCCGGCGGATGAACTCCGAGAGCGACTCCCCTCGGATCGCTGCCGCTCGCTGGAGTCGACCCTCAAGCTCAGGATCAAGGCGCACGCTCTTCACCCCGACAGCGTATCACGGAGTATGCCAGCAGTGATACGGCCCGGACCCCGGGACGTGTTCGGCTTACGGAACTGCCATCGATGGCCCCGCTCGGCGACCAAGGAGTCCGTTGATGGTGCACAGGGTACGATCGTTGGGCCGGGTGGACTCTGGCGCCGGCATCGTGCAGCCCGTGCGGCCGACACCGTCATCTCGGGCCGGCCACAGTCAGCCGCACTGTGACCGTGTCACCCACATCGAGCCCTTCCGCACGGCGCACCGCGTCCTTCACAGGAACGACGTACCGCCCGGCCTCGGGCCCCAGCGAGGTCTCCCACTCTGTGGCGCCGATTCGCGCCCGGACCGGGATCATCCCCCAACCGTAGGTGACGGCATTGGACAACGCGTTCAGCTCACGGCTCTCCGCGTCAGGTACCGAAACGAAGTAGAACGGCGACGGGCCACGCCAGTGCCAGAGGCCGCCGGTGAAATCAAGGTCCAAGCCGTCGGGCTTACTCAGCATGACGGCCACCTGCGGGGTCTGGTGATCTCGCTTGTGACCGCGGTCCAGTCCGCACGGCGCCACCGATCAGTCCACCCTTGGCTGCCGCAGCTCCGGCCCGTGAGGACGACCCATCAACGGCGGCGCCCCAGAGCACGTAGAGCTCGGCGACGGCGTTCGCGGCGGGCATGAACTTCCACCAGCTATGGAAGGTCCACTCCATCGCCTCCCATGCGGCTTTGATTGGTCTTCGGCTCCCCTTGGTGGTGAATCCTGGCCCGCCACAGGGACGAGATGCTCAAGCAGGTCGTCGTGGGCCAGTGTGGCGGGGCGGCCCAGGGTCTGCAACTCTGCCACGTCCAAGTAATTGGCCTTCCAGCGCGGGAGGGATGCGCAGGCGGTCGAGCCCACCGACTAGGACTCACGCTCCGCGCGGGCGGAGAGCCGCGCCCACGGGTAGTGGCTGGCGGCCATGGCGGCAACCGTAGCCCTCAATGCAGGTTTAGAGGAGGCCCGTCGCTTCGGTGAGACAGTGCTGGAACTGGGCTTCGAGGTCCAGACCTGCTTATCGCGGCCGCCGCGGACGAAGCGGGCAGCGCAGTCCTCCACCACGACGTCGGCTTCGACCTGGTGGCCGAGGCCACCGGGCAGCCCAGAGCGTGGAGGGGCCAAGGGCAGCGATCCCTAACATTGCCATCGCACCCGGAAGACTGGCACAGACCGCTAGGGCGGAGCGATGTCGAGGAGAAGCTCCGTGACCAGACTCAGCGACCATGACCTGACCGAGCGAGAGTACCGGACGACGGACCGGCTCTCGCAGCGTCGCCTCGACCGCACCGGATGGCTACGAGGCAAAGATGAGCGATTGCTGGCATTGCAGGCGCTGGCCGCGATCGGTCCCTCACGAGTCCTCGATGCAGGGTGTGGCACCGGAGACTTCGCCGCCCTCATCGCAGCGCCAGAGGTTCTGTGCGTGGACTCATCCGAGGCGGCCGTGAAAGCCACCGAGGCCAAGGGGTTGACCGCCCGAGTCGCCGATGTCCAGGACCTCCCCTACCCCGACGGATACTTCGATGCGGTGGCCTGCAACTGGGTGCTGCACCACGTCCCCGACCGCCGCAAGGCCATTGCGGAGTTCGCCCGCGTGCTAACACCATCTGGACGGTTCGTTGGTTGCTACAACGCCCCGGATCACCTCGGCGCGCTGTGGTCAGCGCTTGCCCTCGGCGACGATGCGGACGACTTCAACTCGGCCAACGGACCCGGCGAGCTCGCGGAATCCTTCGCCACCGTCGAGGTCAGGGAAGTGTGGGGCCAAGTGCTGTGGGAAGAGCGAGACGCTCTCCAGACCTATCTCGACGCCTACTCCGAGTTGTATGGGCCGCTGAGCGCCCCCGACGTTTCCTACCCCTTCCGAGCGGCCCGTCATAACGTCGTCTTCGTTGCTGATCGACCACGTACGCAGGGCGCGAGACCGTAGAGGTGCCCGCCCGGCGCGTGCCTGCAATCCAGAGCCAAGGGGCCGCTTCCCGCCCCCATAGGGTGCAGGCAACCGGTGAAGCTCGCGTTGGCCGAGCAGACGTCTGTAGTCGCGGCTCGCTCGCTGGCAGTCATAGCCGCTGCCGAGGGACGCCGGCTCTTGGCCACCAATTGCTTCACTCCTCGAAGGCTCGCCCCACCCATGTGAGGTGCTTGGGCACATCGTCCGGGTCGTCGGCTGCGGCCTCTGCCAGCCAGGTCAGGGTGAGTACTCGGGTCTGCCACGAGAGCTTCTCCGCGAAGGAGTCACCAAGGGGCCGGTCGTAGCTGGCCAGCACCTGATCGATGAAGGCGCGATCTCCGACTCCGATGAGACCGACGAAGTCACCTACAGGGTCGCCCACCATCGCATCCGTGAAGTCGATCAGCCCGGTCAGGTGGCCGGTGTCCGGGTCGATGAGCAGATGATCGGGACAGATGTCGTTGTGAATGAAGCATCGAGGACCCTCCCGGGCCGGCTCTGGAATCGCGCCGGCGAGGTATGGTTCTGCCTTCTCGAGCAGGTCGTTGGCGAGCAAGGGCCGTACCGACCCCGCCACGCTGATCAGGCGCTCTCTTGCGCTGGGCCAAGCCTCAGCTGCCAGGCCCTCGGGCGTTCCCGGGATCCGGGCTGGGTCCACCCCGTGAAGGCGGCTCAACGCCCGACCGATCTCCAGCACCAGGCAAGCGGGATCAGCGACCCGGGCCCGATCGGCCCCCACTCCGGGGAGGCGCCGATAACCGACGAACGGGTAAGGGAAGCGGCGAGATGGCTCGCCGATGAAGTCGAATCGTGGCACCAGCGCGCCCATCACCTCTCCGACGACGGTCATGATCTCCACCTCGCGAAGGAGCCACGGCACCCGCTCCGATCGCTTTGGGAAGCGAAGGATCCACTCGGATCCGACGGTGAACAGCTCGTTGTCCCAGCCCGCGCCGAGCCAGCGCACCTCGCCACCGGCAAGCGCAGGGAACTGTTCAGCCACCAGCAGCGTGACGGTGGCCGCGTCCAAGTCGCGGTCCGGCAATCTGTGGCTCACGGCTTGGAGTATCGCGGCCGCCACGCCGGTCAGGAAGCCGAAGCGATGCCAAGAAACACGAGGACAGCACGGTTGAGACGAGTGAGGTCAAGGTCGTCGAGAACGCCGATCCGCGTCCAGACCTTCAAACGGGAGACGGTCGTCAGTTTGTCCACCATCAGCCGGGAAGTTGCCTGAAGGCCATTGGACGGGGTGGGCTGGACCTCGAGGCGAAACAGGGGGGCATCCGTCGAATCGGTGGTGAACGGGCAGATGGTCACCGAGTCGGTGTCAAAGCGATCGTCCTGGACGATCACCGCCGGCCTAGGCTTGCCTGCGTAACCTGACCCCCCGGCGACGGTCCAGATCTCAGCCCGTCTCACTCATCGGGCCAAGTGGAGACAGCATCGACAAACGCTTGATCCTCGACCGCAGAGCTGCTCTCGGCGACCGCTCGCGACTGACGGTGGGCCTCCTCGGCGAATCCGGGCGCGCGGACATCTGGTACCCAGATCTGGACTGGGCGGAGGCCCTGCTGCGCCAGTCGTGATCGATGCTCGCGCACCCTCTTAGCGGACCCTGCACTCGTGATCGCCAACCCCCTGTGTTACATGTAACGATAGCAGAAAGCAGCGCGGTCAGTTACGAACCATGTCCACAACGGGCCCCTGTCGCGCCAGCGAGTCGTCCACAGAGTTGGCTCTCACCACCGCCGAGCCTCATTCGCCACGCGCCGAGCGCGGGGGGAGGCGGCGGACTCGCCTTTCGCCTCACACGGTTCGTTGCAGGGCCACCGGTGTCACCACGGCGTCGGCGGCACCGAGTGGTTCGAGGTGCACCAGCACTTTGGCCGAGATGGCGGCCAGCCCGGGGGCGGCTGACGCATCCTCAACACATGCGCGACGGGCCGTGACCAGTGGATGGCAATACCGGGTATACTGAGCCTGTGGCTAAGGTCATGGTGTCACTCCCCAACGATGTGCTGAGAGCCGTCGACATGGAGGCAAGCCGCCGAGGAACCACCCGCAGCGGGCTCCTGCGGGAACTGGCTGAGAGCGCCATGCGAAGCCGCAGCCTCAAGAGGGCGGAACGCATGGCCGAGATCGACAGTCTCGGTGGCCATCCTAAGGGTCACGGAGGTCATGTGGCGGAACTGGTCAAGACGACCAGACCGGAACCTTGACCCTTTGGCTGGTCGATGCGAGCGTCCTTCTCGCTCGAGAGGATTTGGACGACGCCAACCACACCCAAGCCGTCCAGCTGCTTGCCGGTCCTGACCCCCTTGCCACCCTGGATCTGGCGTTCTACGAGGTGACCAACGTGGCGGTGCGTTCCTGGCATGACGAATCGGCAGCGCGCCGGTTGTGTGAGCGAATTAGTGCGGTGGCGGACGATGGCGGCCTAGTCCGGGCCGACTCGCAGCTCCTCGTGAATGCGGCGCTCATCGCTGCAGAGCATGGGATCTCGGCCTACGACGCCGCCTATGTGGCGGCCGCTCGGAGCGCGAACTGCCAGCTCGTGAGCTGTGATGTGCGCGACCTCGTGTCGCGGGGCTTGGCTTGCCTCCCCACTGACGCCATTTCCGGGCCGCCAAGCCCCCGGTAGGCCGGCCCCAGAGGTACGTGCGCTGCCTCGGCTGGACGCGATTTCCTCAACTCTTAACGGCCGCCTGGTGGCCGCCCCCCGAAGCTCAAACGAACATGATCCGAAAGGGACGTCGATAAGAGCTATTGTGTAGCGCTACCTCAAGGTCAGGTGCTGGTATGAACTCGGCAACCGGCGCTTTCATAAGCTGCCTGACTCTGGAACAAGAGATCCGGGTGCCGACCACATGAGGCGGCGACGGTCGCCATCTTATGGCAGTGGAGCCAAGCCGCTCCTACCGACCTCGATCTCCAAGGTCGGCGGGATCACCATACGGCGACCTCCAGCTCGGAACCGCACAGTCACCTCTACGCGGTAGAAGCCCGCCCGCCGGGGCACCGGAAAATCGAACGCCTGGGTTGCTGCCCCGCCTGCAATGCAGTATTGGGGGAGAGGTTGAGAGGCGACAGCAACGGCTGCGCCGCGGCTGTCGATGTAGGCCACGGCAAAGCTCGGGCCGCCGCAGTAATTGGGAAGAAGTCGACCGTCTGGTGTGGTGACCTGAACTCGCAGCGTGGCCCCGGCTCTTCGGGCTGACAGCTGCCAACCGTCGCGTCGAGCGGTGGCGATCACTCTGGGCAGCGTGGGCTGGCCACGACCCTGGCTCTGTCCCCCGCCGCAGCCGCTCAGAGAGAGCGCAACCGTGGCCGCGAGGGCTGGGCCGACCCACCGCCGATCCCGTGGCGGCTGCCAGGGCTCTTGCCCACAGGAAAGGGCAGGCGGTAGGCCCCTCAGTGGTTGGGAGCGGGTCGTCCCTGCTTCAACGCGCACGGTGAAGCCGGTCGGTGGCCACGGCCTCGGGCAGGTCGACCATAGGATGCCGATACTGGCAGGTCCGGAGAAAATCTGCCACATCGGTCGGCCGGGACTCAGACTACGAAGGTCGGCCCGCGTGCGGCAGCCGACGTGGCGGTGGCACCTCTCATTCGCGGGTAGAAGAACGTGCCGCGGTCGAACCACTCGCCAAGCCATCCCCGGGTGGTCCGAACAGCCGGTCGCCAGCGTCGCCAAGGCCCGGGATGATGTAGCCTCGGTGATCGAGGGCCTGATCCACCGCCGCGCAGACCACTTTCACCCCAGGCATTCCCGCTGAGAAGGCGTTGAGACCGGGTTCAGAGGCCACCAGGCAGACGGCGATGATGTCGGAGGCACCCCGACGCTCGATCAGGGCGCACGCCTGCACCAGCGATCCCCCCGTGGCCAGCATGGGGTCGCAGACCAGCACGCGTCGCCGGGCGAGGTCGGCAGGGAGGCCGTCCAGATAGCAGACTGCATCGAGAGTGTTCTCGTCACGCTTCATCCCGAGATGAGCGACCTCACAGTCGGGCGCCACCCGCTCCACGCCAGGGACCATGCCCAAACCAGCCCGCAGGATCGGCACCACCAGCACCTCTTCCGCGATGGTCGACCCCTGGGCTGTCCCGACCGGGGTTTGAATGGAGGCTGTGGAGATGCGGAGATCACCCAGCGCTTCATAGGCGAGGAACATGGAAACCTCTGCCATCAGGACCCGAAAGCGATCGCGACCCGTCCTCTCATCCCGGAGCTCGCTCAGTCGGTGAGCCACCGCGGGATGGGAGACCACTGTCACCTGGCGGTTCATGAGGTGCCATGATCGCTGCTGGGGGGGCACCGCTGCAGCTCGCGATCAGGCGGCGGGGAAAGTGGCGCAGTGGTGCAATGTAGAGGACAGAGGACATGGCCACTGCGGGGCTTGGCGACCCGCGCAACAAGGAGAGTAGGCGTGAAGTACGTACAGACGATAGAGCTCCATGAGCCATTTGCGGACGCATGCCTGCGGGTGGAGGCCGCCTTCAAGGAACAGGGGTTCGGTGTGCTCACCACGATCGATGTCGATGAGGTGCTGCAGGAAAAGCTGAAAAAGGCGATGCCGTCATATCGCATATACGGAGTCTGCAATCCCGTGCTTGCCGACCGGGCCCTGACCGCGGATCCTGAGGTCGGGGTGATGCTCCCCTGCTCAGTTGTGGTGCGCGCGCACGCCAAGGAGGCGACCGCCGTCAGCATCTTGAGCCCGGCCGTGATCCGCGAGATGGGTCCACTGCCTGAAGTGGAGCAGGTGATGGCCGACGCCGTCACTCGCATCAGCGCAGCGGTGGCGGCGCTGGCGCCCACCCCGTGATCGGCCCTGGCAGCGACGCCCCGGAGAGCTAGATGTGCTCTCAACGAGGGCTATGCTCACAGCGGTGGAACGTAAGTGACTCCACTCCTGGTAGCGCTCACCGGTCGAATCTGACCCGGACGCAAGGAAGGCCGGGGGTTGGCCTCCACGGAGGCGCCCCCGGCCCGGTCGCGAAGGGCGAAATCTCTTGCGCGCTCAGCCGGCCACGGTCATGGTGCCGGCCATGTAGCCGGTCAATCCCATCGGCTCCCCCATGCCGCCAGATCCGCTACCACAGGGATCCATGCACAACCACTGGTACGTGCCAGCCTTACCGGTCTTGATGGTGAATGTGATGCGGGACTGTCCCGCCATGGGAACGTTGATCCCGAGGGCCGGGATGGTGAGCGTGTGCGCCACCAGGGCGGGAGCGAGATAGCTCATGGTGTGGGCATTCCCCAGCAGCGTGTTCGGCGCCTTGGGGTTGATGGCCTGCACCTGCATGGTGCCCCCCACGGTGCCCGTCACCTTGGAGTACTTGACCAGCCCACCGGTGAGGGCGGTCGCGGTGTCGAAATCAGTCACTGTCACCTTAATCGTGGAGTTGGCCGGGACCGTGAAGGAGCTGGGTACATAGGCGGGCCCAAGGGCTCCCGACCCCATCATCTCGCCGGTCACAATCGACAGGTTCAGGGTTGCCTGGGTCGTCCCACTGGACGCGCCCACCGGCACCGCCGCCTGCGAGATCTTCAGATGCCCACCCCACCCCGAGGCGTATCCGCCGATCAGAACTACGGCCGCCATCAGGACCGCCGCAATGGCGACCCCCATCACCCACATACCAGGCTCACGTTCCTGGCTCGAACCTGCCGCTGACGTTCTAGCTGCCACTCTTCACTTCCTTTCCTAAGACACGGGTCGCTGTCATCCATGCTGACCGCCGAGTAAGAAGAGACAAAGGGGGGTAACCCCAGCTACCACCAGGTGTATTCACCCGGGTCTGACCCCAGGTCAAAGATCCAAGACCTTAGTCCTCGGGCTATCCTCAGGCAGAGGTGGTTCAGCACTGTCCACGCAGGAGGCTCGCATGAGGATTGGGGTACTAACCGGCGGAGGTGACGCCCCCGGCCTCAACGCCGCCATCAGGGCCGTGGCCCGCAAGGCGCTCGCCGATGGCAACGAGGTGGCAGGTGTGCGCAATGGCTGGGCGGGGCTGGTGCGGGACCAGGGTGTTGGTCTCATCGACCCCCACCAGGTGTCGGGGGTGCTGGCCGTCGGCGGCACGATGCTCGGCACCTCCAGGGTCAACCCGCTTTCAGATGAGTCGGCGATGGCCGCGGTGATCGACCACTTCCGCAGCGAAGGTCTGGACGCCCTGATCGCCATCGGCGGTGACGACACCCTGTCCGTGGCCCGGGCCCTTTCGGATCGTGGACTACCGGTGGTAGGGGTTCCCAAGACCATGGACAACGACCTGCAGGTGACCGAGTATTGCATTGGCTTCGACAGCGCCGTGGCCATCGTCACCGAGGCTCTGGACCGCCTTCACACCACCGCCGCCGCCCACCATCGAGTGATGGTGGTGGAGGTAATGGGGCGTGACACCGGATGGGTCGCGGTGATGGGCGGGCTGGCTGGTGGCGCAGACCTGATCGTCATTCCGGAGTTCCCGGTGAGCTTGCAGGACATCGTGGCCCACCTCCGGTCCCGCCGGGAACGGGGCCGCGACTTCAGCATCGTGGTGGTCGCCGAGGGGGCCCGGATCGATGGCCTGGCGGAGGCGACCGCGGAGACCGGACCCCGCGACGCGTTCGGCCATCTGTTGCTGAGCCGAAGAGGGGTGGGCCCGCAGCTCGCCGACGGGATCGAGACCGAGACCGGCTTCGAGGCCCGGGTGACGGTTTTGGGTTACACCCAAAGAGGGGGGGCCCCGACGGCTTACGACCGCATCTGGGCGACCCGGGTGGGAGCTGCCGGATACGACTTGGCCGTGAGCAGCGAGTTCGGACGCATCCCGGTCAAGCGTGGCGATGGGATTGCCACCGCCGAGCTGGCGGAGGTGGTAGCGGGTCAGCGTCGAGTGCCAGAAGACCTCTACAGGTTGGCCGAAGTCTTCTACTAAGAGGCCTGGGCTGGCCGCGCCATCAAGCCAGGTTCTCCCCTTACGATGGGCTCCAATCGCTGCCGGCAGTCTCCACGCTCCGGGCCCCGGTCGCTGCTCTGGCAGCCGTAAGCCCAAGGCGCCAAGGAGACCGCCATGCCTGATCAGCCGAACCCATCAGAGACCGACTTCGACTCGCTTGCCAATCTCGCGGCGCCCCAATCTAGGATCGACCGGGCGCTCGGATACGTGCCCCGAGTCCTCTCCAGCAAGGCGCATATCTTCTTCCTGCTTGGCCTGGGCATGTATTTGGTGGTGCTGCCCTTCCTGGGAGTCGTGGTCAGCGCCAAGGCAGAGCTGATTGGCGGCAATTACACCAACGTGACCAGTGACATCGGGGCGTGCATCGCGGCCGGTGGCACCCTCCACCTCATCCGCCAAACCCGTCGCCGCCACCGTCTTGAGGAGGAGCGGCTGCAGCTGACCAAGCAGATGCACCGGCTGCTCTTCCACGTCCACGCGGCCGCGGCCGCCAGCATGGGTCCGGAACCCACCGAGTAGCAGGGGATGGCGACGGAGTTGCCCGGTGCGGTGACCTTGCCTCCTCTGCCAACCGCTTGAGTCCGGTCGCGAGAGGAGGGCGGCCACCTAAACTCGCGCTGTCATGCCGCCATTGGAAGATTCGGGTCCGGAGACCTGGCCACGCGAGGGCCAGCTGCTGGTGCAAGACCCCAAAACCATGCGCGCCATAGCCCATCCCGCCAGAACCAGGATCCTGGAGCGCCTCGTGCTAGGCGGGCCGATGACGGCCACCGACTGCTCTGGGGCCACCGGGCTCAGCCCGTCTGCCTGCAGCTACCATCTCCGGGTGCTGGGCCAAGCGGGGTTGGTCGAGGAGGTGCCCGAAGTCGAAGATCACCGCCGCCGACCCTGGCGAGCCACCTTCACCAGTCTGGCCGTGGGGACGCCTGCCGGAACACCACTGTCCCCGGGCGAGGCCAGCGCGGAGCTCGCTGTCATCCGGCAGATCATCGCTCACTCGGATCGGATGGCCTTGGCCTACTTCGAGCAGGAGCAGCAGGAGGAGACTGGCTGGCGCCAGGCGGCGGGCTTGGAGCAGACCGTCCTTGACGTTACCGCCGACGAACTGCGCTCCCTTCGCAACCGCTTGGTCCAGCTGCTCCAGCCGTATTCGGTCCAGGGGCGCCCTGCGGGACCACTGCACCACCTCCGCCCCGGTTCCAGGCTGGTGAACGTGGATGTGCGCCTGACTCCGATTCTGGATCCCGGTGCGCTTGCCCCCGACACCACCACCTAATCAGGTTGGACTAAGATTCCCCTCACAACCGAATAGCCCCTCGGGCGAATGGGAATCCGGTGCGGGCATGGGCCCAAATCCGGAGCTGTCGCGCAACTGTGAGCGGGGAGCCTCAGCCAGAGTGCCACCGGGAGAGATCCTGGGAAGGCGGCAGAGGGGCTGCGATCCGCGAGCCAGGAGACCGGCCCGAGCGGGTGCAGAGCATCCCCCGCGCGCAACGGGAAGGAAGGCCTCCGGCGGCAGGCCCAGTTTCCGCGTGGGGCCCAAGCAGCCGCCAGGAGGTGGAGACGATGAGGTCGTCTCAAGTGGCCAGCGCGATACTGGCCCCGATGTTCGCCGCGGCCCTGATGGCTGGTTGCGGATCGACGGCGGCGACCACGGGAGCTGCGGGCTCCCAGTGTGGGAGCGGCAACCGGGTGGAGGTAGTGGTCGAGCTGGCGACCAAGAAGGTGGTGGAGAGCTGCGTCAGCTTCAAGGGGCCCGAGATCCCCGCCCAGACCGCGATGAAGCGCAGCGGGATCGAATACGCCGAGCAGCACTTCAGCTTCGGCAATGCGGTTTGCCAGATAGACCACGAGCCCACCTCCTACAGCAGCTGCTTCGCGTCCGGCAAACCCTATTGGGCCCTCTTCACATGGAGTGGCAAGGGACCGTGGAAAGCAGCTCAGGTCGGTGTCTCCGCCATCAAGTTGAGCAACGGGGACGCGTTGGGCTGGCACTTTGGAAGCGGCACCCCAGGGGCGCCACCCAAGCCACCCCACGGCAGCTGACCAGATTGTGAACGCCCGGGCACTGCTGCTCTGGGTTGGCGCGGTCCTGCTGCTGTCGCTCGGAAGTGAGGACCCGGTCTACCGGGTCCTCACTCTGGCGGCGGCCGCAGCCGTGCTGGCCCGCCAGCACCGGCCCGGAGTGAGCCTTCGGCCGGTGACGAAGTGGGTGGGCCTGGTCTGTGTCCTGGCGGTGGGCTTCAACCTGTTGCTGAGCCACACCGGCCAAGACGTGCTTTTGACCCTCCCCACCTGGCTGCCGGCAATTGGCGGTCAGCTAACGCTTGAGGGAGCTGTCTACGGAGGCGACATAGCGCTGGGGCTCGGGGCCTGCCTGGTGGCCGCCACAACCATGGGGTTGGTGGTGGAACCGCAGCAATTGATCGACGCACTGCCTCAGAGCCTGCACCGCACCGGCGCGGCTCTGGGCGCCACCACCACCCTGCTGCCACGCCTTCGCTCCAGCTTCGTCGCGGTACGCGAGGCTCAGACGATGCGCGGGTGGCGGCCCCGTGGGCTCAGATCCCTGAGGGCGGTGGCGGTGCCATCCGTGCTCACAGCGATCGAGGGTTCCGTGCTGCTCGCCGAGGCGATGGAAGCCCGGGGCTTCGGCTCAGGGCGTCGGACCGCCGCCTTTCCGACCCCATGGACCTGGCTCAGCGTCGCGGTCGCGGCCGGCGCGGCGTCCAGCATCACCCTGTTTGCATTCGCCTTGATCAGCGGGTCGGTCAGCGGTTGGCAACCTTACCCGACCCTGATGGTGCCGGGCGTCAGTTGGATTCCGACCCTGGCCTGCGTGATGCTGGTGTTACCGGCCGTGCTGGGATGACAGCGACCGCTCGCTTCAGCCAGTTCAGCTACTGGTACCCGGGCACGCGACAACCCGCCCTCAGTGCTCTGGAGATGGTGCTGGAGGAAGGGTTCATCCTGCTCACCGGCGAGTCTGGAAGTGGCAAGTCGACTCTGCTGCGCTGCCTCGACGGGCTGGTGCCCCACTTCCACGGCGGCCAGGCGCTCGGTGAGGCCGAGGTCCTCGGTTTGAACCTGCGCCAGATCACTCCCAGGCGCTTGGCCGGGCGGGTTGCGATGGTCTTCCAGGAACCGGAGATGCAGATGGTGATGCCGGTGGTGGAGCAGGAGGTTGCCTTCGGGCCTGCCAACCTCGGCCTCGAAGCGGCGGTGGTCCGCCAGAGGACAGAGGCGGCCATGGCCTCGCTGGGCATCTCCCACGTCGCCCACCGCCACCTGGATGCCATCTCCGGCGGCGAACGCCAACGGGTGGCGCTGGCCGGAGCTCTGGCAATGTCTCCGGATCTTCTGGTCTTGGACGAGCCCACCTCGCAGCTTGATCCGGAGGGCGCCCGGCAGCTCCGCCTGTGCCTGGACTCCCTGATCGCCAAAGGTGTGAGCGTGGTCGCGGCCGAACACCGGCCGCAGCGGCTTCCCGGAAAAGTGACCCAGGAGATCTCGTTGTCGGAGGGACACCTGAATACCGCTGGACTCAGCGCGAGCTGGCCCGCTCGAGCCACCTGCTCGCGGGCGTTTACGGACATCGCCTGGACGGCGGACGGCCTGGCCGCGGGGCACGGGTTTCCGATCTTGGAAGAGGTGAACCTGAGCTGCCGCCAAGGAGAGGTTGTCGCCGTA
Source organism: bacterium (assembly GCA_021809895.1). GTDB lineage: Bacteria > Chloroflexota > Dormibacteria > Aeolococcales > Bog-877 > AG-12. The sequence continues at coordinate 48,004 of JAJZJU010000001.1, forward strand.
ACCGGGCCCAACGGCGCCGGCAAGACAACCCTGTTGAGAAGCTTGGCAGGACTGCTGCCACCACTGAGCGGGAGGTTGGAACGGCGGCCCGGCCGAGCTGCCTACCTACCTCAGGACCCTGGCGCCCTCCTGCATCAGGCGACCGTCCGCCAAGAGGTGGAGCAGACCGCCAGGTGGCTCCGGCTTCCAGTGGAGGCCGATCCGCTGTTGGAGCAGTTCGGGATTTCGCCCCTGGCGGATCGGGATCCCCGAGACCTCAGCACCGGGCAAAGACAGAGAGTCGCGCTCGCCGCTGTCCTCATCGGCGAGCCTGAGATGGTGTTCTTAGACGAGCCCACCAGGGGAGCCGACCAAATGGCCCGGATGATGCTCATCGCCGCGATCGACCGGCTCGCCAGGGCCGGATCGGCGGTCACGGTGGCGACCAGCGACCGCGAGTTCGCGCAGCAGGTGGGCGACTCGACCTGGGTGGCTGAGTCGGGCCGCGTCACCGCCCTGGCACCGGCTTCGGCATGATCCTGATACTCGTCAGCCTGCTTGGAATGGGACTCTTCCTCTGGCCGTTCTCCGGACTGGGACTCCCCACCAGCACTCCCGCGTTGGCGATCGGGCTCGGCTCCGCGCTGGGGCTGCTGGTATTCGAGGTGGGGACGCGCCGGATGAACACCCGTTCCTTCGCTCTCCTGGCCGCGCTGAGCGCAGCCGACGCCGCCCTGCGCTCCGCCCTGGTGACGGGCATCGCGGGCTTCAGCCCCATCTTCTTACTGGTGCTCTGCGGCGGCTACGCGCTGGGCCCCAGCTTCGGGTTTTTGGTGGGGGCCGGGTCCCTGCTCACCTCGGCACTGGTCACAGGAGGGCTGGGCCCCTGGGTCCCATATCAGCTCTTCGCGGTCGGCTGGGTGGGGATGCTGGCGGGGGTCGCTGGCAGCTGGCACCGGAGCGGCCGCCCGGGTCGCCTGGACGTGGGACTTCTGGCCGCGGTGGGAGTGGTGACTGGGTTCGGCTTCGGGGTGGTCATGGACGTCTGGAATTGGACCTTCTACCTGGGGTCGGGCCAGCTGGGCTGGACCCCACATCTGGCACCGCTCTCGGCGGTGGATAGGTTCGCCCGCTATTACCTGTTGACGTCCCTGGGATATGACTCCTTTCGAGCCGTGGGCAACGCGGTCATGGTGATGCTTTTGGGACTGCCGATTCTGGTCGGCCTGCAACGGGTGGACCGGCGGCTGCACCTCCACTGGCCGCCTTCCGGTGTCGGCGCGGGCTCAGCGCATACGCCTCACGACGAGGCTGCTCGCGACCTTGTCGTGCCAGGCCTGGCGGTGGGGGTCCAGGGCCGCCCAAGCGAAGCCAACAAAGCAGGACGCGAGGTCCAATAGGTAGCCGCAGGCCCGAATGAAGCTGCGGCGGAACCCCAGCCTTCCGCCGTCCTCCGCCCGCACCACCCTGACTCCCACCAGCCACATCCCGGGAGTGCGCTCGAGGGCCCCCCAGAAGCCGGTGAAGTAGGCGGGAGGGATCAAGGCGGTGAGATCCGCAAGATGTGCCGCGGTGGCGGGCGGAGCCAAGCCGACAAATAGCCCGCCGATGACCAGGACGTCCACCCAGAGTCCGCCGGCACGGGCCCAGAATCCCCCGTAGGTGTAACCCGGGAAGGGGCCGCGTCCCCGTATCCAAAGCAGCGATTCCCAGGTGGTCTCGGGAGCCATGGTTGCGCCCGGAAGATCGGCGAGCGCCGCCCGCAGCTGGCCCACGGTGATGGAGTCGTAGACCGCGTTGGTCCTCTCTCGCAACTCGTCGAGCGTCAGTCGCCCCGCGGCATGGTGCTCGGCCAGTTGCTCGGCGGCAGCGTCCCGATCCTGATCGGAAGCGCGCACCGAGGCTGAAGTGTGCCACCCGAAGTGGAAGCCGCCAAGGGCCGGAGGCTGTGGTTTGGGATGGCGGGACTGGGGGGCCAAGGTCAGGTTCCAGGCGCTGCGGATTGGAGACCAACCTCCCAGTCTCTCGCCAACATCCCCATGTAGAGCAGATCGACGCGCTTCCCGTCGCGCAGCACCCGCTCCCGCAGCCGCCCCTCCTCGATGAAGCCAAGATTGCGATATAGGGCGATCGCAGCCTGGTTATCGGCGATCACATCCAGGCTCACGCGGTGCAGCCCCAGCTCGTGGAATGCGTACTTCAGCACCAGGCTCATGGCCTCGGCGCCCACCCCGCGGCCCCTCTCCGCCGGATCGCCGATCCCAATCGCCACCCAACCATGTCGGTTTACCCACTCGATGCCGCAGACGGCGACGAAGCCAAGCAGCCGGTCGTCGTCGAGGGCGCGGATGCGAAACTCAAAGTTGTTCGGATCCTCGGCTCCGGCCTCGTCACGCTCGCGGAAGTGGCCAGGTGCCAGAGGGCGGGCAGCATCGGTGTCAGCGAGACGACGGTACTGCGCATCCTCGCTCCAGCGGGAGAGAATCTCGGCATCGTCCTCCCGCGGCGCGCACAGTCTGACCAGGCGGCCTCGGAACAGATCGGGTGACATGGACCTCTCCTGGTGGAGGTGGGCAGACGATTAGGAGGCGAGTATGCCAGAGGAGCCGGGAACGCCCCGGAGCGGCAGCGGGGATCCCAGGGCGTCCTCCTCGTTGTTCGCCACCGATCCCCATGGTCTTTCGCAGGCGGCTCCTTCGCGTCAGGATGGGGTGGCTCCCCTCAGGCACCTCCCGGAGGCGCTGAGGCTGCCACTGTTCCGACGCTATCTCCTGGGTCTCGGGCCACTCTCGCTGGGAACCTGGATGCAGCTTGTGGCGCTGGGCTACCTGACCCTGCAGGTGACTGGCTCGGTGGCGGCGGTGGGGCTGGTGGGAGCCGCCGACGGAATCCCCGCAGTGCTGCTCTCAGTTCCCGCCGGAGCGGTGGGCGACCAGTTCCCTCGGAGGCTGGTCTTGATGGTGGCCACCTCGGCCCTGGGCCTGACCTCGCTCGGATTGGCCCTAGCCGCCGGTCTCGGGAGGGCGTCCCTGCCAGTGCTGGTGGGAGCCGCGATCTGCTTCGGAGCCGCTGACTCGTTCAATGCGCCGAGTCGCCAGGCCCTGATAGCCGACCTGGTCCCCCGCGATCAGTTGGTGGGGGCGGCCACCCTCACCAGCAGCGTGGGCAGCGCCGCTCGAATCATCGGCCCCGCGGTGGCCGGGATCCTGCTGGGGACCCTGGGCGCAGCCAGTTGCTTCCTGGCGATGGCAGCGAGCGTCATCCCGCTACTTGGCGTCCTCAGCCACGGCCCGTGGCCGGTTGCAAGGACCAGCTCGACCGAGATGGGGGCCCTCGGCAGGGTGCTGGAGGGCATGAGGTGGAGTCGGGCCGACCCGCTGGTCCGATCTGTCCTTCTCGGCAGCTTGACCCTGGGCGCGTTGGGAATCGGTTACATGCCCTACCTCCCCGTGTTCGCCCGAGAGCAGCTGCATGGTGGGGGCCAGGTGCTCGGTCTCATGTACAGCGTTGGCGGCATTGGAGCCCTGGCAGGTGGATTGGCGCTGAGCCTGTTCAGCCGCCGGCTGCGGCGAAATCGGCTGCTGCTGGCCGCCGCTCCCCTCTACGCCGCGGCCCTGTTCGGGCTCACCCGGGCCCCGACGCTGTGGTTGGCGATACCGTGCCTGGCCGGCATCAGTCTGGGCTTCATGGCCGCCAACACCGCGCTGCTGACCACCCTCCAGGCGGCGGCGCCGCCAGAGATGCGCGCGCGGGTCATGGCGCTGTACAGCCTCGCCTACGCTGGCGGTGGGCCATTGGGGACTCTCCTCTACGCGGGGCTGAGCCGGTTTGTCCCACTGTTCTCGGCCATCGCTGGAGGAGCAGTGGTGGTGGGGCTGGTCTTGCTCTGGACCGCCACTCGCCCCACCATGCGCGCTCTGCCCTGACCGGACTGGATATCCTCTGCCCGTGACATTGGAGTTCCGCCCCATCAGAAAAGAAGAGCTTCGACAGTTTGCCGGGGTAAACCTAACCGCCTTTGGCGAAGCCCTGGACAGCTGGCACGAGGGGTGGTTCGAGAGCCGCTTTGATGGCTCGACCACGGTGGCAGCCTTCGATGGGGCGATCTTGGTGGGCAGCTCGATGAGCATGCCGGTCACGGTCGCGGTCCCGGGCGGGACCGTGGCCGCCGCCGGCGTGACCGCGGTTGGGGTGCTGCCCACCCACCGCCGCCGAGGCATCCTGCGCCAGATGATGGAGCGTTTGCTGCAAGAGGCGTCCTCGCAGCGGCTGCCGCTGGCGGTGCTATGGGCCAGTGAGGGCGGCATCTATTCGCGGTTCGGATTCGGGCCGGCAGCTCGTTCACTCGGAATCGAGTTGCAGCACCCCAAGGCGGCCATGATGCTCCGCCCCCGTACCGGCAGCATGCGACTGGTCTCCAAGGAGGAGGCGGTTGAGATCCTTCCCGCGGTGCACGATCGGGTCGTGAGCCAGAGGCCGGCCATGATTGTCCGCGACCGGGTGGGCTGGCACTACGCACTCTCAGAGGAGGATCCCCACCTTCCGCGAGGGGAGGCTCACCTCTTCATCGTGGTGCACGAAACCGACCTTGGACCGGACGGCTACCTCGTCTACCGCATCCGCCCGGACTGGTCCCCGCGTGGGCCGGAGAACACGCTGGTCGTGGTCGAGATGGCGGCGACGGATCCCGCGGCAACCGCCGAGCTGTGGCGCTACTGCACCGAGGTGGACCTGGTGCGACGGATAGAGGCGAACGGGCGAGGCTCCCGGCCGGTCGACGATCCCATCTGGTGGCTGCTGGATGACCCCCAGGCAATGGTCGCGACCATGGTGACGACGTTGTGGGCACGGGTTCTGGATGTGCCGGCGCTGCTGGAGGCGCGCCGGTACCAGCAGGACGGAGCGGTGACCCTGGGCGTTGGTGACAGCGCGGATGAGGACGGCTCGCGGTTTCGGCTGGAGGTCGAAGGCGGCAGGGGCCGCTGTCAGCCCACCAAGGGGCCGGCTGACATCCACCTGGGCTGGTCGGAGCTGGGCTCACTCAGCCTGGGCATGCCCTGCCTCTCCCAGTTGGTCGCCGCGGGTAGGGCGACGGCATCCTCGCAAGACCTGGCCCGCCGCGCGGACGCGCTCCTGGGCTGGGGCCCAGCCCCGTGGTGCTTCGAGGACATCTGAGCTTTAGATTTGGCGTCTCCGCGCAGAAGACGGGAGGGCTGACGGGAAACCGCCTTGGCTGACCGCGCTGGTGTCGACGCTTCAGATGGGAGTGACCTCCACCAACCGATGCAGCCGCCAGGGTGTCATTGTGGTCTCCAGGTCCACCTCCAGCTCATGAGCCCCCCCCGGTGCCCTCGTCACCGTCTCGGGGTACTCGCAGACGGTCAGGTCTTCGAACCGAAGCCGCAGCCAGCACCGGCCAGGGCCGGCGGGTTTCCGATGGCTCACCCTCCAGGACAAGCCCGACCGGGCCGGTACCAGGGAACCACCCTGGGCGCGGCCTTCCGCTGACACCGCCAGCATCCGTCCCAGCAGAGGAGGGGCCAGGAACCGCGCCAGGGCCAGGTCATCGCCGTGCGCTACCGCGCCCTCTATCCCATCCACCAACTGCCGCAAGCGTTGGCTGGTCTGGGCCTCACCGTCCCGACGCATCTGCCCAACCCCACCAAGGCCGAGCTTGAGCCGACCCCTACCGACCATTAATGGAACTCCTGGCGCCAATCCGCGACAGCTGGTCTGCCAGCGCAAGGCTGGCTGACAGCATCCTCTGGTCGATATGGGCCAGGGGCACCTGGCGGGCCTCCGCCTGGTGAGCTGCCTTGGGGATCCAGGGCAGGCTCATCACTTCCAGCCCCTGTTGGGAGAGTTGCAGGCGCAGCTCTCTAAGATCGCAAGCGGCGTTGGTGACCGCCAGGCAGTCGCCCCTCCGAAGGGCGGAATTCTGCTCCACATATCTCATGGTGCGGATGCAGTTGCGCTGATGGCTCTCCCCCGAGGCGGTCGGTAGGAGTACAGCCGAGGCCCGCTCCAGCCAGAATCTGATCGCCAACGAGTCGAGCCCGAGGCAGCGGCCTGCATCCACGACGATGACCTGGAAAGTTGGTTGCAGCAGGTGGTCGAAGAGGTAGTCAAGATGTTCCCGGCCGACCGATGCGGCCTGGCGCTCATTCGCAGGGGCAAACAGACAGAGGAAGCCGAGGTCCGCGGTGGTGAAGAGGCAGCCGTCAAGGTTCCGACTGCCATCCTGCACAGCTGCGAGGCGCAGGACCAGCTGGTCCAATCGCGCCAAGGGTGCCAGGTCGTGGCCCGATCGGCTCGCTCCCAGGCGCAGATCGAGATCCGGATCGGCGGCATCAGCATCAACCAGCAGCACCCGCCGCCCTTCCCTGCCGCGCCCGAAGGCGTAGGCGAGGTCGATGGAGATGCTGCTCCGTCCGACCCCCCCCTTGCCGCCCAAGACCAGGACGACCAGAGGCCCAGGGAATTGGGGGGCCGACAGGGAGAACTCCGACCGACGACCTCCCGCTCCCAGGATCGCGGGCAGATTCGACGCGCCACCCCGGAAACGGCCGCGGACGGGCCAACGCCAAGCGGGAAGCAGCCTGGTCAATCCGCCACCATGGGAGGCGGAGGGTGGGGGAGGTTCGGCCAGCAGCAGAAGCGGGTGCTGGGGCAGGGGTCGGTTGGGTACAGGGGTGTTGTGCCAGGTGAGACTGCCGCGGCTGGAAAGCTCGGGCGGGGGGGGCGGCAGAGTAATCGGGCGGGAACTCTGTGGTGGCTGCATCAGCAGGACGCTCCCGGGGGACTTCCAGCCAGCACCGGCGTGGTGTATCCGTGCGCCAACCAGGCGGTCGCCCGTGCCTGGACCACCAGTTGCGACCAGGGGCCCAGGCCAAGCAGGGGCATCTGCCCGGTCCGCCAGACCAGGACCTCGACGCCCTCATCCTGTCCCACCGCCCCAGCAATTTGCTCACAGCGAGTGCGCACGGCCAGTTCGCATCCCTGGGGTTGCCCCGGAACCGGGTGCAGGGATCCTACCGGCTCGATCAAGCAGCGGCTACCTGCCTGGGGCATCTGCGCGCCTACCGCGGCCGCGACGACCTGGGAGGCGTCGCCAATGCCATTCCCGCAGCTAGCGCCACCATCCGGGAACACGCAGACCCGGAACTGGCCGGTCTTGTTGAGGGCGGTGACATCCACCGCCTGAGATCCAGCCTCGGCCCCCGACTGGGCGGTGGCGACCACCTCTGAGTGCTCCATCAAAAGGACGCCGCCGTCCACGGCTAATGCGGTGACGGGAAGCAGCAGCAGGGGCAGCAGCAGCGCGAAGAGCGGGAGCAACTGGCCCGCCTGCGACCACCAGGAACGGTCAGCAGTCATCGCCGGTCGGATCCTGGCTGGGGTCGCGGCTTCGGAATGGGTCGATCTTCTGAATCGAGGAGGCCCGCAGGCTGGGCGACATCCATGCCCCCAAAAGCGGTATCCATTGCAGATTGGGCCGGTAGGCGATGACCACCTCGACATCCCCGTCCGTCAGCCCGCTCGAGTTGGGTGGGCCACCGACCCGGCAGAAGCTGTCCAGAGCGGCGCCGTAACCGAACCAGATCTGAGCCGACCCTCCTCCGGCGACAGTCGGCATGGTCCCCGCGTCCGGGGCCGGACCTACGCACCTCCCTCCACCCAGCTGGCGGATCGGGCCGCTGAGCAACCCCGAGCTCTCCTCCTCCACAAGGTGAAGCTCCTGGGTCGCCTGCTGACAAGCGCTCTGGGCATCAACCGCCCGAGCGGCCACTAGCGCGGCCGCACTGCTGGCGGTGTTCATCGCCATCTGAGTACGTGCCAGTTGCACCACCGCCACAGCCCCGCAGCCGAGCAGCAGGGTCAACGGCAGGACCAGCGCCAGCTCCAGGAGGGCCTGACCGCCTGCGGGCTCTCGTGGTCCGCTCAAGAGAAAGCCTCGACCGCCAAGCGCAGACGGCTGGCGACCGGTATGGTCCCCGGGCCGGACGAGCCGATCCAGGGGACGATCGCTCGCAGGCCGCCGGCGACCCAGACATCCACCGCCCGGGGGGGCCAGGACGTGTACGCGACACAGATGGCGACGCGACCGGCGACGGCGGCGGCGGCACAGGGAGCCATGGTGGCCGCAGATCCAAAACACCCCCCGCCATGACAGCCAGGGTTCTGGGGCCCGTCCAGGTCACTGGGAAGAGGTCCGTACGTGTAGGGCGCGTTGCTGTTCGTGGAGACGCTGTTGCACAACTCTTGGGTCCCGGGCTGAGGGATACCGGACTGATATCGCACGCACTCCAGGGAACCCCAGCAGGATGTCCCTGCGCCCGGACAGAGCGTGAGGGTCGCCATCCCGGCCACCTCCGGACTGAGAGCGTTTCGGGCTGCCGTCGCCCCGCTTTCAAGCGTGAGAGTCGGGTTGGAGTTGAGCGGAGCGCCGGAAGCCGTCCGGGCACCGGCCAGGGCAGCGGTCTGCACCCCCTCTTGCGCCAGTGCCAGGAGCCCCAACTGGATCGCTCCCAAGGTCGCCAACAGGAATATCGTGACCCCCAGAGCCATTTCGACCATGGACTGTCCCGATTCCCGCTGCCTCAAGACAGCGCTCCGGACAGCCGCTCCAGGGCCGGATAGAGAACGATGATGACGAACGGCAACAGGATGCAACTCGCCACCGGCAACAGCATGGTCACCAGAGCCCGCCGACCGCGAGTCGTCAGGTCGTCCCGTTGCCGGTCGCGCAGACCCCGGGCCAGGCGTCCTAACGGAGTGGCGGTGGAGATGCCCTCCAGGCGCTGCAGTCTGACCACCGCGGCAAGGGCTGCCAGCGGCGGAATGCCGAGCTCGGCGGCCGCCTGCTCGAGCTGGGCGTCGAGCGGAGGCGTCCCGGCTGTAGCCGACCCTGCCAGGCAGGTGCGCAGGACAGCGGCCGCATCACCGCGGACCCGGCTGACCACCAGTTCCATGGCCCGGCGCGAGCTGACGCCGCCACCACTCTGCTCCAACGACATCAGGTCGACCAGAATTGGTATCTGAGCGAAGATCGCGGCGCGGCGGCGGGCGCCCGCGCGCAGCACTCTGTAGAGGTCCACCAGCACCGGAACCACGCTCGCCGGGAGGATGACCGAGGCCGGGATCAGGCCCAGCAGAGCCGGTGCCGTCAGCAGGCAGACCACCAGCGCAAAGACCAGCGCCCAGCTTGCGATAAGCTCCTCAGGGGGATCTTCGCGGGCAGCACTGCGCAGTCTGACGGCCAGCCAGCTCACCACCTCTGCCGGCAACGCGGGCTCGATGGCGCGGACCAGGGTGCGGGCGGGCCGACCGAGGAGCCGATGGGACCCTGGCCGGGAGGCGGTCATTCGGCTGGCGGCGCGAGCGTCTAGCCAGTCTTCAAAAGTCCTGCGGCGGGGCCAGGCCACGAAGATCGCGACCGCGCTGAGAGCCAGAACCCCGGCGCCTGCCACCCCACCGAGCACCCATTTATAGGACCCGGATAGCGGCAGGGCCACGGCCACAACGGCGAGCTCAGCGGTCACGGCGTCCGTCTCGAAGCGGCGAGTTCCCAGTTCGCCCGAGACTCCGGGACAGCGGCTGAAGCGGAGTCGCCGGCGACGATCACCTGATCGAGGTCGGTGAGCCGCAGGATTCTGGTCATCCAGAGATAACCGAGCACGATGAGCGCCAGCAGAAGGGCCAGGATGAGCTGCCCGCCCAGGGAGTGATAGGGCCCCAGGTACGCTGGGTTCACCACCCGCAGCACCACTATCAGAAGCAGCGGCATGAGCGCTATCACGAGCGCTCCGAGGCGTCCCTGGGCCTGCTCCGCCCGCACCTGGTCCTCGGCCGCTTGGATCTGGTGGGCGGCGCGGGCCAGCTCATCGAGAAGCGGCGCAATCCGCCCCCCTGAGCGCCCACCGACAGAGAGCGTGGTGGCGATCAGAGTGAAGAGCGGCTGCCGCATCCTGGCGTCGGCCTCCACCAGAGCCTGTTCCAGAGAGACCTGTTGCAACCTGGCCACCACCCTCTCCAGCTCAGGTCGTAGTTCGGCCGGCCCGCTGTCAGCCAGCACCTGCAGGGACTGGCGCACTCCATGGCCTGCCGGCAATAGCTGAGCGAGCAGGTCCACCGCCGCCACCAATTGGTCCCGGGTGCGCGCTCGAGCGCTTGCCTTGCGCCAGCCCGCCATCGCCCTCTCCATCAAGATCCCAAGGCCAGCCAGCGTGAGGGCCGGCAGGGGAAGTCCCAGGATGAGCCAGGCGACGACACCCACCCCGGCCCCGGCCATGAGGCTGGGGATAGTCGACGCGGCACGCTTGCGCCAGGCGACTCGGTGCCAAAGGGAGGCGGTCCCATGCCTGGGTTCGCGCTGAGCCGGACTTACAAAAAGCCAGGCGAGCAGGGCGGCGGCAAACGCCGCCAGCGCCCCCAGCAGCAAGAGCGAGATGCCGATCGAGAGCATGGCTATGAGGCGCTCGCAGAGTCGAGCAGCCGCCCCAGCAGGCTGTTGACCGCGATTCCAGCCCCATCAAGTTTGTCTTGGATCTTGGGCGGAAGATCATCGAGCCTGGTCAGATCCCAGGCCCAGTTGCCGCGCGCCCGCTGATAGTGGCACACGCTCTCCAGCAGCGGCAGGTCCCCCTCGACCTGCCCGGTGACCAGGCCCACCGCTTGGATGACACGCTGGTCGGCCCCGTCGGATCGCCGCATGCGGGACAGGTGAATCACCAGATCCACCTTGGCCGCCAACTCTCTGGCGATTGCCCCTGGGTCAGCCCTGGCCTGGGCGGGGTGGCGGCGGACCAGCCCGGCCAGGCGGAGCAGGGCGTCGCGTGCGCTGTTGGCGTGGAGGGTGGTGCCGCTGCCGTCGTGACCGGTGCCCATGGCGTCGACCACGTCCAGAGCCTCCGCCCCGCGGCACTCGCCGACGAAGATCCGGTCCGGGCGCTGGCGTAGTGCGTTGCGCACCAGCTGCTGGATGGTGACCTCGCCGCGCCCCTCGGTGTTCGAGTCGCGCGCCTCCAGGGAGATGGTGTTGCGCCGCCCCCCTTGGGCGGTCCGAAGGTGGAGCTCCCGCTGGTCTTCGATTGTGATCACCCGCTCCCAGGCCGGCACCTCGTTTATGAGCAGGCGCAGAAGTGTGGTCTTACCCGAGCCGGTGCTTCCGGAGACGATGAGATTCAGACGCGCCTTCACCGCCGCCTGGAGGAGGGGGATCAACTCCCAGGGCAGGGTCTCCACGCGCGCTAGGTCGGCCAGCCGGCCAAATCTGGCCAGCTGGTGGCGGCGGATGGTCACCGCCATCGGCACCGCCACCGGTGGGAGCACCGCGTTGAGGCGGGAACCGTCCTCCATGGTGGCGGTCACCATGGGATTGGCACGGTCCAGGTGGGCGGAGCCCGAGCCGAGAAGGCGCTGAACCGTGGCGAGCAGCGCCTCCTCGCTTTCGAAGTGGATCCCTGATGCCTGCTGGCTGCCGTCCCGGACCACCAGGACCTCGTCCGGCCCGTTGACGATCACCTCTTCGACCAAGGGGTCCGCCAGGAGTTCCGCGAGCGGGCCGAGGGGGGTCACATGGGCCAACAGCCTGCGGCGCACCTCCTCGTACCCCTGGACGGTCAGGGTTGGCCGGCGCCGGTGCGGCGCGGCGGAGTGGTAGTTCCGGATCTCCCCCTGCACCAGGGAAGCGATCCAGTTGCGGTCGTCGACCTTGAGCTCGGTGTCGGAGCGCCTCTCCAGCTCCTCGGTGACCTTCGCCCGCACCGACGTCAGAAGCTCCGCCTCGATGGCATCCAGCGCGTCCATCGCGGGCTCGGGCAGTCCGGGCTGCACGATGCTCACGATTCGGCCCCAGACCGCTCCATGAGGCCCGGCACCACTCTTGGCCCGGGGTCAGGCACAGGATCCCGGGAGGGGCCGTGAAATATGTGGGTGGCCACAGCCCGCGTCGCGGCCCGCAGTGGTGCTCGCAATTCACCCTCGATGACAGCCGGTCTCTGGACACTGTCCGCCCGCAGGCACGCCCGGCGATTGAAGGGGATGGTGGCGACCAACGGCATCCCGTATCGCCGCAGGAAGGCGGTGTCGGCGACGGTCAGGGTGGCTTGACCAGCCCCATTGAGCACGGCCAGGCTTGGCTTGGCTCGCAAGGGGTTTGCCAGCGCGGACCGCACCACCCGATCGAACAGGTCGACGCCGACGGGGGTCGGCGCGACCACCCAGCACAGCGTCTGACATCTGAGCGCGTGCGCCACCGTTAGGTGGGACTCGAGCGGCCCCAGGTCCACCACGATCAGGTCATGGTCATGACTCAGCATGGCGATCACGGAATCGAACGTCTCGGGGGCGACCAGCCCA
>JAJZJU010000061.1 GCA_021809895.1 bacterium
CGTCCTTGATCCCAGGACTGACCTCGAGCCCGGAGCTGGCGTCCACCCCGTACGGCCTCACGGCCGCCACCACCTCGGCCACGTTGCCGGGTCCCAGGCCCCCCGCCAGCCACACCGGCCGGTGAGCTGCCAAGGCGGCGGCTACCCCCAGGTCCGGAAGCTGGCCCGTCCCTGCGGAGCCATCTGCCGCCAGGTGGTCGAAGAAAATAGGAAGATCAGCCCACCAGTCGACCTCCAGCCGCGGGCCCAGATCCTCCGCCCCCAAATAGGGCAAAACCGCGGCGTCCAGCTCCAGGGGCAGCCGGCGAGGGCAGCTGCCAAGGCGTAGCTGCACCGCCGTCAGCTCGAACTCCTCGACAAGCCTGCCCAGCTCCTGGGGAGAGGCGTCGACCAGCACTCCGACACAGTCGGCCCGGCCGCTCACCAGTCGAGAGATGCCCAGGGCGCGTCGGCGGTCGACCCGGCGAGGGCTTGACTCATGAAAGATCATCCCGATGGCGTCTGCGCCGGCCTCCAGGGCGACCAGGGCATCCTCCTCTCGCGTTATCCCGCACACCTTGATCCTCACGGGTCCGCCTCGGCTGCGGTGAGCTGGCGCAGGGCCGCCGCTGGGTCGGGCGCGCGCATCAACGATTCGCCGACCAGGATGGCTCGAACCCCGCAAGCGCGCAGCCGGTCCATGTCCTGCCGCCCGCTGATGCCGGATTCCGAGATCACAAGTCGGTCATCAGGGACCAGTGGCGCGAGCGTCTCCGTGACCGCCAGGTTGGTGGAGAGCAGATCCAGGTCACGGTTGTTGATACCGATGAGCTCAGCTCCCAGGCGCAGAGCGAGCTCCAGGTCGGCTTGGTCATGGACCTCCACCAGGGCCTCCATACCCAGCGCTCGGGCAGCCTCCAGACAGTCCCGGAGCCCATCCGGTGCCAGCGCCCGAACTATCAGCAGCACCAGGTCCGCTCCGGCGGCCCTGGCCTCCAACACCTGGAGTGGGTCTACCACGAAGTCCTTGCGCAGGATCGGCAGTTGGGTCACCTGCCGAACCGCCCGCAGGTCGTCGAGGCTGCCGCCGAAGAAGTCGGGCTCGGTGAGCACGGAGATGGCGCAGGCGCCGGCTGCCTCAAACATCTGAGCCATTGAGGCCGGGTCGAGGGCTAGTCTCAGGGCGCCAGCCGACGGGGACCTCCTCTTCATCTCCGCGATGACGCCGATGCGGCCGCCGACCAGGTTGGGGCTGAGACTCCGGGGAGGACCGGCCTTGGCGGCACGACGTTCCAAATCGGAGGCGGATGGCAGGGATTGGAGCCGTGCCCGCGAGCGGCTGAGGATGGGCTCCAGCGCCCCCGCCCTCAAAATGGGCCACCGGGGCGACAGAGCCAATGCACACGGGCGGCAGGGGCGGGCCCGCTGGTGCACGGGTGGCTTGGCTCAGGGAACAAGCCGAAAGCCCACCAGGTGGTCGTTGATCGGGACCTTGGTCTCCTCGCAGGACGTGACCCGCGCCGCCGCGGGGCCCCGGCGCAGCTGGCGCAGCACTTCCTCGACCCGCTCAGGTGGTCCCTGCGCAAGCACCTCCACCGCGCCATCTGGACGGTTACGCACCCAGCCACTCACCCCGACCTGGCTGGCGACCTCGACGGCGAAGACCCGAAAGCCAACCATCTGGACTCGCCCCGCGATCACGCAGCACATCGCGATCGGGGCATCGGGTTCAGAATCCGGCTGACGGGACACAGAAAGAGGTTACCGAAGTGACGCTCCCCAGCTCACTTGAGGGCAGTGGCGCCGGCCTCCTCCTGGCGGGCCAGCATGAATAGAAGGTCAGAGAGCCGGTTGAGGTAGCGCACGATCTCCGGATTGGCCAGGGCATCGGATCTGGCCAGTGCCACCGCACGGCGCTCGGCTCTCCTCACCATGGTCCGGGCAAGGTCGATCGCGGCCGCCGCGGCCGTGCCACCGGGCAGCACGAACCCGGCCGGCAACCCGACCTCCGCCTCAAGACGATGGACCTCCGCCTCGAGCCGGTCCACTGCGTCCGCCTCAAGGCTGGGAAAGTGGCGCAGCAGCTTGGCCCGGTCGGAAGAGGCGGTGGCGAGCTCGGCGCCCACCGTGAAGCATTCACGCTCCAGCTCCAACAGTGCCGAGGCCACCTCCTCTCGGGTGCACAGGGAGCGGCCCAGCCCCATCGCCGAGATCGCCTCGTCGAGAGCCCCATAGGCCTCGGTATGGAGGTCATCTTTGGGCACGCGGCCTCCGTAGAGGAGGCTGGTCTCCCCCTGGTCCCCACCCCTGGTGACGATGCTGCTCACGCCGGGGCCGGCACCGCCAGGGGCTCCTCGACCAGCTTGGTGGCGGCCATGGCGGCGGTGGTGGCGTCCCCGACTGCGGTCGTCACCTGGCGGGTGAGCTGCGCCCGCACGTCGCCCGCGGCAAAGACTCCCGGCACCGATGTCTGCATGTTCTCATCGGTTATGTAATAGCCCTGAGAGTCGTGGTCGGCATGGACCTGCAGCAAGCCGCTGTTGGGGAGGAAGCCGATGAAGATGAAAACGCCCCCCACCTCCAGCTCGTCGGCGCTGCCGTCGGCCGGATGGCGCAGGCGCAAGCTCCGGACCTGCTGTCCGTCGCCTGTGATCTCCTCCACCACCGTGTCCAGCAAGAACTCGATCTTGGGGTTGTTGCGAGCCCTCTCCACCAGCACCGGCTGGGCGCGGAACTCCGAGCGCCGGTGGATGAGAGTCACCTTGGAGGCGTAGCGGGTGAGGAAGGCCGCCTCCTCCATGGCGGCGTCGCCGCCCCCAACGACCGCCAGGTGCTCGCCCTTGAAGAACGCGCCGTCGCAGACGGCACAGTAGGAGACGCCCCGGCCGGCAAAGTCCAGCTCCCCAGGGATACCGAGCTTACGGGGCTGCCCGCCCGCGGTCAGGATCACAGCCCCGGCGAAGAACGGCTCACCGTCCTCCACCTCGATGCGCTTACGGCCATCTGGCTCCAAAGCGATGCCGGTGACCCTGGCGGCCACCATCTCCGCGCCAAAAGAGAGCGCATGCTCGGTCATCTTGCTGGCGAGGTCGGGGCCGGTGATGGAGGCAAAGCCAGGGTAGTCCTCGATGGTCTCGGTGTTGAGGAGCTCACCGCCGGGGATGCCCGCCTCCAGAAGAACTGTCTTCTTCAGGGCCCGGCCAGCGTACAGAGCGGCGGTGAGCCCAGCCGGGCCGGCCCCCACGATCGCTATCTCGTAATCTCTGGAATGCACCTAAAACTCCCGCGACATCTGTTCCGCCCTGGTTCGATTCTACCCAGCGAGATCCGAGATGACGCCGTGGGAGCTGGATCCGTCTCAGACCAGGTCGGCGCTGCCGGCGGGAACTGCCTTACGGCTGGCTGGAGAGGCGCCTTCCTTGTTCGAGTAGCGGTCCCAAACCTCGTTGCCTCCGCTCTTCCAACTCACACTGGGCTGCTCAAGCAGGACGGGATCGACCCGGGAGGCATGCTGCTCCACCATCTGGATCACGGATTCGAGGAGCGTGTCCCCCAGGAAGTGGGGCTTGAGCCCCAGGTCCAACAGCAGCTGGTGCTTGGCGTTGTAGTAGTGCTCCTCGGCCTCGACCCTGGGATTGGGCACGTGGCTGATGGTGGTCTCCAAGCCGTGCTCGTGGCGTACTTTGGCCACCAGTTCGGCGAGCTGGAGAACGCTGAACTGCTCGGTGAACTGATTGAACACGCGGCACTCGCCTCGCTCGGCGGGATTCTCCAGAGCCAGGGTGACGCAGGCCATGGTGTCACGGATATCCAAAAAACCCCTGGTCTGACCGCCCTTGCCGTAGACCGTGAGGGGCTGGCCGACCGCGGCCTGGACACAGAAGCGATTCAGGGCGGTGCCCCAGATGGAGTCGAAGTCAAAGCGGGTGTGCAGGTCGGGGTGCAGACTGGTCTCCTCCGTCTCGAAACCGTAGACGACCCCCTGGTTGAGGTCGGTGGCGCGCACTCCCCAGGCCCTGGTGGCGAAGTGGATGTTGTTGCTGTCGTGCACCTTGGAGAGGTGGTAGAAGCTGCCCGCCACCTTCGGGAACGGCAAGCGATCACGCCTGCCGTTGTGCTCGATGTCGATGTACCCCTCTTCGATGTCGATGTTGGGCGTGCCGTACTCGCCCATGGTTCCGAGCTTGATCAGGTGACAGTCGGGGACTCGGTCCTTGATCGCGAAGAGGACGTTGATGGTCCCGACCACATTGTTAACCTGGGTCATCGTGGCGTGCTCCCGGTCCACCATCGAGTAGGGCGCGCTGCGCTGCTCGGCGAAGTGGATCACCGCCTGAGGCCGGAACTCCGCGAAGAGGGCATCCACCGCCGGAAAGTCGCGCAGATCGGCGCGGCGCCACTCTATGGGATGGCCGCTGACATCTTGCCATCGCGCCACTCGCCGGCCCATGGAGCGAAGCGGGAGCAGGCTGTAGGTTCCTCCCTCCCGATCCCAGCGACGGCGGGCGAGATTGTCGACCGCCACCACCTTGTGGCCCAGCTTGGACAGATGCATGGCCATCGGCCATCCGATGTAGCCATCAGCCCCGAAGACCAAGACAGTGAGACCACCGCTTTTGCTGCCACTCATTCGGCTTGCGCTCCTTTACCTGTCCCAGATCCCGGATGCTGGGCTGTGTCCTGGATAACCTCTCCGAGCCTGCTCCGATGGTTGCAGACGGGACGACGAAGCTTGACCTCCTCCCCACGGATAAATCCGGGGGATTCCCGTCTCGCCTCGGCTGTCTCGTGGGCGGCTTTCACCGTCCCCGCCGTAAGCCGGGGTTGTACCGGGTTCAAGCCGACCCACTCTGTCCGGAAGCCCCGCTTCCGGTACCGCCGCATAGCAGCTGACTCGTGGGTTCCATGCCGCTCGATGCCGACCTACCCCGAAGTCCTGGGGCTGGAGCCATGCTCCGCATCGAGCTTTCATTGTACCACTCCGTGACTCGCTCGACCCCACGGCTGAAGCCGGGGGCTTGCGCTCGCCGCCTGGTCAACGCCCTACCCACTTCGGAGCCCAAAGTCTAAGCAAACTCTTAACCTGCCAGCCAATGCTGGATCACCGGGTCGACCTCAGCCAGGGGAATCGCGAAGGCCCCCGACCCATGCTCAGCAGCCAGGGTCAGGATCCCGACAACCTGGCCGCCGGTGGTGAGAACCGGCCCGCCGCTGTTGCCGGGGAAGATCTGGGCGGGAATGCGGATGAGGTCGGAGTAGTTGCTGAGCTCCCCAGGGGCCGCATGGGTGACGGTGGCGCGTTGGTTGAGGCCGTCGATCACGGAGTCGGTGACCGGGGCGTGACTGGTCGCGCCTTCGGAGGCCAGCACAACCACCGCCTGGCCCAGCGTGGCCGGAGCCGAATCGATCGAGAACGGAGGCTCGCTCAGCCCGATCACCCGTATCTCCGCCAGGTCGAGTGCGGGATCGACGTTCACCACCCGGGCCGGGTACTCGGTGCCAGACTGGGTCACAGCGTAGAACGTCAAGCCCTGGTGGACGACATGGTCGTTGGTGATGAAGTCCCCCTGGCTGTCCACCGGCCACGCGGTCCCCAGCTCATCGCTCTGACGGCCGATCGCGACGATGGTCACGATCTCCGGCAGGTCCGCTGCCGCGACTCGGGCCAGGGCCTGGCTGCTGCTTGCCGGAGAGGCTCCGGTGGGGTTAGAGAAGGGGTGCTCGCTCCGGCTCTGGTGGACGATCGCAGGAGTGCGTCCCAGGGTGGCGGCAAGCGATCCCGCGCCCAGGGCCATGCCGGCGATTATCAGACCGGCCAGCAGTCCGCGCCAGCGCCGCCTGGAGTTTCCGACTCCAGCTGCCAGGTCCTCATTCCAGAACTCAGAGCCATACGGGTCTCGATAACCCTGATCCCACAAGGCGGGGTCGGAGAAGGGCTCAGGTGGCACCCAGGGCAGCGGCATCTCCTGGGGATCTCCTGGATCTGGCGGCCCGACTGGCTCCGGCAACTGGTCTCCCTTTACTGAGCGACCGTGCTGCTCCCATCAACCCCCGGCGGACCGGTCACCAATCTCAGGATAGCCGCGATCCCACCGCGCCGCGCGCATGGGCCGAACAAGGGATGGTGCCAGAGGCCGGATTGGTGCCGGGAGCGGGACTCGAACCCGCACGCAGTGACCTGCACAGCGCCCTGAACGCTGCGTGTCTACCATTTCACCATCCCGGCCCAAGAGTGAGAATGCTACCAAGACGCGCTCCCAGGTGCCCGCATCACCCAGAGCCGTGGCCGCCGAGGTCCCTCCACCGCCCAGCTCAATCCAGCCACATTGCCGGATCGGATCGGCATCTACCTATGCCCGGCGACCGAGCCGGTATAACCGCAGCGGTCGCATGGATGCCAGCGGATCGGTCAGTTGACTCGGATCTGGATTATCGCCACCAGGGCGAAGGCGACCGTGAGCCAGATCGAGGTGCGGAAGAGCACCCGCTCCAGCCCGCGTCGGGTGCGGTAGCCGCCACCCATGTCGGTACCGCCGCCGATGGTACCGCCGAGGCCGCTCGACTTCGGGGTCTGCAGGAGGACGGTTATCACAACCAGAACCGCCAGCACCACCTCCAGGGTCGTGATCGCTGTCTTCACATTTCCTCCGCCACCAAGTCGGGCGGATTATAGCCGGAGGTGCCGTCACCCAGGACCTCCAGATCGGCCTCCACGAAGCGATTCCCCTCGGCACCATCCTGCAGCCGCCAGGCGGTGGCGGCGACCTGATGGCCGGAGTGGACCGCGATCACCACGTAGTGGTACCCGGGCCAGGCCCGGTCGGTGTCGAACTGGCTCGGTCGGGCGGGGTGGTCGGGGTGAGTGTGGAAGAATCCCAACACCTCGTCACCACGCCCTCGGGCCAGCTTCTCAGCCCGGATGATGTCGCGCGGATCGAGCTCGTAGCGATCATGGCGGCGGTCCGTGACCAGGTTATGGCCCTCCACCACCTCGGTGACGATGGAGGCGCGATCTGAGGTCCTGCCGACCAGCACTCCGCAGCCCTCGAAGGGATAGGTAGCCTCCGCCAGTTGCCTCATCCTGGCGAAGAGGCCAGCCGTGAACGTGAGGACGGGAGTGCTCAAGGCTGTTCAGGCTCCACCGTAAAGACCGCTGCTCAGGTAGCGAGCGCCACCATCGGGGCAGATCAGCACCACGACGCCCTCCCGCAGTCCCTGACGGATCAATTCCCCGACCCCCCAGAGCGCGAGCCCAGTCGAGTGGCCGACCAGGATGCCCTCCTGGCGCGCCAGCTTCAGAACCAAATCATAAGCCCCATCGGTGGGACCCATCAGATGTAGGTCCGCAATGTCGGGGTCGTAGATCCCAGGCACGATCGACGACGCCATGTGCTTGAGCCCCTCCAGCCCATGGAATGGGTCGTCGGGCTCCAGGCTCACACAAACGACCTCAGAGTTGAGCTCCTTCAGCCGTCGGGAGGTGCCCACGAAGGTGCCGCTGGTGCCCAGCCCCGCCAGGAAATGGGTCACCTCACCCTTGGTCTGCTCCCAGATCTCCGGGCCGGTGCCCCAATAGTGGGCCTGCCAGTTGGCGGGGTTGTTGTACTGGTCGGGATAGTAGTAATGGTCGGGTTCCTGAAGCGCCAGGTCACGACAGATTCGAATTGCCCCGTCAGACCCCTCCTGAGGATCGCTGAGCACCAATTCCGCTCCGTAGGCTGACATCAGCTGCTTGCGCTCGATGCTGACATTGGCGGGCACCACGAGCTTGACCGGGTAGCCCAGCGCCGCCCCCAGCATCGCGTAGGCAA
Source organism: bacterium (assembly GCA_021809895.1). Lineage (GTDB taxonomy): Bacteria > Chloroflexota > Dormibacteria > Aeolococcales > Bog-877 > AG-12. Next base: position 7,791 of record JAJZJU010000061.1, read on the forward strand.
CTCCGGTGTTGCCGCTGGTGCTGTCCAGGATCGTCCGCCCGGGCTGGAGTGCTCCCGACTTGAGCCCCGCCGTGAGCATGGCAAGCGCGGCGCGATCCTTGACCGACCCCCCCGGGTTGACAAACTCTGCTTTCGCGAAGACCGTCAGCTCGGGCGCCGCCTCCTCAAATAGGTGCACACGAAGAAGTGGGGTGTTGCCGACCAGATCCGCGATCCCGGCCTTCGGCAGCGACCTCAGGACCGTGAGGTCAGGTCGCGGCGATGCCTGCATAAACCCTACTGTATCAGTCAGGTTTATGCTGAGCCTCGGCTACGGGCGAGTACAGCCTTGCCCGGGTAGCTGGCGCCGGGGCCCAACTCCCGCTCGATCCGCAGCAGGCGGTTGTACTTCGCCACTCGCTCGCTGCGAGACGGAGCGCCGGACTTCAACTGCCCGCCGCCCACCGCCACCGCCAGGTCGGCCATGGTGGTGTCCTCGGTCTCGCCCGAACGGTGGCTGATCACGGTGCCATACCCATGGCGCTGGGCCATCTCCACCACATCAACTGTCTCGGTCAGAGTCCCAATCTGGTTGAGCTTGATGAGGATGGCGTTGGCCACCCCCTCCCGGATCCCCCGGCTCAGATATTCCTTATTGGTCACGAAGTTGTCATCGCCCACCAGCTGCACCTTTGAGCCCAGCCGCTGCGTGAGCTCCGCCCAACCGGCCCAGTCGTCCTCGGCCATGCCGTCCTCCAGAGAGACGATCGGGTACTGACGGATCCAGTCCTCCCAGAGGCTGGTCAGCTCGCTCGAGGTGAGCCGTCGACCCTCTCCGGACAGGTTGTAGACCCCGTCTTCGAACAGCTGGCTGGTCGCCGGATCCAGCGCTATCCCGACCTGGTCGGGGGCGGAGTAGCCGGCTCGGCCGATCGCCTCCAGGACCAGCTCCACCGCCTCAACATTGCTCTTCAAGCTCGGCGCGAAACCGCCCTCGTCTCCCTGGCCGCCGGCCATGCCCTTCTCCTGCAGGACAGCGCGAAGGGCGTGGAAAACCTCAGCGCCGGCCCTCAGCGCCTCCGCAAAGGTTGGCATCCCCACCGGCATCACCATGAACTCCTGGAAGTCCACCGAGGTGCGGGCATGAAGGCCACCGTTGAGGATGTTGAACTGCGGAACCGGAAGCTGTCGGGCCCGCACCCCTCCCAGGTAACGGTAGAGCGGCAGCTCCTGCGCCAGCGCGGCTGCGCGGGCCACCGCCAGACTCACCCCGAGGATGGCGTTGGCTCCGAGACGGCCCTTGTTGGGGGTGCCGTCAACTTCGACCAGGCGTTCATCCAGGGCGCGCTGGTCAAGGGCGTCCATTCCCACGACCGCCGGCCCCAGGATCTCGTTGACATTCTCGACCGCCTGTCGAACTCCGCGGCCTGAGTACCTTGCCGGATCCCCATCTCTCAGCTCCACCGCCTCCCGGTGGCCGGTCGAGGCCCCCGAGGGAACGGCCGCGCGCCCCACCTCCCCGCTGATGAGGGCAACTTCCACGGCCACGGTGGGGTTTCCTCGGGAATCCAGGATCTCCTCCGCTTCCACCTGCTCGATGAAGGTCATGGTCACCTCCCTTCAGCCCCGCCCGGAGCCGGACGGCAAGCCGCTAACCTCAGGGGAGCTTGAAGACGGCTCCTCGTTGGTTACCAAGATTAAGCGCCGGGCAGTTGCTCGCCGTGGGCGTGATCGCGTTCCTGGCGATCTCGGCATTCGTCGACGTCGTGACCAGCCTGGGGTCAATAAACAAGAGCTCTGGGCCGCCCAAGGCGCAGCTCGGCGGTGCGGTGGGAGGTTACTCCATGATCGTCGGCAGGGAGGAGCGGCTGGCGTTCGGCCTCTACCTCGCCTCAGGCAGCGCCATGTCGCCAGCCTGCATCGGAGCCAACCTGACCCCGGAGTTCCGGGTGGTCAAGGTCACGTTCCTGGGGGCCAAGGGGTCAAGCTGGCACGATGGGGAGTCCTGCGGGGGGATCCTGGAGACCAATTCGACGATCCCGGTGGTGATCTCGGTGGTGCCACTGCACGCCGGCGACTACACCCTCCACTTCGAGCCCAAGGTGCGGAAGCGGCGGGTGGGAGATGTGGTCACGGGGCAGGTGCTAGTTCGCTCGTGATCCCGAGCGGGTGGCCCGCAGAAGCGCGGCGTGCACCCGCGGGGGCCCGGCCACGATGTCACCGGTGGCGAGGTGCCCCTGCTCTCCCTCCCAGTCCGAGACCACACCACCCGCCTCGGTCACCAGGAGCGCCCCGGCAGCTATGTCCCAGACCTTGAGACCCAGCTCGAAGTAGCCGCTGAAGACCCCGGAGGCGGTGTAGGCCAGGTCTAGGCTGGCCGCCCCCGGCCTGCGCACGTCCTCGAATTCCCGGAGGACACCGCCCAACGCTCCCAGCAGGCGCGGGATGCTGCCCGGATCCTTGAAGGGGAAGCCAGTCGTGATCAGGGCCTGTCCTGGCTCCGGGTCCCCCAGGAGCAGGCGCCGACCATTCTGGTCGTGGGTTCCCATCCCCTGTCGGGCGGTGTAGGTCCAGCCCAAGAACGGTGCATGCACACAGCCGACCGCTGGGCTGCCGTCGACCAATAGGGCAACCGACACCCCGACCATGGGAAAGCCGCGGCTGAAGTTGGTGGTCCCGTCGATGGGGTCCACCACCCATCCCGTGTCGCGGCGGTCCCCCCCGCCCTCCTCTGCCAGAACCGGCAGGTCAGGAAAGGCAGATCTCAGGACACGGACGATCACCTCCTCGCTCTGGCGATCGACCGCGGTCACATAGTCTCCGGGCCCCTTGCTCTCGGTCGGGTGGACTCCCAGCCCAGCCGCGCGCACCACCGACCCGCCCGCCTGGGCGGCGTAGCGGGCGGTCGCCAGTGCCAGCGCCAGGTCGACCTCGGCGTCAGGCCGGGTCACCAAAGCACCGCCAATGGAAGAGCCAGGATCAGCGTCCTCCTCGCCCGCGTCCGCGCGGAGGCTCGCGGGAGACCTTCTTCTTGTGCTTCTTCTGCTTGGGCTGGGGAGCGGGGGTCAGCAACTCCCGAGCCGGTTCGGGACTTCGAGGCGGTGGGCTTGGCAGCTCAGATTCACTCATGCCCTCTATGGTGCCAGTTCCCACCGCTGCGTGGTGCGTTTTTGAGCAATCACCAGAGCCGCCTTGGCTCGGTTCGGACCAGCCGTGGCGGGCCGGGACGCACCACTGCGACCACGGGGCCCACCACCAGGGCGACGGGCAAGGGCCCGAAATCCTCGCTGTCGGTGCTCGCCGAGCGATTGTCGCCGGCGAGCCAGACCAGGCCGCGGTCCCGGCTCAGCGACGCCACCCGCTTGATCAGCTCGAAGCCGGGGCGAGCCGGGTGCTCCGCGACCACGACCTGTCCCAAACGCGGCAGCCGGCCTGGCCGTGGAAGCAGCAGCACCCAGGCACCGTCTGGCAGCAGAGGTTCCATGCTGGGGCCCTCGACCATCGCCAGTTGAGGCAAATATGGCCTAAGGAAGTGCTTTGGTTTGCCGCTTGCCATTGAGTGATGGTAGTTTGAACGAAGTGTCGCGGCCAGCCGCTGGCTCAGTCTTCTAGTTCTGGAGGGAGATCAGCATGTTCGAAAGCATCAAGTTCCACACTCAGCCCCGAAGGGTGGTGCATGCCCACTGTGACATCCCCTGCGGGATCTACGACCCCCATGAGGCTCAGCTGGCGGCCCAGACCGTGGAGACCATGGTGACCAAGATCAAGGCACTCCCGGACGGCACCTCGGAGGCAAGCCGCAACTCATTCGTGCGCATGGTTGAAGTCAAGGAGCTGCACGCGGAGAAGGTAAAGCGGGAGGTGTTGATCATCTGGGGCGACTACTTCAAGCCCGAGCATCTGGAGAAGTTCCCCGAACTTCACGATCTCACCTGGAAGACGGTCAAGGCAGCCTCAGCCTGCAAGCAGTCCATCGATGCGGAAAAGGCGGCCGAGCTGCGCCGGAAGGTGGATGAGTTCGCACGCATCTTCTGGGAAACCAAGAAGTAGCGAGACCTTGGCAGGGCCATTGGAGGATTTTCCGGACGGACCCCGGTCCGACCAACGGTGTTCCGGAGTCTCCAATGGCCAGCCGGATGCCCAAAGGGCGATCCCGATGTGTTTGGTTCGCTCCTCTGCGACGTCAACGGCGCCCACAACGCGTCAGGACGCGGTCTCCGGGAGTCTGAGATGAAGCTCAGATCAGTGAGCCGCGTCGGAGAGCTCCTCCAGCCGGGGCTCTCGGACGCGGCTGACTAAAGGGTTCGTCCGGCTGGCCAGGGCGCCGTTCGAAGACCGCGTTGAGGCCGGCGGCCGGCTGGCACTGGCACTGGCTGGACGGGCTTGGGGCGAGAGCGTGGTGCTGGGGATTCCAAGAGGAGGCGTGGCAGTAGCCGCCGCCGTCGCGGATGGGATCGAGGCCCCCCTCGACGTGATCGTGGTGCGCAAGCTGAGGGCGCCTGGGCAACCGGAGCTGGCAATTGGAGCCATGGGAGAGTCGGGAGCGCGAGTCCTGAATCGGTCGCTCATCGAGGAGTTGGGCATCACCGCCTCGGAGCTTGACCGGCTGGTGGCAATCGAGAGCCAGGAGTTGGACCGGTCGGTGCAGGCGCTGCGGCTAACCTGTCCCCGGCTACCTGTCAAGGGCAAGACCGCGATCATCGTCGATGACGGGATAGCAACCGGTGCCACCGCTCGCGCGGCCTGCCAAATAGCCCGGACGCTGATGGCGACAAGAGTGGTGGTGGCGGCGCCCGTGGCCGCGCCACGGGCGCTTGCCGAACTGGAGCGTCTGACCGATGAGCTGGTCTGTCTCCTGGCCCCAAACCAGTTCCGGGCTGTCGGGCAGCACTATCGGGATTTCACACCCACCAGCGACGAGGTTGTGGTCGAAATGGTCCTTAGCAACCGGGCGATGCGGAACTGACGACGCGGCGACCGCTTACGCATGATGGCCCATCGACCACCGTGGTCAGCCCTCCCCGCGATGCCGCAACAACTATGAGCGGGGCACGGCCTTCGGCGCGATCGGGCTGCCCGTTTGCCAAGTGGCTGGGGATCGGCTGAAGCACAGAGTGTGAGCCGGTAATCCAGGGCTCTCAGGTTCACCTGGCACAATGGAGGGGCGGATCGGCAGCGCTCGCTGACTCAGCCCGCCACCTGGATCCGCAAATCCGGCCAAGGCGATGCAACGTCGCCGCACACTTGTGGAGAAGTCTTGGAGAAAATCAACTTTCACTTCGACCCGGTTTGTCCATGGGCATGGCTCACATCGCGTTGGGCGGCACGTCTTGAGGAACTCGGCGAGGTTGAGCTGGACTGGCGCTTTTTCTCGCTGGGCATAGTCCATCTGGAGGAGGGCAATGACGCTGAGTCGGGTCCCGTCGGCTACAGTGGTCCGGCCCTGCAGATGCTCTCCCTGGCCCGAAGGCAGGGCGGCAAGGAGTTGGTGGCGAGTCTGTACTCCGAGCTCGGGCGTTTGCTGCACCACGAGGGCAAGCGCCTCACAGAGGATCAGTCGGCGGCCGTCGTTGAGGCAGCCATGACAGCAGCCGGAATGGATCCAGCCGAAAGGGCGCAGCACGCGGACGACCGTGATCTCTGGCAGTCGGTAGTCTCGGACCACCGATCCGCAGTCGCCAGTTGCGAGGCCTTCGGCGTACCCACCCTGATCCTGGACGGCGGTCATGGACCAGGACTCTTCGGTCCGGTGATAACCGAGGTGCCGGACGGTGAGGAGTCGGTCGAACTGCTGCGGGACGTGGTGCGGATGGCGAGAAGGCCATACCTCTTTGAACTCAAGCGGGACCGCGAGGGCCATCCCCCACTGGTTTAGCCAGCGCGACGACCGGGCCAGACATCTGTGATAATTTGTCCGGTACTCTTTACGTCACGTCAACTTCATTGAGGGCCCATGGCCAGCCGCTTGTTCAGCTTTCCAAACCCGGTTAACGAAATCGCCAGCCGAGTGGTCGCCGCCGGGGTCGTAGCGGTCGCCCTGGTCGCGATCGTCGGCCAGCAGCCATGGCTGAGTGCGGTCCTGGCCTATGGGTTCCTGGCTCGAGTTGCCACGGGGCCGACCATGAGTCCGCTTGGCCAGATCGCAACCCGGCTGGTGGCGCCGAGGATCGCCGCCAGTCCGAGACTCGTTCCCGGGCCCCCGAAGCGCTTTGCGCAGGGAGTCGGGAGTGCGCTCACCGTGCTGGCCACCCTGTTCTTCTTCATCTGGCACCTGGACGCCGCCACCTACACCATTTTGGGCTTGCTGGTGGTGGCAGCCTCCTTGGAGTCGGCGCTGGGGTACTGCCTCGGCTGCCGCATTTTCAGTGTGCTGATGCGAGTAGGAGTCATCCCTCCAGAGGTCTGTCTCGCCTGTTCCAACCTTGAGGTCCGCAGGCGGACGGCCTGAGTCAGGGCAGCCGCCACCTGACCTCCGCTCGCTCATCCGTCGCGCTGCCAACGGCTTGCCCCGAGCGACCCACCAATCCGGCGCCGCGGTTGCGCCCTGACCGCCGGGACCGGAACTCGAGGCAAGCACCACCACAGCCGAACTCAGATCGGCACGCGAAGAGTGCGCCTCCCCGACCGGCCGGCACGAATTTGGGGATTGCAGGAGACTGATATGGTGTTTCACCTGCCTTCGGTGGCAATCACGGCCATGCCGACGTTCGCCACGATGCGGGGTTGCGAACAGGTGCTCGTACGACGCGCTAAAGTGAGCGCTGATGAACTTGAAGGAATGGGCGCGAGTGCAAGGCATTCACCCGGTGACCGTATACCGGTGGTTCCGGGATGGGAAGCTGCCGGTACCGGCGCGCCGCGTCGGAGGCCTCTTCTTGGTCGACGCTCCAGGTTCAGCCGCCGCCACCGGCAGCGTCGCCGTCTACGCCAGGGTCTCGTCGGCGGACCAGCGCTGTGACCTCGACCGGCAGGTGGCCCGTGTCACGGCGTGGGCGACGGGCGAGGGTCTCTCAGTCGGCCGGGTGGTGACAGAGGTGGGCTCCGCGCTCAACGGCAAGTGGCGCAGGTTCCTGGCCCTGCTGCAGGATGAGTCGGTGGCGACGATCGTGGTCGAGCACAGGGATCGGTTTGCCCGCATCGGCGCGGAATACGTGTAGGCCGCGCTGTCCGCGCAAGGACGCCGGCTGCTGGTGGTGGGCCCCGCCGAGGTCGACGACGATCTGGTCCGGGACGTGACCGAGATCCTCACCTCACTGTGCGCCCGCCTCTACGGCCGCCGGGCAGCGAAGAATCGGGCGGCGCTACTTACCGCCGCGGTGACCGGGATAGGATGCGAACCATGACCACAAAGGTGTGCGTCGAGGCTGGCGTCATAGTGGAGGCTCGCACCGCCAAGGAAGCGGCGAGGATCGCCGCGGTCACCGGGGGGGTGCATCTGCCTGCCAAGGAGCAGGGAAAGCTCTCGCGCCGGGTGAGGCTCACCGGCGATTTCGAGGCTCACCGGGCGGCGGTCGAGGCCGTCACCGTCTTGTTCGGTCTCTTCACCCACGACGGAGTCCCGGCGCCCTCGGGCTGGACCGTGACGGGGGCGAGCTTTGAGGTGCAGTGGCCCCAGGAACCTCCCCTGGTGCGGTCGCACTTCGGGGCCAGACGGTACGCGCACAACTGGGCGCTGGCACAGGTGAAGGCCGACATGGACGCGAAGCAGGCCGATCCGGAGCACCAGTCGGTGCCCTGGACGCTAGAGGCTCTGCGCCAGCGCT
>JAJZJU010000062.1 GCA_021809895.1 bacterium
GTCTACGTGGCGGCTGCGCACGGCACCTCGATCGTGGAGAATGCGTTCTTCGCAGGGGTCAAGAAGATTGACTACCGATACCTGCCCCGGGTCACCTTCACGTCTCCAGCCATCGCCTCGGTGGGGCTGACGGACCAGGAGGCGGCCGGCTCCGGACTGCAGTGCATCTGCTCAGTGCTGCCGCTGGCGTACGTGCCCCGCGCCATTGTCGACCGCGACACCAGAGGGCTGGTCAAGATCGTCGCCGATGCCTCTTCGCGGCGGGTCCTGGGAGTCCACATTCTGGCGGAGGGCGCGGGCGACATGGTGCTGGCGGCCACCTACGCATTGCAGGCCGAGATGACCGTGGAGCAGCTGGCGCAGACCTGGTGTCCCTACCTCACCATGGCGGAGGGGATCAAGCTGGCGGCTCAGGCCTTCGACCGCGATGTCAGCAAACTCTCATGCTGCGCGGGGTGACACCATCCGAGCCATTTCCTCAACCTCTGACAGATTCGACCTGGGTCTTAAGACAAGCAAGCGAGCAGGCGGGCTCTGGGACGATGCCGGCGTGGTGGCGGTCCGGCCGCCCGATCGGTATGGCTTGGATTCGGCGCTCTCACCCAGCGGTCGGCCCTGACCCTTGCGGGAACTCCGAGTCATCGGTCGCCCAAGGGCGACGGCCGGGACTCGGGGCCCTGAACCACCGGTGTTAGCCGAGCGGATTGAGGAGTTCGGAGACCGTCTCTCTCACTTCAGTCGGCGTCCGGTGACCGCGCGCGGCGAGGCGCAGCTGGGTGATCAGGATGCCGGCGCGCCAGACATCCTCGAAGCCCGGGGACAGTGGTCCCAGAGCGCGGTACCCCTCCAGCATGTGACGGCTGTCCTGGAGCGAAGCCCAGGATCTGACGTCCAGCGCGGGATGGGATCTGTAGGCGTCGCCGAAGTCGATCAGGCCACTGAAGGTATTGCCGGCGGGGTCGACGAAGCAGTGCTCCGGACCCGGGTTGGAGTGGAGGGTGACAGGATCGGCCTCGGACGGGAGTGCCCGCAGACAGGAGTCGGCGACTCCTCGTAAGTCCATGTCCTTGGGCCAGAGCGGGTCGGCCTCGAGCACCACGATGGCCGCCTCGAACCCGGCCGATACCCGACGACGAAGGTCGTCGGCGCCGGCGTCGCCCGGGATGAGCCCAGAGTTCTCCAACTCCTCCTGGTCCACCTCATGGATCCGCCTCAGAGTCGACCCCAGGGCCTCCAGGACCGCTATCCGCTCGGGCTCGGGGATGGCGGCCTGTTCGAGGGGAATGCCGGGGATCCTGGTCATCACCAGATACTCGACATCCTCCTCCTGGCCGTAGCCGAGCAGCCGGGGCACCAGGACCGCCGCCGCCGCCAGGTGCTCCAGGATGAGCGCCTCCTTGCGAAGGCTGGTCCGGGGCCGAAGGCGGGGCGGGCGCTGGGTCTTGACCACCACGGTTTGGTCGCACATGTAGGCGCGAGCCTCGCCGCCGCTCTCGTCGACCGCCACCACCCTGTTGATTCCTGGCACGTGCGTGCGGGCCAGTTCCAGCACCCGCTCGTCAGTGAGGACGGGGTCGGGAGCGTCTGGCTGGGAGTAGGTGTCGGCATACGTCATCGCGGTGGGCCCTCCGGGGTGGCGCTACTGTCCAGTAGCCACGACTCTACCTGCCGGCTCAGGGCCCGTCCTCGCCACGAGCGCCTGCTGGGCTCCAGCCCGCCTCCTCAAGCGTGACCAGCGCTGCAAACTGGCGGCCGGCGGAGAGCAGTTCGGCCGGCGGGCCCTGCTCCACCACCCTGCCACGCTCCATGACCAGCACCCGGTCGGCTCGGCGCGCTGTCGACAGCCGGTGGGCGACGCTGAGTATGGCGCACCGGCTGGACCAGCCCGCGAGACTCAGAGCGGCCTGAAAAGCGTCGTCGCTCCCCTGGTCGATGGCGGCAGTGGCCTCGTCCAGCAGCAGGACGCGCGGCTCCGGTAGGACCGCGCGGGCCAGCGCGATTAGCTGGCGCTGTCCGGCCGAGAGATTGAGCCCGTATCCGCCATCGCCCCCTGCCAGAATCGTCTCCAGGCCATCCGGAAGTCCGGCCGACCAGGCGCCCAGCCCCACCAGCGAGAGGGCGCCGTGAATGGCGCTGTCCCCGACGTTTTCAAGGCCAAGGGTGAGGTTCTCTCGCAGCGAGGCGGAGAAGATCCGGGGAGTCTGCTGAACTACACTCAACACCCGCCCGCGCTCCTGGTCGTCCAGAGCCCAGGGTGCCAGCCCCTCCACCAGGATGTCGCCCCGGTCAGGGCGATAGAGGCCTCCCAGGAGGGCCAAGAGGGTGGACTTCCCGGCTCCCGTCCGCCCCACCACCGCAACTCGTTCGCCAGGGCTGACGACGAGGTTGACCCCCTCCAGGGTCGGGGACGCTCCCTGGTAGCTGAAGCTCAGGTCGCGCACCACGATGCCCGGCCGGTCCCTGCGCTCCGCCGCCCCCACCCGAGGCGGCTCCGGAGGCAGGTTGAGCACCTCGAAGACCCGCTCCAGGCCCGCGAGCGCCGCCTGGACGCGGTTCCACTGGTCCCCCAGGGCGACGATGGGCGCGAAGAAGTTCTGGAAGAGCAGCACGAAGGCGATCAGGGTGCCGAGGTTCACTCCTGCAGCCGTGATCAGGCCGCCTGCCCCAACCCACAGAAGGGACGCGACCGCCAGGGACGCGAGCATTCCCGTCACCGGAGCGAAGTAGGAGTTGTAGCGGACCGAGGCGGATTGGGCCGACAGCGTGCGAATCAGTGCCAGCCGAAAGCGACTGGTGAAAGTGCCCTCGCGGCCGAAGGCACGGATGGTCTCGGCGCCTCCCACGACCTCGGAGAGCTGGGTGTTCAGCTCTCCGATTGCGACCCGGGTCTGGCGCTCCGCCCGACGGACCCTTGCCTGAAGCCAGCCGCTGATCAACAGCAGGGGAGGGGCGACGATCAAAGACACCGCGCTCAGCAGGGGGCTCACCACGACCATGGCCACGCCGACCGCCGCCAGAGAGACCATCTGACCGACCAGGGTCGCTATCCCGTCCGTGAACAGGGTGTCGACGGTCTCGACGTCGGCGGTGGCGCGGCTGATGATGTCGCCCATGGAACCGCCGTCGAAATATGCCATCGGCAGGCGGGCCAGGTGCGAGAACAGCCGCACCCGAAGGCTGGCGATCGTTCGCTGCGCGACCATCGCGGCCAGATAGCTGTAGCCGAAGGTGAAGGCAGTTCCGGCGGCGACGGCTGCCAGGTACACCAGCCCGGCGGCCACCAGGCCGGTGGTGCTGTGGGGCAGCAGGTTGTGTTGCACCACCTGGCGAATGACCAGAGGGGGCACCACTCCCGCCACCGCCGAACCCACGACCAGGGCCATGACCACCGCCAGCAGCGGCCGCCAGGGCCGGACCAAGCCGCGCACCTGACGCCAGAAGGGACCTGGTCGCTGGGTGTACCGGGCTGGGTTCGGGCCTGCAGGCGGTGCCGCGCTCACGAGGGTGGCATCTCCCGCGCCGCTTCATTCATCTGTGCTTGGGCCCGGAAGATCCGCGCGTAGAGCCGACCCTGGGAGAGAAGAGATTGGTGGGTGCCGAGCTCATGAAGGCGGCCACCCTTGAGCACCACGACCAGGTCGGCCAGGGGGAACGCGGCCAGACGGTGGGAGAAGAGCAGGATGGTGACCCGCTCATGGGACGGCGCCCGCGGCCCGAAGGAGCGGTGGAGTCCGCTCAGGACCGCGGCCTCGGTCTCGATGTCAACTGCCGAGAACGGGTCGTCCAGCACCAGCAGCCGCAGGGGGCCACCCCCGGCGGCGAGAGCCCGGGCCAGAGCGATGCGCTGGCGCTGCCCGCCTGACACCCTGACCCCCGACTCCCCGATCTGGGTGGCCGTCCCCAGCGGCATCTCCTCCAGGTCGCGCTCCAGCCCGGCCACCGCGAGCGAGGCAGCAGCTCCGATCTCGTCCTCTGCCCAGAGGGTGACATTCTCGGCGATGGTGCCAGAGAACACCTGGGGCTCCTGGCCAAGGTAGCCGACAGTGGCTGACCGAGTCGCCGCATCCAGCTCGCCCAACGGCTTGCCGTCCAGCTCGACCTTCCCCGAGTCCGGCGCCAGCAGGCCCGCTGCCAGCCTGGCCAGGGTGCTCTTGCCCGAGCCCACCGGGCCGGTGACCGCGACAAGTGTCCCCGGGGGGACGTCAAGGTCGAAGTCGGTGATTGCCGGAACGAGCGTCCCGGGGTGGGTGAATCCTGCCCGAACGAACCGGAGGTGGGCTGGGCCCGGAGGGCGTTTCTCCCCGAGAGTCGGCTGAACTTCGAGGACGGGGACGTGGGTGGCTCGAAACGATGACCACCGAGGCTCTCCCTCTGACGGGGCCGGGGCGGCCAGAAGAGGGGCCAGACGCCGGTGGGCGGCGGCCGCCGCCTGGACACGGTTGACCATCTGCGGGATCCGTGGCGCTCTGGTCACAAAGCGTCCGAAGAGGGCGATGAAGGCGACCAGTGCTCCCAGCGTCAGACTCCCGGCGGCGACCCGATCGCCGCCCAGCCACACGATGAACACGACCCCGCTGGACAAAAGGAGGGTGTAGGCGGCGGCCAGTCCCTCATCCAGGAGAATGGCGGCGAGTTCGGCGCTCGCCTGCGCTCGCGCCAGCCGTTCGGTCCTGGTGATGGCCGCCCCCGTCCTTCCCGCCAAGCGCAGCAGTCGCATCGCCTGCAACTGCTCTCGCAGGGCTCCGGTCAGCTCGGCATCCGTCCTGCGGGCCAGGGTCGTCCTCTGCGCCACCACCCTTTCCGAGCGCCTGGCCAGCCAGAGTGCGAGCGGGACCGGGGCCAGGGAGAGTGCGGCCAGGACGGGGTCGAGCCAGAACATGGCGACGATGAGGGAGGCTGAGAAGAGCAGGGTGTCCCAGGTCTCGACCATGATCTCGCCGACCCCGACCCCGAGTACCTCCACATCGCCGATGACCCGTGCCATCACGTCGCCGACCGGAATCTCGGCGAACCGCCCCAGGGGCCAGCTCAGCACCCCGCGCAACGCGTCCTGGCGGACGCTGGCGCGGAACCTGGTGCGGGCCACCCCAAGCCAATAGCGCTTGCCGATCCTGGGCAGCTCGGTGGCGGCGGTGCCGGCGACGAACAGCAGCGCAGCCCAGCCAACCTGATCGAGTTTGGCCTGGTGGTGCTCGACCGCCAGCACCACGTTCACGGCCCGGCCCAGCAGCAGGGCAGGCAGCACGATGGCGGTGTTCATCACGATCCCACCCAGAGATCCCAGCAGTAGCAGCCCGGTGAGCTGGCGGAAATATGGTGTGAGCGACCAGAGGAAGGAGCGGTGGGTTCCACCCGGCCACGCCTGTGGGCCGCTCACCAGCGGTACCCGCAACAGTCGTCCAGCCCCTTTATGGCGCGGGGCCGATCACGGGCGCGATTCACGGTCGCGCAGCTGGGCTCGAATCCGCCCTCCGGGCCGGACGACCGCAGGTGCACCTATGACCGCTATAAGAGGAGAGAGCCATACCGGTCCAGCCCGCGGCCATCTCCCGGGGCCGTTGCCGCTTGCCCGAGCAGACTCAATGGCGGCGCAGGAAGGCGACGTTGATCGCGCCGATAACGAGCCAGACCAGCGCGTCCAGGCCGACCTGGCCGCTGCTCGGGGCATGGGTGACGATCCCCATGGATCCGACCGCAGCTCCGCCGTTCAGCACGATGCCGCTGACGCCCAAGCCGGCGAAGACCGAGCCAAGCCCCATTGTGAGCGGGGCCCAGATCGGCCGGGAGGGACCGCTCTGGGCCTGACCCGCGGCCAGACGGGCGTCGACCCGACGGTCGATCTCCGCCCCGATGCGTTCGACCAGGTTCGCGGCGACGCCCTCGTTGTAATCCGGCCCGAGCTGGAGATTTGCCAGGACCGCGGCCCGGATCTCGTCGCGCTCCGCCTGATCCACCAGCGGAGGATATCCACCACCTTCGCCAAGGTCAAGCCGTGCACGCCTCAGGCCTGCGCCGGCGGACCACTTCGGGGACTAAATTTGAGGAGTCAAGGCGGTCTCGTGGTCCGGCCGGCCCAAGCCCAACAGTGGGAGCAAGCAGAGCAGTTGATCGTGTCCGCACAGCGCGAGGTCTACTTATGGCTGGGGCTGTTGAGGTGAGGGACGGGGCCCCACCCATGGTCCGCACGCAGCCCCCCTCCCCTGCGCGATCAGCGGTGGGGGCGGTCTTGAGGCTCAGCACCGAGCATCTGGCCAGGGCCAGGGTGGCCAGCCCCCGGCTGGACTCGGAGCTGATCCTGGCTCATGTTCTCGGCCTTTCTCGAATCGACCTTTACCTTCAGTTCGACCGGCCCTTGCTGGAATCGGAGCTTCAACCCATCCGCGACCTCCTGCGGCGACGGGCGGCGGGCTGCCCGGTCGCCTACCTGGTGGGGGCAAGGGAGTTCCACAGCCTTAACTTCACGGTCTCCCCGGCCGTGCTCATCCCAAGGCCGGAGTCGGAGCTGCTGGTCGACATCGGCGCTGCCCTTGTCGGTGAGGTCAGGACCCGAGTGCTGGAGCTGGGATGCGGAAGTGGCTGCGTCGCCGTGGCGCTGGCCAGGAGCGCGCCCTCGGCGCGGGTCGACCTGGTGGATTTGAGCCCGGAGGCGGTTGCCATCGCGGCCCGCAATGCAGAAGCCCTAGGAGTAGAGGACCGGGTCGAGGTGCTCTGTGGCAACTGGGTGGACCCGGTCCGCGCCAGAGGGCCGTACGACTTGGTGGTGAGCAACCCTCCCTATGTCACCACCGCAGAGTGGGATGGACTGGATCCCGGTGTTCGCGACTTCGAGCCGCGCCTGGCGTTGGACGGGGGCCCGGACGGGCTCACCAGCTATAGAGAGCTCCTGGCCGTCCTTCCCCAGGTGGTGCGGCCAGGGTCCGTGGTGCTCCTGGAGGGGGATCCCAGGCGGCTGGGCGGAGTTGACGAACTTGCCCGGGCAGCGTGGCCTGCGGCTGAGACCTCCCTCCACCGCGACCTGAGCGGGCGTGACCGGGTCCTGGAGGTGCTCGTGCGATGACCGGGGACGGGATATTTTCGGCGGACCAGGAGGGGCTGATGGCGGCGGTTGCCGCCCTGGCCGCTGGCGGCGTTATCGGGTTTCCAACCGACACCGTGTACGGCCTAGCCTGCCGCGCCGACATGGCTTCGGCGGTGGCCCGAATCTCGGAGATCAAGGGCAGGCCCGCCTCTCAGCCGCTGATCCTGATGGTCGCCGACCCGGCCGAGCTGGCCGCCTACGCAGTGGTGCCCGAGGCGGCCCAGGAGCTGGCGGCCCGGCACTGGCCGGGAGCGCTCACCCTGATCCTGCCGGCCCTGCCAGGGGGTGCCGCCCTCGGCGGGGGCGCGACCGTGGGAGTGAGAATCCCGAAGCACGAGATCGCTCTGGAGCTGCTGCGCCGCTCTGGTCCGCTCGCCACCACCAGCGCCAACCCCCATGGTGAGGCGCCGGTCCTGGGGGCTGGTGAGGCGATGCGGCGGCTCTTCGGCCTGGCGGGCGCGATTCAGGAGCGGGAGTCCGACCGGGTCGCCGGTGAACCCTCCTCTATACTCGACCTCAGCTCCGAGCAGCCCCGCCTGATCCGGGAAGGGCGGCTCGACCGCGCGGCGCTGGGACTTTCCGAAGACGGACGGGCGCATCGGAGGGACTGAGTTGGGGATGGCCAAGGACCGGCTCGACGTTATCGCCTCGGCCGATCCCGAGCTGGCAGCCATCATGGCCCGCGAGCTGGAGCGCCAGGAGCACACCCTGGAGCTGATCCCCTCAGAGAACATCGCCAGCCCGGCGGTCCTGGCGGCGGTCGGGTCCTGGCTCACCAACAAGTACGCGGAGGGGACCCCGGGCAAGCGCTACTACGGCGGTTGCGAGTTCGTGGACCAGGTGGAGCGCCTCTGTCAGGAGCGCGCCGAGAAGCTGTTCGGGGCCGATCACGCCAACGTCCAGCCCCACTGCGGCAGCTCAGCCAACCTGGCCGCCTACATGGCGCTCTGCAAGCCCGGCGACACCATTTTGGGAATGGATCTGAGCCACGGCGGGCACCTCACTCACGGCTCCCCGGTCAGCTTCAGCGGGATCTTCTACCACGCGGAGTTCTACGGGGTGAGCCCCGAGACCGAGCAGCTGGATTACGACCTGGTGCGCCAGCGGGCCAGGGAGGTGCGCCCCACCATGCTGGTGGCCGGCGCCAGCGCCTACCCCAGGGTGTTCGACTTCGCCGCCCTGGCTGACATCGCCCACGAGGTCGGCGCCCGCCTTCTGGTCGACATGGCCCACTTCGCGGGCCTGGTCGCCGGTGGCGCCCATCCCAACCCCGTCCCCTTTGCCGACGTGGTCACCCTCACCACCCACAAGACGCTGCGCGGCCCCTGGGGGGGGATGGTCCTGTGTCGTGACGAGCACACCAAGGCTGTCGACAAGTCCGTCTTTCCCGGCGCCCAGGGCGGCCCCCTGCTCCACGCCATTGCCGGCAAGGCGGTGGCGCTGAAAGCCTGGGGCGATCCGGAGATGGCCGACTACGCGCAGCGGGTGGTCGCCAACGCTGGCAGATTGGCGGAGGGCCTGATGGCCGAGGATCTGAGATTGGTGAGCGGCGGCACCGACAACCACCTCATGCTCATCGACCTGCGCCCACTGGGATTGACCGGCCGCCAGGTCCAGGAGGCGTTCGACCGCGCCGGGATCACCGTCAACCGCAACTCAATCCCCTTCGACGAGGCCAGCAAATTCAATCCCAGCGGGATTCGGCTCGGCACCCCGGCGGTTACGACCAGGGGGATGGGTGGGGCCGAGATGGACGAGATCGCCCACCTGGTGGCGCTCCTTATCCACAACCTGGGCGATGAGAAGGTGTCCGCCGAGGTGAGCCGCCGGGCACGTGCTCTGTGCGAGGCCCACCCACTTCCCTACGGCTGAGCTCGAGGAGACCTGTTGCCCACAGTCGCGCACCACTTCCTGGTAGCGGCCCCGATCTTCCTGGTGGCGGTGGCGGTGACTGTGGCCTCCATCCCGCTGGTGCGCTGGCTCAGCTTCAAGGTTGGAGCGGTGGCCGAACCTGGCGGGCGCAACATCCACTCCCAGCCCACCGCCCGTCTGGGGGGGCTGGCTCTGATGCTGGGGTTCGTGGTGGCGGTGGCTGTCTTCGGGCGAGCCATTCCATACTGGGGTCAGATCGAGGCGATAGCCCTCCTGGTAGCCCTCCTGCTGGCTCTCGACGACATCCTGAGCCTTCCCTTCTGGACCAAGCTGGTGGTCCAGGTCCTCTGCTCGCTCTTGGTCGCGTGGGGCTTCGGGATCACCATCTCCTACGTCACGCTGCCCCACCTGGACCTCCACCTCGCCTGGGCAGCGATTCCTGTCACCGTGATCTGGCTGGTGGGGATGCAGAACTCCATCAACCTGCTGGACGGGGTCGACGGTCTGGCCGCGGGGGTGGTGGCGATAGTTGGAGGGGTCCTCTTCCTGGCGGCCGTGAACCGGCTTGGGGTCGATCCCGCTCAGGGACCGGTGATCCTGCTGGCTTCGGCCCTCATCGGATGCTGTCTCGGCTTTTTGGTGTTCAACTTCGCTCCGGCGCGGATATTCATGGGCGACTCCGGCAGTCACGTGTTGGGGATGCTGGTGGGGGTGATAACCATCCTGGGGGTGGCCAAGGTGACAGTGGCCCTGGCCCTGTTCATCCCGGTGTTCGCCCTGGCACTCCCCATCGGAGACACCGCCTTCGCGATCTGGCGCCGCCGCCGGGAGGGGGTGGGCGTCGCCACCGCGGATGCCCGGCATCTGCACCACCGGCTGCTGAACCTGGGGCTCACCGCCCGGGAGACAGCGGTCACCTTCTATCTGGCGACCGCGATCCTGGGCTGCGTGGGTCTGGCGATCTTCGGCCATCACAAGATCCTGGCGGTGGCGCTCGGGCTGCTGGTCCTGGCCCTGATACTGCTGGGATGGAGGATCTGGCGTCGCCGCGGCTTCAGCTTCCAGGAGCGCCCGGAGTCTCAGCCGGCGGAGCGGCCCCACCCGTGACCGTGGATTCCGGCTCCGGGGGAGCTGGAGGTGAGTTCCTGGTCATAGAGGGTGGCAACCCGCTCCGGGGCGAGGTGGTGGTGAGCGGCAGCAAGAACGCCGCCCTGCCGGAGATGGCGGCGGCACTCCTTGCCTCGGGCCCACTGCGCCTTAGCAACGTGCCCGAAATAGAGGACGTGGGCACGATGTGCTCCATCCTGGAGAGCCTGGGGGTCCGGACGGTTCGCGACTCAGACCGGGTCGAGATCGATCCGTCAGGGCTGGTGGGCGGCACTCCGGATCTCGCCGCCGCGGGAAGGATGAGGGCCTCGCTGCTCCTGCTCGGCCCCCTGCTGGCGGCGACCGGGGTGGCCAACCTGCCGCGCCCCGGGGGCGATGACATCGGGGCCCGCCGGATCGAGCAGCACGTGGTCGGGCTGAGACAGATGGGTGCCGAGGTGGACGACTCCGGGAGTGGCATAAGGGCCCGCACCGACCACCTCCACGGCGCGCACATCCTGCTGGACATGCCGACCGTCACCGGCACCGAGAACCTCATGATGGCCGCGGTCCTTGCGGACGGCATAACCATCATCTCCAACGCCGCCCGCGAACCTCACGTGGTCGACCTGGCGCTCTGCCTGAACTCGATGGGAGCCAGGATCACAGGGGCGGGGACCGACCGGGTGGTGGTGGAGGGGGTGGCGGCGCTTCACCAGGCGGAGCACCGTGTCCGCTCTGACTACATCGAGGCCGGCACCTACGCCCTGGCGGCGGCAGCCACCTCAGGCGACCTCCTGATCCAGGACGCTTTCCCTGATGACCTGGCGCAGCTGCTGCACAAGCTGCGCCAGGCGGGCTGCCGGGTGGAGGAGGGGGCAGGCTGGATCAGGGTCGCCCGCCAGGGGAGGTTGACCGCGGTGGACATGACCACCTGGCCGCACCCCGGGTTCGCGACCGACCTGCAATCCCAGTACGTCTCGCTCATGACCCAGGCCGAAGGTGATGCGACCGTTTGGGAGGCGCTGTATGAGAATCGCTTCCGCCCGGTGGAGCAGCTGCGCCGCCTGGGGGCGAGGATAGAGGTGGAGGGAAGGATCGCGGTCGTCCACGGCGGTCATCCACTTGGAGGAGCCGAGCTCGAGGTGACCGACATCCGCTCCGGGGCCGCCCTGGTGATAGCCGGCCTCTGTGCGGAGGGGACCACCACCTGCCGCAACGTGCGCCACCTGGACCGGGGCTACCAGAACCTGGTCGGGAAGCTGGCCCTGGCGGGGGCCCGGCTCTCCCGACGAAGGGACCCCGAGCCCGCGGGGGCCTGAATCGTGCCTGGCCGGCGCTTCGGAGTGGAACTCTCCCAGGACCGCGTCGAGGTCTGGGTGAGAGGGGACGGCCTGGTGGTACAGGAGCCGGCCGTCGCCGCGCGCGACCGGGCGACGGGGCGGCTGCCTGCCTTCGGCCAGCAGGCCCTGAGACTGGCGGGCGACCATGACTCGGGGCTGGAGCAGGTCTTCCCGATAGGGACGTTTGAGATCAAGGACCAGCCGGCGGCGGAGCAGATGCTCCGCCAGGTCATCACCAGAGTGGTGGGCAGGCTGGCCTTCGTCCGCCATGAGCTGGTGCTGGCGGTGCCGGCGGAGTTCTCGACCTCCTCCCGCCGGGCGCTGTTGGAGGTGGCCCTGGCCTCGGGGGCGCGGATGGCCCACCTCCTGGACCTGCCACTGGCGCTGGCCTTCGGAGCCGGGCTCCCGGTGACCTCCTGGGAGCCCCTGCCCGTTCTCTTCCTCCTCCCCGACAGCGCCCAGGCCGCCATCGTCTGCCACCACGGACTGCTGGCCACGCGGGCCGTCGAGTTCCCCTCAACTTCGGGAGAGGACCCGGGGTGGAGCTCACCAGAGCGGGCGGACGCGCTGTCTGGGATGGTGAAGGAGCTGCTGGAGGAGGCGCCCTCGGCAGGGCTGGGTCGCATCCGCGCGGCCGGCTTCGCGGTCGCCGGCCGAGGCGTCGCCCTGGCGGAGGTCGCGGCGGCACTGGCGAGGACCTCCACCGTGTCGGCCCGGGTAGTGGCAGATCCTGAGCACTGCGTGGTCAAGGGGGCCGAGGTCGCGCTGGAGCGGATCGAGGCTGCCGGGGGGCGGAGCCTGCTCTACCTGCGCTGAGATTGGCGGCTCAGCTCCAGCTCGCGCCGGAGCAGGATCCGGTGTTGGCGCACCGATCGCTCCCAGGTGAAGTCACGAGCCCGGGCCAGCCCGAGCGTCGAGAGGTGGGCTCGCAGCTCGGGGTCCGTGACCACCTTGATAAGGGCCTCGGCCCACTCCTGCTCAGAGGTGGGCGAGACCAGCAGGGCCGCTCCGGCCGCGATCTCCTGGACTCCGCCGACCTCGGACGCCACCACCGGGGTGCCGCATGCCATGGCCTCCAGGGCGGGCAGCCCGAATCCCTCATAGAGGGAGGGGACGCAGGCGGCGACCGCTCCGCGGTAGAGCTGGGCGAGCTCCTCGCCCTCCACGTGGGGCAGCAGCTCCAGCCTGACCCCAGCCTGGCGAGCCTGGCGGTCGAGCTCGCGCGCCATCTGGCCCGCGGCGTTGGTGACCACCAGCCGGGGCGGCTCGATGGTGGTGGCAAAGGCCCTGGCGAAGCAGGCAACCAGGAATGGGATGTTCTTGCGTCGGTGGTGGGCTCCTACCGCGAGCAGGTAGCGTCCTTCCGGGCCCACCCGGTTGGTGGGGGCGCCGCCCGGCGGCGAGCTGGGCCGGAAGTGAGGCGCCACTCCGTGGGGTATGACGGTGATCCGACCGGGGTCGGCCCCATAGTGGTGGACCAGGTCCGCCTTGGTGGTCTCCGAGGGCACCACCACCCGGGAGGCGCGGGCCAGGGTGTCCAGGACGAAGTCATCGACGAGGCTGGCGGCCTGACCCGGATAGGCGTCGGGGGCCATCTTGTGCTCGACTCCGTGGATGGTCACAACCGAGCGGGGAATCCGGCCGGGCGGAAGCCTGTAGGCGGGGATGAAGAGAAGCTCGGGCGGCCGGCGCCGGATCTCCCAGCGCAGTCGCAGTCGCGTCCAGCCCCTGGGTAGGGGAATGGCCCGCCAGCTGCTGGTAGGTTGCAGCTCAGGTGCCGACGGGGGTGGGGTCCCGCGGTTGAGGTAGAGGATCAGCGGGGCTGGGGGGTCTGCGATCAGGCCGGAGCAGATCTGGGTGGAGTAGACGCCGATCCCGGTGGGAGCCCCCTGGAAGGCCCGGCTGGCATCGATCCCGATCGCCACCGCCCAAGTGTAGCCAGCGAGCACTGGGGTGCCATTGGCCCGACTGGCACAGGGCGATTGCCCGGCGGTCGATCAAGGGGAGCGACTTCCTCAGCGCCGATTTTCACAAAGCGCATTGGCCACCAGCGGGTCGAGGTCAGGGGAGTGCGGGACCTGTGATGAGGGTGCCCCACCGTGCCATCTGGACCAGAGCCGGGCGGGATCCTCATCCTTGTCGTCGGGGGCGCCCCAGGGCAGGCGCTGTGCCACACATCCCCAGATGTGGCATCATGAGCATGTCGTGCCACCAGTAGAGGTTAGAGTCGGCCCTCAGGGTCGCGTTGTGATCCCGGCCGCGATTCGGCGGGAGCTGGGCCTTGAAAGCGGAGAGCCTTTGCTGGCCCGCGTGGAGAATGGCCGCGTGGTGTTGGAGAGCCGGAGAGCCGACGCCAGGCGCGCCCGGGGAGCCTTGCGGGGCTTGGTCGGCGAAGCGGGTCTAGGGGAGATGCTGGGGGCGGAGCGCCGAGCGGAAGCCGCGCTGGAGGCGGCGGAGGCGGATCGTGACGCCGCCGCCATAGCGGCAGCCCGGGAATCTCTGCGGCGGCTGTAGAGCCGGCAGTGTCGGCCGTACTCGACGCGTCGGCTCTACTGGCACTCTGGCTGGACGAACCCGGAGCCGATCTGGTAGAGACGGCTGTCGCCGATGGCGCGGCGATCTCGACAGTCAACCTGGCGGAAGTGCTGTCCGTCCTGATCCGTGCCCGTCCCGATCTGGCGGGCGAGCTGGCGGAAGCTGCGAGCGCTCGCGACGACCCCCGGCGGCTGGAGGTCATGGGGGCCGTCGGCATAGCTCTCCCCGGCGCACTGACGGTTGAGCCGTTCACGCTTGCCGACGCCCTGAGGACAGCGGCCATCTTCCCGGCCTCCCGGGCCCATGGACTCTCTCTCGAGGACCGTGCGTGTTTGATGCTGGGAGTCCGGCTTGGATGGCCAGTCCTCACCGCCGATCACGCTTGGGGAAGGATGGGAACGATGGTGCTGGGAGTCGAAGTGCACTTGATCCGGTGATCCTGAGCAGTCCCCCCGTCGCCCATGTGCTCATGGGGGCCCGAGAAGAGGATCGGCGCAGGATCCTGAACGCGAGGTCGGCTGGTTTACGGCGGGTTGGGGGCGGCAGGAGTCTGAGGGCAGAGTCAGAGGAGCCCTCGCCCTCATCACGAACGACGACAGCTGCCCCACCAAGGCGGTGATCAAGGCCCATGACCGCCGGGTGAACATCAAGCAGCGCCTGGTAGAGGCCATCTTCCGCTTCCATCTCGACGACCTCGCGGGAGCCGTGCCCCTCAACGTTTACCTCTGTCGGCATAACGCGAAGGTCGGCACAACCACGATCGTCGTCAGACTGGCCTGGCGCACCTACTCCCCGGTGCTCCGCCAGGTCGAACTCCGTTCTGTCGTAGTCCCGTGGCGGGACGGTCGCCGCCCCAGCTTCGAGTTCGCCCGACCCAGACCCATTGGGGACTAATTCGCTCTCTGAAAATCGGCGCTAGTCGCAGCCCCCGTCAGGGGAACTCAGTGTCCAGGCGGCGAAGCTGAATGAACGCAGACCACGCTCGGTCCTCTCGAGCCGACTCCGGTTATCAGATCGCGACAGTCGGATGAGATCGTGCCGATGGGATCCGCCGCCAAGCGACTCGTTTGGCCTCGATGTCCCCAAGGGCGTCAGGCGCCACCTGATCGCTGATGACCAGGGGTCGGGCGTCAACACCGGCACGTGCCAGCAACCGTGCGCGTGCGACCGCTCTAGCCACGTCATGGGCACGGGCCGTGATGGAGACCTCCACCACGTAATAGACGGCAGGTGTGTCGGACCTCTCGTGCACGAAGACCCGGTTCGCCAGTGCCACCGCCTCTGTCTCCTCGTGGGAAAGGAGCCCGGTGGTCTCAGCTGTATCCAGGAGCGCATCCAGGTCGGCCATCGCCAGGGCATGGACCGTTCCGGGTGCGGCGCCCACCGCTCCGGCGACGGCTCTGGGAGTCCGCAGCACGTAGCGTTCGTAGTCTTGCCCGGTTAGGTGGCTGAGATCCCCCCAGGGTAGCGAACCGTATCCCAAATCTAGTAACAATGCTCTGCTATAGCTATGCCGCCAAGTAGACCCGAGATGCTCCGCCTCGGTCCTGCTGCACGGCGTCTGGGTACCCATCCCCTGACGCTGCGCAGATGGGCTGACGCCGGCAGGATCGA
>JAJZJU010000063.1 GCA_021809895.1 bacterium
CAGGGCGCCCTCAACAGAAGCCGCCCATAGCCTGACCCACCAGTCCCACTCGCCGGCCTCTTCCCGGTTCACTCAACCGTCCTTATGGGCACTACCGCACACTTCTCCGCCAGCTGCTGCCAACCCCCCACTACGCGAGACTTCGAAGCGATCCACAAGTGGGAGGAGTGCGGCGAGTATGCGCCACACAAGAGTCGACATCGAAGAGTTGGACGCGTCCGCCTATCTCGACCTACTGGCAAGTGTGACCGCCCTCCAGGCAGACGCTTATCGTCCGCCGCCGTGGAACTACAGCGATGAGGAGATCGCTGAGTTCCCTGGGGAGTTGGAGCGCCAGCTTGGCTTCCCAGGCTTCCGAGCGATCACGGCTCATAGAGCTGGTCGCCTCGTCGGCACAGCCTACGGGGTCCCGGGCCCTGAGCGCATCCCCAACAGTGGTGCATTTTACCGACCGGTAGTCACGGCGCTCGGCCGCCACCGGGCCGACGTGCTTCTCTCGGACCATCCGTTCGAAGTCGTCCAATTGATGGTAGATCCGGCGACCCAGCGCCAGGGTATCGGGCGAGCCATTCTCCAGCGGCTCGTGGTCAAAGCCACCCGTGCCTGGCTCGTAACGCTGCCTGACTCCCCTGCATCGCAGGTCTACTTAGCGTCCGGGTGGCAGCCGCAGCGGCCTCGCTTTCCTCTCTGGGGACGCGAGGTCGAGATCTGGACCCTGGGGATCTGAGGCCAGAACGGAGCGTCGGCACATCCAAGTGCTCGCCTCAGATGTGAGCCCAGAGTCCCTCAGCGCCTACATCTGCGCACTTCGGCAGCATCCCAGGGTGGCCGGCCCGCACGGACCGATCCAGCCCGGGCAGGCGCCGACTCCGCCCAGTGCCAAGCCGGCTATTACTACCCCAGCGGATACCCCTACGCAGGCGAACACCAGCGGACTGCGGCGGACGATTGACCCCCCAGGAGTGGCTGATTTGATCTCAAAACGGACGTCTGCGAATAGTCGCGGACATCCGCTGGATCAACTGAAAAACCCGGTGTCGGCGGTTCGATCCCGCCCCTCGGCACCACCAATTTGATCTCAACTGGAACGAACATCCGTCACTGGACCGGACCTCTGACAACAACGTCGACAACAACTCGGACCAGCGCCCTGCGGCGGGCCTCACTGCGTGGGATGACATGCGCCTGCTCCGGCGAATGGGCCAAGGAGCGAAGTAGGCTGCTCGAGATCGGCTCCGCCGAACCAGTGACGTCCGAGACCCGGCGACCACCAGCGACCGTTGCCAGCGTCACATTCCCACACTTCCGCGCCGGGTCTACGACCGCAAGCTCAACCAGCGCAATTCCAGCGCTGGCGCAACCACTGCATCGACGCGGACGAAAGGGCGGGTCCGGGGGATCGGCCGCCGCTATTCTGGCTCGGTGCCGTTCACGGTCATCTACGACGCCTGCGTCCTCTATCCTGCCAGCCTGCGCGACATCCTCATCAGGGTCGGCCAGGCTGGCCTAGTACACGCCCGCTGGACAGATCGGATCCTGGACGAGTGCTTTGGGAGCATCCTGAGGAACCGACCCGATCTTCGTCCAGATCGGCTGCAGCGGACCCGGCAGCTCATGGGTGAGGCGATTCGGGATGTCGTCGTCGAGGGCTACGGGAACCTCGCCGCTGGATTGGAACTCCCCGACGAGGACGACCGCCACTTCCTCGCCGCCGCTATCAAGGCGGGAGCTCAGATCATCGTGACGTTCAACCTCCGCGACTTCCCGCCCCAGCAGCTCGGTGAGATCGAGGCCCAGGCCCCCGACACCTTCCTCTACAACCTCATCGACCTGAGCCCGGGTACCCTTGCCCACGTCATCCGAAGCATGGAGGAGGACCTGGGCAGCCGACCTGGAATTGACTACGTGCTCGCGACCTTGAAGAGGGCCGGCCTCCGCAAATCTATGGACGCGATCCGCCCCTACCTCTCGTATCCGAGGCCCTCGGCCTCCCTGGTCAGATTGCGGACGACCTGGCGGCGGCGCTCGTCATCGGCGCGCTTGTACGCCATGAGCTGCTCGAAGCGAACGCGCCGGCGCGGTCCCACCTTGCGCGCCTCCAGCCGGCCCGTCTCGATCAGTTTCACCACATAGGGGCGCGAAACGTTCAGGATATCCGCTACCTGCTGGGTCGTCAGCTCGGCCCCGTAAGGCACCACCGTGACGGCGTGGCCACGCGCCATCTCACGCAGGACGTCAGCTAGGAGCGCCAGCGCCTCAACGGGAACGGGGACGGGGCTCTCATCATCCAGGGTGATCGTCAGAGTTGGGGTGCGGCGATGCTCCTCGGCGAACGCCCCCATCCGCTCCGCCGCAGCGGCAGCTTCCTTACGATGCTCCTCCTCGAGCACCACTGGCTCGCGTTCGATAGTGGCTGTCATGTTTCGTACCTCCATGAGTCCAGGTTAGCACGCGAACGAAAGGAACGCAACGAACGAAGCAGACGAATAGGTAGAAGGGAGTGTCGGTGGGAAAGCAGGAGGGCAAACCTTAGGTTCGGCGCCCCGGATTGAGAGGCAAAGAAGGGCGATGGGTCAGGCGCTCAGTAGGAGAGTCGTTCACCAATCAGGCGCTCTCGCAAATTCGAGGACTGGCGGCCCCGGACCGATCATGAATACGGATTCAAAGGGCTCCCGGTCACTCTTCGATACCTCGCCGCCTCGTCCACCAAGTTCGGACGAAGTCACCATAGGCGGCCGACATCGATGGTGGGAGTAGCGGCGGGGTCCGCCGCCTTATGACAAGATGGCACGCCTCGGCCCTCGGTACCGGCTTGAAGGCGGTGGACGGAATCCGATCGCCCAACTCGAACTCCCACCAAGGGGCCCAGGTCGTGCCAAGCAGCGTGTCGGCCGGTATGGCTGAGCGCTTCCGGGCGACCTCCCACTGGACAATAAGGTCCGCTCGCTGCAATGGGATCCTTGTGTCTGCCAGCAGACGCCGAAGGGTTGCCGTCGTGGCCCCGAACGGCAAGTTTCCCACCACTCTGAAGGGCCGCGACGGTAGAGGGAACGTCAGCACATCTGCGCGCACGACGCGGACTTGACTGACGTCGCCACCACGGACCACGCCGGCTAGCTTTTGAGCCCACACGGGATCCAACTCGAGTGCGATCACATCTACGTGACGACGCGCGAGCGCTAACGTCATGACTCCAGACCCTGCGCCGACCTCAAGGACCAACTGCCCGGATTGAAAGTCGGCAGACCCGACTAAGCGCTCAGCCCAATCCGGATGTAGGAAGTTCTGACCGAGACTCCGCCGCCGGTTGTCCCGCGCAGTCCTCCGCCGGGCGGGCACGGAACATTACCACGGTCATCATGACCATAAGACTACTCGATATCAGCCCCGCCGCTCGCGAGGCTCAGCCGCTGCAGGAGCACGGCCTGACCACAGTTTTGACCACAACGCCAACGGCTGGCGGCGGTCAGAGGCGGTCTATGGCGGCCATTCGTGAGTTCCTGACGGACGCTGGCGGCCATCAGCGGTAACCCTGGCCGCATCTGAAAAATCCGGTGTCGGCGGTTCGATCCCGCCCCTCGGCACCACCAGTTTGATCTCAGGACTGACCCAAGTGGCCCGGCCCATGAAGGAGAGCCCCGCCTACTACCTCAACCCATACCCCAACCCGCCTGGCACGCCCGGACACCTGAGCCCGTAGCCTGGCCACGTCCACCGATCGAATGGTCAGCAGCTCCACAACTCAACGGAACTCAGGACAACTGCTAACCTCTCGCCGGGCACCACTATCCGATGCGCTCCATGACAGAGTTGACTGGCCTGGGACAGCCCATCGGACCCGCTGGCATTGGACGTCATGCCTTGTTTGCGCCGAGCCCGCGTTCGCTCTTTCGATGAGCGCGATGATGGCCAGATAGCAGCGGTGGCAATCCCGGTCGGTCGGGGTCCCGGAGCGACCGATGCAAAAGCTAGCGGGATTGCGGCACCGGGGAGTCGGGCGCCAGCGACTCATGGTTGCTCCCGTGCCCGTGACACGCGACCAGCCCCCTGTGTTTGTCCGTCGGCTCGCGTTAAGATTCGGCACAATGAATCTGGCCTTTAGCGCCTTCATCCTGCTGCCGCTCATCCTGTACACCGTTGGAGCGCTGCTCGTGTCGTTCTTCGTGGGCTTCGGTTTCCGAAAGGGTTGGGACTTCGCCGGCCGCTGGCCCCGCCAGAGGCCGTAGTCGGAGGCGTCACGCCATCGATCCCCAAGGGCCAAGGATGCAGGCTGGCCACCATCCCGCCCGGGTGCCGACAGCGCTGGTGAACGTCCTCCGAGCGGCCTCCGCCTTGGGGTTCGGAGGAACCGGCCCCCATCGGCAATTGAGGCGGCGTCCAGCCCCGCAGTGCCACGGAGTGACACTCAGTGGTACACTTCCCAGTGTGGCTGAGCATTTTACCTTGCGGCTGGCACCCGCCACGCGGCAGCGGCTCGTGGAGTGGGCGCGCCGCGCCGGTCTTCCTGAGCGCACCCTGGCACAGCGCTACGTTGACGAGGGGCTGCGCCACGATGCGCATCCGCTGATCCAGTTTCTCGATGGGCCGAGTGGGCGCCGCGCGAGCCTGCTTGGCCGAGGACTGGATGTCTGGGAGGTTATCGCCACGATCCGAGACAACGACGGATCAATCCCAGAGACAGCCGATTACCTTGAGGTCCCGACCGGGCTGGTTGAGGCGGCGGCAGCATACTACGGTGAGTACAAGAAGGAGATCGACGAGGAGATCGCGCTCAACGAGGCCGAGTACGAGCGCGGGCGCGCATCGCTCCTAGCCGCAGAGCGCGCTCTGGCCACGTGAGGGCGCTACTGGATGAACATCTCTCCCCACAGATCGCGGAGTTGCTGCGCCAAGCGGGCTATGACGTCGTAGCAGTTGCCGATCGCGATGATCTGGTCGGCCTCAGCGACAGAATGCTCCTTGAGGCGGCGAGCAGCGAAGGTCGTGCCCTGGTCACGAACAACATCAAGGACTTCCGTCCGCTAGCAGCCGAGTGGCTCGCGCAAGGTCGAACGCACGGCGGTCTGATCTTGCTGCCCTCGTCGCGCACGCGCACCCGCACTGCCGTTTCCGCTCTGGCTAGTGCCATCGAACTCGTTCTTCGTAGCCACCCAGACGGGCTCATCAGCAGTGAGCGCTGGATCGGTCCGCTGGGCGGCGTGTGACGGTCTCCGATCGCCGTCAAGAGCATCGTTCCTAATGGCCGTTCCAGTTGAGAACCGTCCGCCGGGATAACCTCCACGCTGGGGCTCACTCATGACTTCCGCTTTGCGTGCCCGTCCCAGTAGACCCATCTGAATTGGAAGCCCGCAGGGCGCGGACGCTGGACCGCTCGGGTGGCCGATCCCGTCCGCAGGGATCCCCCTTGGGTCCACCCGCTCAGCCGCACGGCCCGCGATCCATCTGCCCTGAGTCCGACCCACACCCGTCCTGGCCGTGGGGGGAGACTAGGCCCAGTCGGCACGGCCTGCCCCTGGTGGGCCTGATAGCAGGCCCGCCAGGGGCAGGCCGGCGCGGTGACCACCATGGCCGGAGCTAGCGCGGCGGCTGCGCCTCAGTCCCGCTGACAAGGCCACTCGGTAATCAGGGAGCTGTACAGCTCTCCTCGGCGCAGCCGCCGAACCCGGCCGCCCAGTCCCGGGTTTTGTAGTCCTGCAGGGTCCGCGGTTTGTAGGTCCGGCTGCGGTGCCCGCCCTGCCATCTGGGGCCCGATGGCTCAGGATCCCGATGGGCAATAGCATTGCTTTCGACGACGGTGTCGACCACGAATGGTTCTCGCCTTCCGCCCTCGGGCCACTCAACGATTCAGGCCTGAAACCTGTCGCACTCCGGGTTGACATACCGCGGGCCATGTGCTCTGCGAGTGGCTACTCGTCTCGGTACCGAGCCTCCACTTCTTCCCACGGCCGCTTGATCCAGAAGTCGATCAACTCTCTGGCCGACAGGCCGCCGCCGACCCGCCCGATCGGGTAGCGCAGGGTGGGGTGGTCCTCCCGCAGGATGGCACACACCAGCTGCCCCACTTCGGCGGGGTCGGCAACTGCGGGATCACGCCATCCATTTTCGAAGAACTCAGCCATGTCGCGGTTCAGCGCAGCGTAGGGAGACTTGGGATCCCGGTTGACCTCGTAGGGTCGGCCCCAAATGGCTGTCTTGTAGAGGCCAGGCTGAATGATGACCACCGTGACGCCGAATGGGTTCATCTCAAGCCGCAGAGCTTCGGAGAGTGCCTCAAGGGCGAACTTGGAAGCTGCGTAGGGGCCACCGCCCGCTCCGCTGACTCGGCCATTGATGCTGGTCACATTGACAATCGCGCCCGATCCCTGTTCCCGCATCCCAGGCACCGCCGCCCGAATGCACGCCAGAGGCCCGAAGAAGTTGGTCTCCATGACCCGGCGCCACAGGCGCACAGGGATCTCCTCCACGGCACCACCCTCAGCCGTTCCCGCATTGTTCACGAGCACATCGAGATGGCCCACACGCCGGACGGCAGATCGAACCGTCGCCTCAATAATTTCGCTGTTCTGTAGCAGGTCGAGACCAACTACCTCGATGCGATCGGCGTCCCCTTGGGAGGACGCGGCATCCAACAGATCGGCCGCCCTATTCGGATCCCGCATCGCCGCGAGAACGTAGTAGCCCTCCCGGGCGAGGGCGAGTGCCGTGGCCTGACCGACGCCGCTGGAACTCCCGGTGACAAGCGCCGTTTTCTCGGCCGTGGGCCTCCCTCCACTTCCTGCGCATGGTTCTCGCTCAGCAGGGGGTGGCGAGCTCCGTACCCCTACTGTGGCGCTAAAGTACACCAAACGCGACGGGCGGCGCCCAAGCCCGGCTGCGCTGAGAACGTCGTCAAGGAAAGGAGGCAGCCCTGCGTGGACGTCGTCCTCTCACCCGCCAGAAAGCGCTCTACTCTTGTGGCTGGGGTGAGTTGAGAGGGTCGGGCGCAGTGACCACTGTCCCTTCGATCTCCACATGTCAACAACCGAGATCGGCACGAGGTCGTCGAGCGATGCGCCAGGCACGAATATGGGCGGGCGACTGCGTCAGTCCGGGGCAATGGTGGAGTTGAGGGCTGTCGCCGTAGGCCGCAGCCAAGACCCTGACGGCACCGTTGGGCCCGAGCCCGAGTGGTCGGCAAGGAAGTCCCAGTTGCTACCGGGAACCCAAGCAGTCATCAGTGCCGGTCCGGTGCCACATGTGGTGTACGGGACCTGAGTTGACTTCAACCCCGGCCGGCCAGGTGGCCCGACCGTCGGGCGTGAACATCGTCTCCTTGATGTGGTGGGTGCCTTGCGCATGGTTCACCTGGAGTCCAGGCGGGAGTGGCCGGCCGTCTTCCAGCTCCTCAACAAACCGACCAGCAGCCAACCGCACCTGCCCGGCGCCACGGCGCGAGCCTATCGACAGTCGTGGTCGTCAAGGAAGCCGGCTGGTCTTTTGGGCACTTGCGCAGTGACTGAAGGACGGCATCGCCGACGCCAAAAACGCTTTCCATTCCAGATGCGACCTGCTCACCGACCTCTCGTCCGCGCGCGTGTCATGAGTCGGCCCAGAACCGTGACCGTGCAGCTGGGATTGACTACAGTCCGCGCCCGGTCGAGTGATGGGCCTCCGCTACAAGTGCCATGTCAGCGACCTGCAAGGCCGCTGGGATCTCTCTGCGCAGCATCGCCTATCGTGTGCTTTTGACCACTGCTCGCGTGGTCTGCGGTCGTCCGTGCCAACTTTGCCCCAGTGGTTGCGAAGGCGCCATGGGCCAGAAATGTGGTGTCGGTCATCGCACTCGATGCGTCCCATGAGGTGAACCTTCCCGCCCTTGTGGAGGGGCTTCTGTTTCACCAGTGTGGCACGTGCGAGGCGGCCCAGCCCCGTCTGTTGCTCCATGCCCAGCGTCGCCAAAGACTCGAAGGAACCCGCCACCCCGTCAACTGTCCGCAAGCGGATGGAGAAGCCGTCGGGGGCATTCGCAAACAAAATGCGCGCAGGGGTGGCACTCGGTAGCAACTGACTCAGTGTCTCTACAGCTGGCGCCTCGTCGGTCGCACTCGAAACGTCAGCTGACCTCGTGGGGGCCGACGATCCCGTACGAAAGTCGGCTGTCAGGGGACATTGGCCGCGCTGGCAACGGCCAGCCGATTGATCGCACTGACAACGGACTTGAAGGAGGCGGTGAGAATGCTTTCGTCCATGCCTACACCCCACCGGCACGTCCCCCTGGAGTCGGCCGCCTCGACGAAGGCGACCGCGGTGGCATCGGTGCCCGCCACCACGGAGTGCTCGGCATAGTCGCGGACCTCGATCGCCACGCCCAGGTCGCTTGCCAGCGCATGCACGAAGGCGCCGATGGGGCCGCTTCCACGACCGGAGACCGTTCGGCGCTCACCGTCCACCAACAGGTGAACAGTGGTCGAGGCTCCAGCATCGGTGTTGGTGGTTTGGTGGCTTTCCAGCTCGATGCCGCCGTGCTCCGGCAGGTACTCTGCCTGGAAGGCAGCCCAGAGCTGGGCCGGGGAGATCTCGGTCCCGGTGTCCTCGCTGATGCCCTGGATGACTTTGGAGAACTCTATCTGTAGGCGGCGGGGAAGGACCAACCCGTGCTCCGTCTGCATCAGATAGGCGACACCACCCTTGCCGGACTGGCTGTTGACCCGGATTACCGCCTCATAGGTGCGCCCGACATGCTTGGGGTCTATGGGCAGGTAGGGCACCTGCCAGGACTCATAGTCCGGCGGCAGCGCCTCCAGGCCCTTCTTTATGGCGTCCTGATGGGAGCCCGAGAAGGCTGTATAGACCAGGTCGCCAACATACGGATGGCGGGGATGGACCGGCAGGCGGTTGCAGTACTCGGCCACCCGCCGTAGGGCGTCAATGTCGCTCAGGTCCAACTTGGGGTCGACCCCCTGGCTGAAAAGGTTCAGCGCCACCGTGACCAGGTCAACGTTGCCGGTGCGCTCGCCGTTGCCGAACAGGGTCCCCTCCACCCGGTCCGCCCCCGCCATCATGCCCACCTCCGCCGCGGCTACCGCCGTGCCGCGGTCGTTATGGGGATGGATGGAGAGCACGACCAGCTCGCGATGGGGGACCTCGCGAAGGAACGACTCGACGACATCGCCGTAAACGTTGGGCGGGTACATTTCAACAGTGGACGGGAGGTTTAGGATGATTCGCCGATCTGGGGTCGGCTCGATCACATCCATCACCGCCCCGCAGATCTCCACGGCGTAGTCGAGCTCGGTGCCGGTGAAGCTCTCTGGCGAGTACTCGTAGGAGATGGCGCTGCCGCGCAGATGCTCCCGCTCCATCTCCCGGCACAGCCTGGCCGCGTCCAGCGCGATCTTGGTCACGCCCTGGCGATCCAGATTGAAGACCACGCGGCGCTGGAGCACCGAGGTGGAGTTGTAGAAGTGGACGATGGCCCTCGGAACGCCGCGCAGGCACTCATAGGTCCGTTCGATCAGCTCCGAGCGGCACTGCACCAGCACCTGGATGGTGACGTCGTCGGGAATCAGGTCGTGTTCTATGAGCTGACGGACGAAGTCGTGATCAGGCTGGCTGGCGGCCGGAAATCCAACCTCGATCTCCTTGAACCCCATGGCCACCAGCGCCTCGAACATGCGCTGCTTGCGCTCAGGGTCCATGGGATCAATGAGGGCTTGGTTCCCATCACGCAGATCCACCGAACACCACTGTGGCGCGCGCAGGATCTGACGATTGGGCCACTCCCGATCAACCAGTCGCTGCGGCAGCGGCTGGAACGGCCGGTACTTGTCGAACGGCATGGGCTTGGCGGTCGTTGGCTTTGGAGACATCGCCCCTCAGGTGGGATAGTGCCGGGGGAGGATGTCCCCTGTCCGCCAAGAGTCTAAGCAGGTGGCCGTCAGTTCTGTCAGATGGACTCGGTGGCCACGCCGGCCGGGGGACCCTTGCCCTTCCCGAGGTTGGTGGCGCGACCATGCCCACGCCCACGCAGCCGATCCGCTTGTGCCCCCTCGACGGCCATGCCCTTCCATCGGCCGGCCGCCGCGCGGGTCGCCGAGATAGCCCGCATGCGCCTCCTTACTCCCATCAGCCCGGACCATCCCGGGGCTGGGGAGCTTCCAAGAGCGCCCTGGCTGGAGATCACACGAGCGCAAGTGGCCCTGGCGAGTGCGGGGCTGCTCCGCCAGCACGTCTGCTAGGACGTCGGGACGGGACAGCTATGGCCCGACGGCGCTTGGGCGCTCGGAGAACCACCATCCCTGAACTGCCGACCGATCCCGACGAGCTCCCAAATGCGACTCCCGGAAAGGACCACGCCGGCCCATCGGCCGTCAGCGCCGGAGAGGGGCCCCGCCCGGCCCGAGCTCGGGACGAGCGATCGGGCGCCAGCTGGTGCCCTTGACTGGACCTCGCCGGCTGGTTTAGGCTTTCGGCAAGTTGCGAACTGTACAAAGCGTCTCGCCGGCCTTGAGCCACTCCTGCTGCCTAATGGCACCGATTACAGGAGGGCAGGTCACCTAGACGCGGCGCACATCTAGATGACAGAACCGGCCCTTCGAAATACTCGAGGGGCCGGTTCTGTTTTATCAGGACCGAGCCGTTCTGCCGCCAGTACCAGTCATCCATGGATCTTCCAGTCACTTCCCGTCCGCCAACGCCCGCCCCGATCGGGCTCTATGACTCCGCCGCGGAGCACGACGCCTGCGGTGTGGGCTTCGTGGCCACCCTGAGGCAGAAACCGACGCGGGCCGTGGTGGACCTCGGTCTCAGCGCCCTGCGTCGGCTAGCCCATCGTGGTGGGGTGGGGGCCGATCCCCAGACCGGGGACGGCTCAGGAGTGATGCTGGATCTGCCCCACTCGTTCCTGCGCCGGATCGCCGACGAGGCCAGCATCTCGCTGCCTGAGCCCGGTGAGTTCGCGCTCGCCACCCTGTTTCTGCCCCAGCGAGAGGAGGACCGTCGAGGCTGCGAGGCGATCCTGGAGGAGGAGGTGACCGCTGCCTCAATGCAGTTCTTGGGGTGGAGAACTGTACCGTGTCGGCCGCGCACGATCGGGGTGGTGGCCAGAGCCGCCCAACCGGTCATCCGCCAGTGCTTCATCGGGCTGGGCAAGGGCGAGAAGGGCTCTTTCGAGGAGCGCCTTTACCCCCTGCGCAAGCAGGTGGAGAACAGGATTGCCCAGCTTGAATTCCAGAGCCAGACCAGCCGTGAGCTGGTCGCCGTGGTCAGCCTCTCCAGCCGCACCCTGATCTACAAGGGTCAGCTGACGGCAGCTCAACTCACCGCCTTCTACCCCGACCTGCTGGCGTCGGATCTGCGCAGCCGCGTTGCCGTCTTCCACCAGCGCTTCAGCACCAACACTCAGCCAAGCTGGCGTCTGGCTCAGCCCTTCCGATTCATTGCCCACAACGGAGAGATCAACACCCTGCGGGGCAACCGCAACTGGATGAGGGCGCGGTCAGGCAGCTGGCGACACCAGATCTGCGGCGTGGGACCGGATCAGGTGCAACCGGTGATCGAGGACTGGGGCAGTGACTCCACCGCGTTCGACAACACGGTCGAGCTCCTGGTCAGGAGCGGGCGCCCTTTGACCCAGGCCCTGATGATGATGATCCCGGAGGCCTGGGAGGATGTCCACGACCTCTCCCCAGGGCTTCGGGACTTCTACGCCTACCACGCCAACCTGCTCGAGCCGTGGGATGGGCCGGCTGCGATCTCCTTCAGCGACGGGCACCTGGTCGGTGCCGCCCTCGACCGCAATGGCCTGCGCCCCAGCAGGTTCGCGGTCACCACGGAGGGGCTGGTGGTGCTGGCGTCGGAGGCCGGGGTCGTCGACTTCAGTCCACAATCCATCGTGGAGCTGGGACGGCTGTCACCGGGGGAGATGCTGGCCGTAGACCTGGATGGGGGGCACATCCGGCGGAACGCCGAGATCAAGGCCGAGATCGCCCAGAGCTCCCCCTGGGGCCGCTGGGAGAGATCTCGGGTTTTACGACTGTACGAGCGTCACGACGGCGGGGTGGACCCAGAGGTGCCCGTCCCGAGCCTCGACGATCTGCTGACCATGCACCAGTGCTTCGGCTACTCGGAGGAGGAGCTGGTCAGCGTCCTCGCCACGGCAGCCACCACCGGCCATGAGCCGGTCGCGTCGATGGGTGACGACACCGCCCTGGCACTGCTGTCGGAACGCCCAAAGCTGCTCTTCGATTACCTGTATCAGGGGTTTGCCCAGGTCACAAATCCTCCGCTTGACTCCATTCGTGAACGCCGGGTGATGTCGCTGCGCACCACCCTGGGGCCAGGTGGCGACCTCCTGGCCCCAGGGCAGGCGGTTCCGCCCCGGATCGAGCTGGAGGGGCCGATCCTGACGGATGGTGGGTTGGCGCTTGTGAGGCAGCAGGAATCGACTCGATTCAGATGCCGCACCCTGGCCGCAGTCTTCTCGCCGAGCGCAGGGCCAGAGTCGATGGCAGGGGCACTGGCGGAGCTCGCCGAGCGAGCCCAGCGCGCCGTAGAAGACGGGGTCCAGGTGCTGGTTCTCAGTGACCGCGATGTCGGCCCGGACCTGGCTCCCATCCCGAGCCTGCTCGCCGTTGGGAGGGTCCATCATCATCTGGTCGATTTGGGCCTGCGGACCAAGCTCAGCCTGGTGGTCGAATCCGCCGAACCCCGCACCGGGCACCACATGGCGTGCCTGATCGGCCACGGCGCGGAAGCCATCAATCCCTACCTGGCGCTGGCAACGGTGGCCGCGCTGGCCAGCGAGGATGAGCTCCCTGTGGCCCGGTCGCGCGCCCAGGCGAGGTCCGCATACGTGGCGATGCTCACAGAGGGGATCCGGAAGGTCATTTCCAAGATGGGGATCTCAACGCTGGCGAGCTACTGTGGCGCCCAGGTCTTCGAGGCGGTCGGGATTTCCCGGGAGGTGGTCCAGCTCTGCCTGCCGGGCACGCCCTCGCGGCTCGGCGGGGTCGGCCTGGACTCACTGGCCCGTGATGTGCTCCAGCGTCATCGCGCCGCCTATCCCAGCTCACGGTCTGCAACCGAACGCGATGTGGGCGGCGACCACCGCTGGCGGGTGGGGGGTGCGTCGCACGCCTGGAATCCGGAGACAGTGGCAGCCCTCCAGCACGCGGTCCGCCAGGGCTCCCCGGTCCGGTACGACGACTTTCGCCGTCTCGCCGATGCAGAGAGAGGCGGGCCGATCTCATTGCGGCACCTCCTGGAGCCACGCCCAGGGGTCGAGGTGCCCCTGGAGGAGGTGGAGCCCGCGCTCGAGATCGTGCGCCGGTTCGTCACCGGCGCGATGTCCCTGGGAGCGCTCAGCAAGGAGGCTCACGAGACTCTGGCCGTGGCCATGAATCGCCTCAGAGCCAAGAGCAACACCGGTGAGGGCGGCGAGGACCCCGGGCGGTACCGGCGCCTCGAGGACGACGGCGACCGCCGAAGCGCCATCAAGCAGGTCGCCTCGGGTCGCTTCGGGGTCACCATCGAATACCTGGTCAATGCGGACGACATCCAGATCAAGATGGCCCAGGGCGCCAAGCCGGGGGAAGGTGGCCAGCTGCCTGGACACAAGGTGGACGAGACAATCGCCCGGCTCCGTCATTCGAGCCCTGGGGTCGAGCTGATCTCGCCGCCCCCCCACCATGACATCTACTCGATCGAGGATCTGGCTCAGTTGATCTGGGACCTCAAGCAGGGCAACCCCAGAGCCCGCATCAGCGTGAAGCTGGTCTCCTGCACCGGCGTAGGAACGGTGGCTGCCGGGGTGGTGAAGGCATGCGCCGATCACATCACCATCTCAGGCCACGACGGGGGCACCGGGGCAGCTCCCCTCTCCTCCATAAAGAGCGCCGGTCTACCGTGGGAGCTGGGGCTGGCGGAGACCCAGCAGACACTGGTGCGACAGGGGCTGCGGTCCCGGGTGGTGCTGCAAGTCGACGGTGGGTTGCGCACCGGGCGGGATGTCGTGATCGCGGCCATGCTCGGCGCTGAGGAGTTCGGCTTCGCCACCGCCGCCTTGGTCGCCAGCGGCTGCGTGCTGATGAGGGTGTGCCATCTCAACACCTGCCCGGTGGGCGTGGCCACCCAGGACCCCGTGCTCCGGCGTCGCTTCGCTGGTCAGCCAGAGCATGTGATCCGCTACTTCCTGATGGTGGCCGAAGATACGCGGCGCTGGATGGCCCGCCTGGGCTTCCGCAACTTCGCGGACATGGTCGGGCAGGTGCAGTGGCTCGGCACGCGCCCGGACCTGTACCCGGCCAAGGCTGCCGACCTGGACCTCGCACCCCTGCTCGCCGCGCCCGAGACGCAAGCGGCCAAGTTGATGCGAGGCGGGCATCGGCTTGATGCCGCAGCCGTGCGTAACCTCCGTGGCCAGAACCATCACATGGAGCGCGCCCTGGACGTCCGCGCCCTGCGGCAACTGGAAGGGCGGCTGACCACAGGCCAGCCGGCCAAGCTCAGTTTGACGGTCAACAACCGGCACCGTGCGGTCGGCTCCATGATCAGCAGTGAGATAACCCGGCTGCACGGGGGCGCGGGCCTGCCGGATGGGACGGTGCACCTGCGTCTTCGCGGCATCGCCGGGCAGAGCCTCGGAGCCTGGCTCTGCCCAGGGCTGACCATAACCTGCGTTGGAGCCGCCAACGACTACCCCGGCAAGGGCCTGAGCGGGGGACGACTCATCGTCATGCCCCCGCGCGGGCTTTCGGTCGTCGCCGCGGACCAGGTCATCGCGGGCAACGTGGCGCTCTACGGCGCCACCGCTGGCGAGGCGTTCTTCGCCGGCCGGGCCGGGGAACGGTTTGCGGTCCGCAACAGCGGCGCCACGGCGGTGGTCGAGGGCGTTGGCGACCACGGCTGTGAGTACATGACGGGGGGCACAGTCTTGGTCCTGGGCTCGGTGGGCCACAACTTTGGGGCAGGAATGACCGGGGGCACGGCATACCTGTTGCGAGATCACGCCGCTGGCCGCAAGCTGAGTTCGGAGTCGGTGGAGATGCGACGCCCCCCGGCCGCCGACCGAGCCCGCATCATGGAGCTGCTCCGTCGGCACTGGGAGCTCACCCGCAGCCCCCTCGCCGCCGGCCTACTGGCCGACCCCGACGCCACCGCGGCTGCCCTGGTGGCGGTCCGCCCGCGATCGTCCGCGGCGGTGCCATCGGCCAAGCCCAGCATCACCCGCCACGACTCCCAAGCCGCCGTCGCCAGAGGCTGATCGGTGCCGGATCCTCTGGGTTTTGTGCGCTTCCCGCGCACCAGTGCGCCTAGTCGGCCGGTCCCCGAGCGCTTGGGGGATTACGCGGAGATTCACCTGCCAACCGGGGAGGTGGAACTGCGGGAGCAGGCCCGCCGCTGCATGGGCTGCGGCATCCCCTTCTGCCATCAGGGCTGCC
Organism: bacterium; assembly: GCA_021809895.1. GTDB lineage: Bacteria > Chloroflexota > Dormibacteria > Aeolococcales > Bog-877 > AG-12. The sequence continues at coordinate 15,420 of JAJZJU010000063.1, forward strand.
CGCTACACAACCTCATTCCTGATTGGAACGCCTTGGTGGATCGGAAGAACTGGCAGCAAGCCCTGCTGCGCCTGCACCGG
>JAJZJU010000064.1 GCA_021809895.1 bacterium
GTTCCTCTGACGATGTCGATATGGGAAGTCCAATTATGCCGACAATACCACCACACAATGTGCCCGCAACGCCCCAGCGTTACTGGTCGCCGGGCTGACAAGGATGATGCTTTGGGATCATTTGACACGATCCGGATATCGTGTATAATGTGACATACAAGGTTCTCGGACGCAACCCCATGCGGGGCCAGGGATGAGCGCCGCTGGGAGGCGTCAGCTATGACACACGGTGGCATCGGCGTAGAGGGCTGACTCGGCGATTGGCCCAAGCCGGGCTAAGTTCGACTGACAGGCGGGCGGCTCAGGGAGACCATGTGGTCGCCTCCGTGCCTTGTGGACCGGGTATGGCCGGCGAGTTGGTCGAGCTCCTCGATGAGTTGTGTTTGACCCAGGGACTGTTGGCCTTTGTGGCCGGCGTCGACGAGGACACGATCAGCCGGATAGCCAAGGGGCGAGCGTGCGCCCCGTCCACTCGCTGGAGGATCCGCTGGGCCGGAGGCCTGCTGCGCCAGGTGACGGATCTCGGTCAAAGCGATTCCGTCGTCGCCCAGATCATCGATCAGCTGGGCGATACCCCTGACCGTGCCGACCACGTCCAGGTGCGCAAGGCATTCCTTCGGCACCTCCGGTCGGTCGTCAAGTCTGGCCAGCCCCCCGTGTGCGTATGGCGGGAATGGCGCGCTGGTTCCGGGCGGGCCGCAGCCTAGCCACCTCTGCGTCGAGCCAGGCGTATTCCAGGGTGCTCCGCTGGCGGAACTCGCCTTCTATTCCTTCGAGTCCAGCATAGATCATCGTTGTCCGGATGTCCTTGTGCCCCATCATCGCTGCCAGCTGGAACGGAGTGACCACGTGCGCCATGTTGCGCCCGAAGGTGTGCCTCAAGATATGTGGGTGGAGGCGAGGCACGGGTTTGGGCCCCTGCTTGAGGCTCTTGATGGTGTCCTGCAGTGCGCTGGTGGTCGCAGGGAGGTAGGCTCCGCGATCGAGGCGCGAAGTCAGGAAAACTGCCTGCCAGGGATGGCCGGTTGCGGGATCGATCCCAATTTGATCCTTCGGCCGCACCTCCTGGACATAGACGTCCCAAAGTCGCTTGAGGCGAGGATCCACCGGCACGCGTCGGCGCTCCCGCGGTGGCTTGAGCGTCCACACGTTCAACTCCCACTTAGCGGTACTTGAGTTGAGTTGCATGTCCTCCAGTCTCAGATTGGCCTCCTCCCCTGTCCGGGCCGCTCCCACTTCGCCAATCCGCAAGCCCGTGCATGCGAGGAAGGTGAGCAAGAAGCGGTCCCGAGGCGAGGCCTGACTTAGTGCCACCGACATTTCAGTCTCATTGAGCTTGGGGTAAGCATCCCGGTTAGGACGGTCATCGCTGATCTCGCGTCTGTCAGGTCGGCGCTCAATTCTCCAAGGCAGACCCGGCTCGTGCTCGTCCAAAGCGCACCAAGCCAGGAACTGGATGAGGCCGCCGTTGACGATCTTGTTCACCGCACTCGGGGATAGCTGGGCTTCCGTGAGCCACAGCATGAACTCCGTGGTGTGTCGAGCCGTCCAGGCCGAGGGGCTGGTTACCCGATTGGCCGGGTCGAGCCGGAAGTGGTCGATCCAGGTCTTGGCCCACCGGAAGTTCGCCATCGTCTTGGGCGCCCGATGCTGGGAGGCCTTGCGATCCAGCCAGAGCCGCCAGGCTTCATCCCACGGGTCCAGGGGCGACTCCGCCAGCGGCTGCGGACGCTCCCGTCCGGCCGCCAGGCTCACCTTGGGAATCGACGGCTTGGGCATCTCAGCTCCTTATCGCCATTTTCTGCGAGAGTTAGCGGTAGGAGCATACCACTACTCCCTGCTAATTTTCGGACACGGTGCCGAGATCAGCATGATTTACTCTGGATTTGATCTCGACTGACCTCGCAGTACCGCCGAAAAGTGCATCAGGTGGAACTCCACCTTGGCAAGGAGACGCGCTACCACTGCGCCACTCCCGCGGCGATCGTGAGGATACCAGACCAGGCTCACCGGACCAGGGTCGCCAGGCCCAGGGTGGACACCAGTCCCACCGTCCCGGCCACCCCGCTCAGACGCCAGAACGACCTCCAGCTCGGCCTATCCCCCCGGCCCTCCACCGCGGCAAAGATCAGGATGGTTGAAAGCGATCCGGCAGGAGCCAGGTTCGGGCCGAGGTCGGCCCCGGCTATCACCGTTACAGCCATTGGCCCGAGGTGATGGGCCGCAGCCAGTCCCGAGCTCACCAGGAAGGCCGCCGGCAGGTTGTTCACCATGGCCGCCAGCAGACCCGTCAGGATACCGACCCTCAGCTGCGCGGCCAGAGTTGTGGTGCTGCCGACAACCGCTGCGGAGATCTGGCCCAGCGCGTGGGACTGCTGAAGTCCAGCGGCCAGAACCGCCAGCCCCGCCACCAGAGGCAGGAGCGACCAAGGAGCCGCCGTGAGCGAGCGGGCTGCCCGGTTCCCCGTCCGCAGCCACAGGACCACAGCACCGAGGCCGCCCGCCACCAGTGTGGGGGGCCCCAGGGGTAAGCCCCGGACCACGAACGCTATGTCGACTGCGGCCAGAGCACCCAGCAAGACCACGAGTGACACCAGGACAGGCCGGTCGAGCTTGCGCAGGGGGAGCGTCCGCGGGCGACCCGGTCCCAGCCGGTGCCAGCTCATCGCGGCTATCAGCAAGCCCGTCACCGCCAGGCCCGCCGTCGCGGCCGGGGTCACCTGGACCAGGTAGTGCGAGAGCGGGATATGCTGGCGATCCAGGAGCAGGAGGTTGACAGGATTGCTCACGGGAAGCAGCAGCGATGCTGAGTTGGCCATGATCGCGACGGCCAGAATGTACGGGGTCGGGGCGAGGCCACGAGCGCGCAGGCGGCCGACCAGGGACGGCGCTATCAAGAGGGCCGCCGCGTCATTGGAGAAGATCGCCGTGACCCCGGCGGTGACCGCCATCGTCGCCAGCAGCAGCCGACGGGGGCTGTCGCCGCTCCACTCCTCCATCCGGTCCAGGAGTACCTCCAGGGCCCCGACACGAAGCAGAACCGCGGTCAGGAGTATCAACCCGCCGAAGAAGGTGAGCACGTTTATCATGGCGCCCAGGCTGGCCCAGGCCTGGCTGACAGACACCAGGCCGCCCACGATCGCGAACACTGCAGCAGCAGCCGACCACCACCCCGGACCTATCTTGAATGGGCGCGTCATGACAGCCACACAGGTAGCGGCGAATAGGGCCAGCAGAATAACCAGACTTAACATGATTATAGTAAGTATAGACCATGTATAAACTTATAACTGCGGGCTGACATGCCACATCAGCGTCAAGACAGTGGCACCGGTCCGGATGCCGACCAAAGTGACCGGCGGATTGCGGAGGCCAGTCGGCAGGTCGGCGTCAGCCCCAGGGTGCTCCGCTACTGGGAACAGAGCGGTGTGGTCAGGCCGTCACGGGACCCGGCCGGGCGCCGCCATTTCAACCGCCACGATCTCTTGGCCATATCGCTCATCCGCGAGTTGCTGGACTCTTCTGAGACCTCGATCTCAGACCTGCGCCTCATCCGCGAGCTGGCCGAGCGCGAGGTCACGGCGGCGATGGCGGATCCGCTCACCCGCCTTCGGCTCTTGTTCCAAAGGCAGGCCGCAGAGGAGGGCTTCCATCGCCTCATCGACGCGGCGGTTCCGCAAGAGCGGGGGCCCCTACCCCGCCCGGGCCACGACCCGGGACCGGGACCGCTCGATCCCCTCAGCGGTCCTCATGCCACGCCGGAGGATTAGCCAGGCCTCGTAGGATTCACCCCCCGGAAGCCAGGTGGCCCAGGGCCGGTCCTGGCTGGTCGAGGCGCGGAAGGACCGGGCCGGCTCTGCATCATCCGGGTCGGCGCCGAGCCGGCTGCGCAGCCTCCAGATCCGCTTGGCGAAGCGCTGGTCCCAGCCGACCGACGACTCCAGCATCGCCTCCCGGGCCAGACTCAGTGCCGCCGCCACATCCCTCTGGCGATGCTCCAGGTCGACGCAGATCGCCTCGGCTGCCTCCGGGTCGCGCCACCGCTGCCAGAGTGCCTGCCAGGCCTGCAACGCGTCCTCCGTCTTGCCCTGACGGCGGAGCAGCCTGGCTCGACGCAGCCCGGCGGCCCGGTCCAATGGAGGCGGCGCAACCCGCTCCGCCATCCGATATGCCAGCTGAGCGGCCGTGAGGTCGCCCCGCTCCTCGACGAAGCGCCCCAGGCTCAGCCAGTCGCTGGGCTGAGCTTCTTGGAGCTCGAGGTGTCGACCCAGGCGCTGCACAAGCGATAAGAGGGAGAGCACATCCTGCTGATTGTGCCGCACCACGTCAGCCAGCGGAGCTGGGTCTCCGGTCTGCAAGAAGCGCCAGTAGCGCTCCGGCGCTTCCCGCCCGGGGAGGTCGTGTCCCCGTCCCTGCCCCAAGAGGTCCTCCTCCACCACCCGCAGAGTGCAGCGGTCCAAGCGGTGCCTGAAAAGACGGCGCACCACGGGGAGAAGGTCAAGATGAGCGGTGGCCGGCCACGGACGATCCACCCCTGCCATGACCATGCGTGCGCGCAGGAGCGGCAGGTCGTAACTGGACCCGTTGTAGGTCAGGAGCAGGCCGGCTTGCGAGATCTGGGCGAGTGCCGACTTCACCAGCGGAGCCTCCTCTCCCAGCTCCGGCAGCAACCACTGCTCCAGGCTGACCGAGTCCGAACCGCCCCGATATGAAGCCCAACCATAGAGAAAGGGCACGGTCCCAGCGCCCTTCTGCAGCCCGGTGGTCTCGAGATCGAAACAGAGCACAGAGACTGGACCCTCGACCGGCACCGCCTCGCCTATGGGCGCGATCGCCTTCCACGCCAGTTGTTCGGGAAGCAGGTTGAGGGTGGCCAGGGGCACGTCAAGCTGCCGCACCAGGATTCCACGCTCAGCCTCCCAGACGAAGCCCAACTGGGCGACCCGCCCCAGCAGATCCACCTGCTCGGGTGAGCCACCGTCTGGCACTCTTGGAGTGCCGTGTCGCGGGCCCAACTTGAATGAGGGGTCACCCTGAAGCGCGGCGAGCCTCAGCCGCAGACTCTGGCTGACCACTCTCCATCCTCCAGCAGCTTGAGTGCTGCCTCCTTGGCCCCCTCCTCCAAGCCCGCCACCGGACCGGCACAGGCCGGGCAGCCCTGCTGGCAATCGCACTCCCTGAGCAGACCGGCTGCCCCCGCCAACAACTGATCATGGAGATCGAAGAGACGGGCGCTCAGCCCGACGCCACCGGGGTGAACGTCGTAAATGAAGATGCACGGCCCATCTGCCGCGGCCGTGCGAATCCGCGACGAAGTGGGCTGGGGCCTACCGCCAGGTTCGAATTCGGGATCTTCACCTGGCATGGGGCCAACCTCTGGGAGGGCTCCGAGCGCGGCTCTGACCTGCGTGACGACCCCAAGGTCCCTGCGGTCGCACATGGAGATGAGGCAGGCGATCTGGCCGATGGCGTGCCCAGCCGCTTCCAGACCCGCACTCAGGCCAGATGCGCCCTCGGTGGAGACCTGGGGGAAGGAGCACCAGTAGGCGGTGGTCTGGAGGTCCCGCTCCGGAACCCGGATGGGGCCCGAGCCCACCGTCTCATGGGTGAGCAGCTTGATCTTTCGGTACATCGCCGCCAGCACGCTGACCCGCACCTCGCCGTGGCTCCTGGCGGTCGCGACCCTGTCGTCAAGCAACGGTCCTGCGAAGCGCTCCAGGACCTGCAGCCCGACCCGGAGATCGGCATCGGTGAAGTAGTCAACCGAGACCGGATGGACGTATGCCTTGTGCTCTTCCCAGTCCAGCCGCTCGACGTGATACTGGCGCCCCTGGTGCATGTAGATGGCGTCGTCGTGGACGAGCAGCGGAGCCGACCACTCGTCCAGCTCCCCCACCACCCGAGCGCCGGCGCCGGCGCGACCGCCGCCGGTACCCGCCGAGCTTCCCTGCGGACCCTGCGACGGTGAGCTGCTGGCTGCCGAGGTGTCCATGATCACCACGTTGCTGGAGGCCGCCGTGCGCAGGCTCAGGGCATCGGCAGGGAAGGCGTCAGCAGCCCAGTGCCAGCTGCCGTTGGCGCGATGCACCAGTCCGTCCTCTGCCAGCACCTCCAGGAGTCCACTGAGATCGGAGCCGCCGAACCGCTCATCCGCGCGCAGCGGCAGCTCGAAGATGGCGGCCTGGAGATGTCCGGCCAGGATGAGCAGGTTGTCGGGGTCGACGAACGCCCGCTCGGGCGATCGCTCCAGCAGGTAGTCGGGGTGGCGCGCCAGGAACTGGTCCAACGGCCCGCCGCCGGTGATCAGCATCTGCAGCGCGGCACCGGTGCGGCGCCCGGCCCGACCCATGCGCTGCCAGAGGCTGGCGATGGTGCCAGGATATCCGACCAACACGGCGGCATCGAGCTGACCGATGTCTATCCCCAGCTCCAGGGCGCTGGTGGCAACCACGCAGCGGACAGCGCCGGAGCGCAGCCCGGCCTCTATGGCGCGCCGCTCCAGGGGCAGATAGCCTCCCCGGTACGCGCGCACACTGTCCGACCTCTCATCCACCCCACCACGTCCGTCCAGGGCCAGCTGCCGCTCCAGGTAGTTCAGAAGCAGCTCCACCTGCAGGCGCGTCTGCCCGAAGACTATGGTCTGGGCACCGGCCCGAACCAGGTCGGGGACGATGTGCCGGGCCTCCAGGTTGGCGCTCCGACGGATGCCCAGGCGGGACTCCACCACCGGCGGGTTGACCACCATGAGCCGACGCCTTGGTGCTGGCGCTCCGTTGTGGTCGACCACCTTGACCGGCCGCCCCAGCAGCTTTTCCGCCAGCTCACCCGGGTTGGCTATTGTCGCCGACGAGCAGATGTAGGACGGCTTGCTGCCATAGAACGCGCAGATTCGATCCAGCCTGCGCAGCACGTTGGCCACGTGACTGCCGAAGACGCCCCGGTAGGTGTGCAACTCGTCGAGGACCACATAGCGAAGGCCGGAGAAGAGCCGGACCCAGGCTGTGTGGTGCGGCAGGATGCCGCTGTGAAGCATGTCGGGATTGCTCAGCACCACCTGCCCGCTCTGGCGCAAAGCCGTCCTCGCACCCGGAGGGGTGTCGCCGTCGTAGGTGAAGGTTTTGAGATCGACATCGATGGCGTCCCCGAGCTGGCGGAGCTCATGCAGCTGATCCTGGGCCAGTGCCTTGGTGGGGAAGAGCAGCAGCGCGGTGGCATCGGGATCTCGCACGATGGCATCCAGAACTGGCAGCAGATAGCAGAGCGACTTCCCCGATGCGGTGGGAGTGACGACCGCGACGTCGCTCCCCGCCAGTGCCGCTGCCACGGCCTCCGCCTGGTGGGTGTAGAGCCCCCTCACACCGCGTCTCTCCAGGCCGGCCACGATCTGGTCGTGGAGCCCTGCAGGGGTGACCCCGAACTCGGCCTCGCGAGCCGGCAGCTCGCGGTCGAGCACCACCAGGTCCTGGACCGATGGCCTGTCCACGACTCCGGCCCAGCTGTGCGGAGTCTGCAGCGGCAATGCGTGACGACGGGTCATCTCCATCCCGAACAAATGTACCAAACCTGTGTTTGCAATGCAAGTCCAATCACGGTGGGACTTGGGTGACCCCGACCTCGGGCAGAGACGGCTCCTGGAGGCGTCTGACGGCTCGCCCCGGCCACAGGCGCTGACCGCAGGAGCGTGAGCCCAGGTCGGCAGCGCCTCTCTACTACCGGTCGTCGACCACCGGGTTGGCGGCCCGCTGCATGGCGCGGTCCTCCGAGTCAGGAATTTCGACGTCACCCTCCACCAACGGAAACGGGGCCGCAACCACTGGCTCCTCCGCTCGCTCATGGCCCTTTCCCAGCCGACCAAAGAGGAGCGCGTACAGAACCGCGTTGAGGCACTGGAACACCGCCGCCACCTCGAAGGGCGCAGCCAAGCTCACCTCATCAAAGAGGTAGCCAGCCAGAACCTGGCTGCCCGCCATGGTCCCCTGGGCCGGCAGATTTGAGAGAGCGGCCAGGCTCGCCCTCTCCGCCGGGTCAGCCACCTCCTGGGTGAAGGATTGGCGTAGGGGCAGGCCGACGCGCTGCGCCAGCATGCGTACCAAGTAGATCCCGCCGGCGAGCCAGAAGTTGGGAGCCAGCACCATGGGGACCAGCAGGACCCCGGTGATGGCCCGCACGACCACTATTGCCGTGACCGTCCCCAACCTTCGGCCGATGCCGGCGGCGGCCAGGGTGGAGACCAGGGAGCCCAGGTTGACGAATGCGAAGAGAACTCCGATCTCCGCCGGGGTGGCGCCGTAGCGCAGGTACAGCCAGTAGCTCAGGAAGGGGCCGAACATCCCGATCGCAAAGCCATTGACGCCGTTGGTGACCCAGAACCGCCACAGCATCGGCCACGACTTGCGGGGCCATCGGATGCGATTCCTGCCCTTCGCCTGGGGCCGGGACTGGCGGTTCTCGTGCAGCCAGAGCGCCATCGTGCCCGCGGCCGCCGCCAGAACGGCGGCCGCCAGGAAAGCGGGCCTGTATACCGCCGTCGCGGAGGCCGGAGTGAGGTGGCCGTGGGTTTGGGCCAGAGCCGCCAGCAGCCCCCCGCAGAGCGCCCCCAGCGAGGACGCGAACGCGACCCTGCCGAAGGCCGCCGTGCGCGCATTCCCAGGCGCGCTCTCCGCCACCAGGGCTGACTCCGCGGGCTGATAGGGGCCGACACTGCCACCGCCGGCTCCGGCCCCACGGCCAAAGGTTCCCAGGGCCGCGAACAAGAACAGGATGAGAGGCGCCCGGTCGAAGGCGTAGACCACTGCGGCCACCGCCGCCAGCAGGGGGATCGAGATCAAGAACGGCTTCCTGCCCCAGCGATCTGACATGAGCCCGATCACCGAGGCCAGGACCGCGGACACCACGGTCACGCAGAGAAATAGGGCCCCCAACTGGAGGGCGGAGAAACCTTCTGCGGCCAGATAGAGGGCGGTGACTACTCCCGCTATCCCTCTGGCCGCACTCATGCTGACCCGCGCCAAGAGGACGATACGCAGGTTGGAGTCGATCCACTCCGGCCACAGCCACCTGAGCCCGTCCCTCACCCGCAGCAGGGGCCGGTCAACCACCCAAGCAGATCCCCGAGGTCATCCCGGCTCTCCTCGCAGCAGCTCGACCAGCCGCTCCAGGCCGCCCAATGCCTCCAGCACCAAGAAGCGCTCCGGTGCCGCGAGCTGCCGCAGCGCGGCATCCAGCCGCATCGCTCGCTCGGTTCGCAGGCGCTGATGCACGCGGCGCCCCTTGGCGGTAGCCGCCACCAGAAATGCTCGGCCATCACGCTGGTCTCCCTCGCGGCGGACGACCCCAGCCTGGGTGAGCCGGGCGAGCATGCGAGAGAGCATGGTCGGATTGAGGTGTTCCAGCAGCGCCAGTTCCGAGGGACGCAGGGGCCCGCGGGTCACCACCACCGCCAGCGCCGAGAACTCGGAAGGTGTGAGTCCTCCCGGCACCTCGATGCTGCGGAGGCTCCTCCCCAACCTCAGGATGACGGCCCGCAATCTCGCCGCGTCGCGCAGGTCGTGCCCCTCCTCCATCCTGGTGGCGGCGGGGCTGGATGCGGTGACTCGTGGGGGCACGCCCCATTATTGCTTATCGGCAGTCAACTATGTGACAGGGTCTGCGAGCGCGCCTTCGCGCCCGGCTGGCCACCCTCCACAGACCAGCGGCCGGTCCGGGAGCTACATCCTCTCCCTGACCGCCACCGCCAGCTCCACCTGATCGGTCACCACTCCCCGGACCAGCCGCTCCTGAAGAAGGCGGCGCAGCCCTCGCTTCGAGTTGACCGTCCAAACCAATACGGAGAGGCCAGCTCGAGTGGCGGCAGCCAGGGACCGCGGCGTGACCCGCCGGTGGTGCAGGACCAGATGGGTGGCCCCACAGTGTTCCGCGCTTTGCACCGCGCCGTCGAGCTGGCCCCGGGCGGGGACTATCAGGCCCAGACGGACCTGGGAGGACAGCTGGCGGAGTTCGTCGAGGGTCACGCGCTCGAAGGAGGTCACCAGCAAGCGTTCTCGCGCCATGCCGGACAGCGCCTCCAGCACCGCACGCTCGCAGCCCGGCTGCTTGACCTCGACATCCAACCCCACCTGGGCCGGCAGGGCCGCCGCCGCCTCCCCCAGCAGGGCCGGCTGAAAGCCCAGCCCGGCTGCCAGCTCTCGAAAACTCGTGGTGTCGACCCGGCGGCCCGCGACAGTGCTGTCGTGGACCAGCACCAGCGCCCCATCCCGGGTGGCGCGCACATCACACTCGACCATGTCCGCGCCCAGGCTGGCGGCCCGGACAAAAGCCGCGATCGAGTTCTCGCGATCCGGGCCGCGGCCGCCGCGATGAGCGATGACCAGCGGGGCGCTGGAACGACTCGATATCACCAACGCCGGCCACCATGCCTCACGATATCGGAACCGCACCCGAAGCCTGGTGCGAGCGCCTGATCAGCCAAGGAGAATCCCCATGGACCTGACCCACCTCGCCATCCCTCCCTGGGATCTCATCCTGCGGTCCGTGGCCATCTATGTGGTGCTCATGATGGCCCTTCGTATCTTCGGAAAGCGCGAGCTCGGCCAGATGACCATCTTCGACCTGGTCCTGGTGCTGCTGGTGGCCAATGCGGTCCAGCCGGCCATGACCGGCCCCGACAGCTCCCTGCTGGGCGGCTTCATCATCATCAGCACCCTTTTCGTGCTGAACTGGATCGTGAACTGGGGCCGCATTCACAGTCCGCGCGTTCGCCGGCTCCTGGAGTCACCGGCGCGGGTGCTGGCCTCCGATGGCGCGTGGATCCCTGGAGCCCTGGCCAAGGAGGGCGTGGACCAGGACGAGGCCGACATGGCGCTCCGCGAGCACGGGGTGAGCGGAGTCGGCGATGCCGAGCTGGTGGAGATGGAGAGCGACGGGACCATCAGCGTGGTGCCCAAGCAGGAGTCCGGTCGGGTTAGGCCCCGGCGGCGGATGCGGGTGCTGAGGCGACCGTGAGCAGGCTCAGTCGGGCAGGGTGCCGGTCAGAGAGGCCACCCGCAGGACATCCCTGACGTCCTGCCGTCGCGGAGCCAGATTGAGCAGCTGGCGGTAGACCACGATGGCGTCCTCGTCGGCGCCCCTCAACCGCAGCAGCCGGGCCAGGAATTCCATCCAGATCGGGGCGAGCCGGGCGTCGCGTTGCTCCAGGGCCATGCCCGCAAGCTGCCAGCAAGCCGCTTCGCACGGCGGGGCCGACAGCACCGCGGTGGTGAAGCACAATGCCGCCAGCTCAACGTCCTTGGCCTGGCGGCAGGCCTCGCCGGCCCGGCACGCCAGCTCTGCCGCGACCTCCCCCGGGAAGGCCTCGGTGACCCGAAGGGCGAGGGCGGCCGCATCCGCCAGGCGCTTGGCTTCCAGGAGCTCTGCCATGGCCGTGGTAGCCGACGACAGATCGGAGGGGACTGTCTGCTCGGCGGCCGAGCGGACAGCCTGCCGTGCTTGGCCCCGGTCGGCGACCGCGCGGCGCTGCTGGTGAACCTGGTCGATGATCTCGTCAACCAGTGCCGGCAACTCCGCCTGCCGGTGTCTGAGCCGGCGGTCCTGCTCTTCGGCCGCCTTCGGCGAAAGCCGGACCGACCAGCCATGCTTCGGCCGGGGGCGCAGCCCTGGAATGCCAGCCGCCACCATGGCCGGCACCACGCTGGCCGCGGCAGCCGTGGCCTCGACCGCGATCGCCGGCCCCGATTCCGGCTCTGGCACAGCCGAGTCGGGCGAGATCTCTGGCAGAAAGTCCGGCTCGGGAGCCTCTCGTGCCGCCGGGTCGAAGCCCCAAAGGGCAACCTCTTCCTCGTCGGGTCGTGACCGGCTGGTGATGGGCCTTGCGGGCGGCTGGGGTTCGCCCTGGGGAAGCGCGGCGGCGGCACCACCTGACTCGGACGGACTCGCCAGCTCGCCACTCCGGGCCGGAGCCGCGTTGCCCGGAGGGCCATCACCGTTGCTGAGAGCCGGCCGAGTTGGTGATGGGGTCGAGGGCACACTTGGGAGAGGCGACGTCTTGCTCCCAGTGACCGGCTCGACAGATGGGCGAGGTGACGGGGGTGTCATCTCAGCCGTCGGTCCAGCCGAGAGCTGGGTGGCACCCTGGGGCGGCCCCTGGCGTTCGGCTTCGCCGAGGAGCGGTGTGGACGGGACCTGCTTGGTCGTCGCCGCAGCCGAAGCTGGAGGTGTCGCGGGTGAGGCCTGAGCAGCCCCGGACTTGGACTCAGGCTCTGGCGCAGGTGCGGGTTTGTCGGCGGTCGCCGACGCGGCGCCCTGCGATTCGGTGGGCGAGGTGGCGCCGGAGCTCGGGTTGGAGCCACGAGTGACGGGCTCGGTGGCGACCGGTTCGGTCCGGGGGCTGCCGCTGGGGACAGCCGGTGCTCCAGCTCCAGCGAGACTGCGATGAGGCTCTGGCGCCTGGCCAACCGGTGCGGCCGCCTGCGTAGGCGTCCCGGCCGGTGAGGCGATGGGCTCGGCAGGCTTCTGGTCCAGCGTCTCGGGTGTCCTGCTGGTCACAGCGCTGGACGCTGGCCCAGCCGGCGAGGCTCCCCGGCCGGCCAGGGGCGGCGGCGGGGTCGTGCTCGTCGAGTTGGGAGCCCGCCCGGAGTCTGACCCGAGCGGACGAGGAGTCGGGGCGGCGGTCGACCTGGCTGCCCCGGTGGCGTCACCAGCCGGGCCCGCATCGACCGCGCTCTTGTCGCGCTCACCCGGTTGGACCGACTTCACTTCACCCTTTGATGGCCCGGCGGCCCTGCCGCCATCGGGCATGGCGGTGTCGGGGGCTTGGGCGGAGCCCGCTCCAGCCGGATCGGTGCGCGGCCGTTGAGGCGGCGCCGCGGTCGCTGGATGGCCGGGCTCTGGGCTTGGGCGCGGCGACGTCGCGGATGACGATGGCGGCGGCTGGGGCTTGAGCGGAGCTGGGTCCTGGGCCGGGACGCGGTCCTGGGCAGGGGAAAGCGGCGTGCTGGGAGGGGGTGGCGCGGTCCAACCCGCAACCGACGGCGGGGCTGCCTGGGCAGCCTGCACCAGCATCCCCATCGCGCGCAGCTCCTCCTCGGTAGCCAGCAGCAGGAGCAGCTCGTAGATGGCCCGGCCCATTCGCCGCAGCAGGGACGCCGCTACCTCCTGGTGCCCCGCCTCTTCAACCCTCCTGGTGATCGACTTGGCCATCTGGGTCAGGAGCTCCTCGGTCAGCTCCTGATTGGTGAGGGTGGCCACCTCCTGCTCGATGACAGCGGGCAGCTCCGGTACCTGGGGCGCGATGTCACGGGCTAGGTGAATCCACGACTGGGCCATGTCGGAGATCCCCTGATCGACTGAGCTGTGAGCTCGAAGGCTCGACCTATCGATCGCCATTTGCCTGGAAGTGTGACATCCAGGTCCCGCTTCTGCGTAGCGCCGAGTCAACGAAATGGTGACGGAGTGCCAGAACGGTGCTCTCAAGGCCCGATACCATGGGCGCCAGTGCCTGAGCTGAACACCCCCCCATCCACTGCGCCTATCAGCCCCTGGCTGGCACAGGTGGAGGAGTGGCTCTGGAGCAAGGCCGAGTTCCGGATGGTCCCCGATCTCAAGATCCCGACCGCCGTCCCCGCCGACCCTGTGGCTCAGGACGGCTCGCTGCCAGCGGTCGGCTTCGTCGGCTTTCCTTCCGATTACAGCCTCGCCATCCTGCTGGCATTGCTTCGCAGCGGGGTCCGCATCACCGGGCTCGCCACCAGCCTGGGTGCCAACCCCGCGATAGCCGGTGAGAACGCCCTCAGTCAGATCGCCGACCACCTCCAGGTCCCGCTGCTGCGACTGGCGCGGGTCAACGACTACGACTCGCTGGTCGCGCTGGAGCGGTTGCACGCAGACCTGTTCGTGGTGGCAAGCTTCGACCAGATCCTGAGACGCAAGGCTCTGGAACTGCCGCGCCTGGGCTGGGTGAACGTGCACCCATCGCTGCTACCGAGCTACCGCGGCCCCGAGCCCATCTACTGGGCGATAGTGAACGGCGAGCAGGAGAGCGGTGTCAGTTTCCAGCGCGTCGCCGAGCGAATCGATGCCGGCCCCCTGCTGGCCCAGGTCAGAGTGCCCATCCTTCCCGACGACACCGCCGGGTCGCTCACGCAACGCGTCACCAAGGCGGGAGCCGCCCAGACCGCAGAAGCTGTCAGGGCGGCCTTGCTGGGCGAGCCCGGACGGCAGATGGACCTCAGCCTGGGCTCCTACTTCACCTCGGTCGGACACCGCCGCATCGACCGGGCAGGCTCGGTGGTGACGGCCGACCGCCTGGTCAGGGCTGGCAACCCCAACATGCTGGCCGCGACAGCCTGCGGCGGCCGCGTCTGCTACGTCCTGCGGGCCAGGCCGGTCCAGCCCGGCGACCACAGCCCCGGGCCGAGGCTCGACTTCCCCGACGGCCAACTGCTGATCGAGGAGACGGTGGACCGCTGCGGCTGTCACCACGGCGAGCCCGTCGGCAGCTGCCCGCACGACGAATAGCCGGCCGGGCTGTACGATCCTGGGATGGTGGAGCCGAGCCCGCTCTCGCGAAGCCCCAAGGAACGGCTTCAGATAACCAGGCTGGAGGCAGGCCAGAGCAGAACCACCACAGATGAGGTGGCCCGCGAGGAGCCACTCCAGCTGATGGTGGACGGAGAGCCCCTGGCCATCCTGATGCGCACACCCGGATCGGACCTTGAGCTCACCCTGGGGCTGCTGCACGCCGAGGGGGTGATCAAGGGGTTGTCGGATATCGCCATGGTGAGGCTGGCGCCGAGCGGGCAGGCCAGGTGGCCCGACTCCAGATTGGCTGTCGAGGCCGATCCAGAGGCGGAGAACCTGGTCGATGTCCATCTGCGATCCCCGCTGACCGGGGGCAGCCTGGGCTGGCAACGGGCGCTGCCCTCTAGCAGCGCTTGCGGGATCTGCGGATCGGCGACCATGGAGGCTCTGCTGCGCTTCCAGGAGCCGGTCGTCAGCGATCGCACCTGGCCGCTCGAGGAGATCCTCGACCTCCCCGGCTGGCTCGCCCGCTCTCAACCGGTCTTCACCTCTACCGGTGGACTCCACGCGGCTGGGCTGGTCGTCTGTGGCGAGAAAAAAATGGCGGTCGCCGAGGACGTCGGCCGCCACAACGCGGTGGACAAGCTGGTCGGCCAGGCTCTGTTGGAGGGCCGTCTGCCACTTTCCGACTCCTGTCTCGTGGTCAGCGGCAGGGCGGGGTTCGAGATCGTGCAGAAGGCGGCCGCGGCGCAGATCCCGGTCCTGGTCTCGATCTCGGCGCCATCATCCCTGGCGGTGCAGACGGCGACCACCTTGGGAGTCACCCTGGTCGGATTCGCCCGGGGACAGACTGGAAACATCTACAGCCACAAGGAACGGCTCAGGCTGGGACTCCAGGATGGGCCAGGATCGAATCGGTGACCCAGAATCAGGATGTCACCCTGTTGCT